>JAAUTN010000284.1 GCA_012031415.1 Leptolyngbyaceae cyanobacterium SM1_4_3 | reverse complement strand
ATTCATTTGCAAATCCTGTGCCTTCTCCCCAACAAAACGAGATTACATGGGCAACGAGGCGGTTATCATCTCTGGCAAAGCCTGTTACGGTTGCAACATCAATGGCAGCTACAAGCTGAATACAACATTGAGGCAGTGGATTGTTTAAGTGGCTGTAATCGAGCTTGCGCGATCGCCTTTGCTGCCCCTGACAAAACTACCCTGATGTTTGGCGATTTGCCTCCTCTCCAAAGTGCTTCTGCCATCTTGAAATTAGCGGAGCAGTACTATACCAGTTCGGATGGCATTGTTCCTCGCCAAGAACGCCCTGAATTACTCAAAAGGGAATTCTAGCCACAATTCCACCACTACTGAGCAGAACTAAAGCCTCAGAGCCATAGAAACGTCCCTTACTTTTTTCGTCTTCACCTTGACTTATTGAGAATCTTTATCAAGAATAGAAGGGCAAACCTGGCGACTTGTGAACCGTGAACATTGTCATTGTTCTCAGCAATATTAGGAGTAGAGATGCCATGAGTGATTGCCCTTGTTGCAACGGCAGCCTTTTGCGCCACATTCGCAATTCTGGGGTTTACTGGTTCTGCCCAACCTGTTGGCAGGAAATGCCTAACCTGATTACTGAGACCCACAGGCAACAAAATCAGTCGCATCATTCCAGGGAAGTGCGATTGAATCTTCCAAGCCCAATCTAATACAGGTCAATGCTCTTTACGCCTCACAATCCCGAAACATTAGCGTGGTTGGGCGAGTGTCGATGGGTTCTCCTCCTAACACCTCTTCTAATAAAACCAATGGTAAATTCTAATTTAATGCTGGCAAAGCCAGAGGGTTTAATACTTCGGTTGTTTAAACGGCGAGAGTATTTGTCTTCGCATTGCAACCAGCTTTGGCAAATTGAATCTGGCGCAGTGCGTACCTACACCCTGACTGACGATGGGACGATGATTGCACTTGGCTTTTGGGGCGAAGGAGATGTGATCGGGCAACCTCTCACCGGCATTCAACCCTACGAGATGGAGTGCTTAACGGATGTCCAGGCTCAATCCTTGCATCTTAGTGAATGCGATCAGTTAAATCAAATACTATTCTCCCATCTTCACCAAACTCAAGAGTTGCTGCGGATTCGCAGCGGACAAATTTATCATCGGTTCTGCCAACTATTGGATTGGCTGGCTTACAAGTTTGGTCATGAGTCAGAGCAGGGACATCTGATCAAACTCCGACTCACCCATCAGGATTTTGCTGACACCCTGGGGACTACCCGCGTCACTGTGACCCGCCTGCTCGGTCAATTTGAGCGGGAAGGTCGGATTAGCTGGGTTGGGCAGCAGTTGCTCCTGATTCGAGATTCTTAGCTGTATTGGTACTCAGAAGCGTTTTTACGGTTAGCCGACTTTCCGGTTCGGCTAACACGACAATTTGTTCACATCAAGACTATTGCAATATTTGTTTACATTAAGTTATATTTATTTACACAAAGCTAAGCAAGAGGAAATAACATCATGGCTCGTGGACAGGTGATGGAAGAAGGCGGACGCGCTAATGTTTATGCGGTTGAACCCAAAATGTATGTGGATGACACTCAAAAGTTTGGCTTCAACGAATATGCGGAAAAGCTGAATGGACGGCTAGCAATGATTGGCTTTGTGTCTGCCCTGATCCTGGAAGTGGTGACTGGACATGGTGTAATTGGCTGGCTGACAGGGCTGTAGGCTTTTCCCTCCAGGCAAGTTTTGGATCAGTAAGCGTTATCTGTTTTGGAGATAACTCTCATGAAAACTGACTTCGATTTTCCCAACAAGTATTTGGTTGGCCCAGTTGTATTCAGACCTGACTTTAACGATCAGTCTGAAGTCATCAGTGCAAACCAGGCATGGTCACTGTTTTTCACGGCTGGCAAAGAAGATAAAGTGCTTGGCTTCAACACTGAGGCAGGTCGCTTTTTCACGAATTTACTGCTGGCTGTAGGTGCGGCTGGTTTTCTGTGGGCAGTGTTGTTTAACAGCATGGCATAGGTGATTTATCGTTTCTGCTACTTATCGCAAGATTAGTCTGAAGTTCCAGTTGACTATCCTTCTGGGACTTCTGTTTGTGTTGAGAAATAGTTTCCAGGAATTCTGTAGAGTAGTGAGAGTGTATTTATTCAGGGAGTATGTGACGCTATGGCAGTAGAAGCCCCTGCATCGATTTATGATGTTTCCGCTAACAGTATTGAGGGAAACTCAGTTTCATTCGACACGTATAAAAATAAAGTTTTACTGATTGTGAATACAGCAAGTCAGTGTGGCTTTACCCCTCAATATCAGGGGCTACAGGCGTTGCACGATAAATATGCTGATCAGGGATTGGTTGTTTTGGGATTTCCCTGCAATCAGTTTGGGCAGCAAGAGCCAGGAGACTCAAACCAGATCCAGTCCTTTTGTGAAGTTCGCTTTGGGGTTTCCTTCCCGTTGTTTCAAAAAATTGAGGTCAATGGCGGTAACGCCCATCCGCTGTACCAATATCTGAGAAAAGCTGCGCCAGGGATTTTTGGTACAGATGGAATCAAGTGGAACTTCACCAAGTTTTTGGTCGATCGCACTGGGAATGTAGTAAAGCGCTATCCGCCAACAACAAAGCCAGAAGACTTGGAAAAAGATATTCAATCACTGCTATAAACCAACCTGGCTCACTATATCGTTGACTTGAACAGTGCATCAGGGAATGGCTTCTACCGAGAATAGCGTATCTTCTGAAGCATTCATCACAGCATCGTAGCGTTGTCGTCCGGTGGTGTTTTGATTCCAGTCATCTAACTGCGCTCTAGCAGTCGCCGGAATGGTGTAGCGAAGCGTTTCTCCAGTAGTGCGATCGCGAATTTCAGCAACACCAAAAGTCCCTTCTGGACTGGCAGTCGTAGCAACTCGTAGTAGGTTTTGTCCTGGAGTTGAAGTGGTGGCAATCATGATGCCATCTGCAACACAGGGACAGGGTGCGATCGCCCCACTGTAGTAGGTGACATCCAGGGTGCGAGGGTCTGCATTTAATCGTTGCATGGCATCCAAACCGATACGAATTCCTAGAGCGATGTAGGAGCCAAAGCCACCATGTACTCGCCGTCCCAGTTCTACCCATTGATCGGGTGTTTCGGTCAAACGAGTTAGTTGAAGCGCAAGTTGTTGATGGTCATTTAATAAAGCGAATTTGTCCTGGGCGGAATCGCGCAGTATACCATTTGCAGCAGTCGCGATCTGACTTCCATCAAATCCCAACACTCCACACAGTATTGCGACCCAACTCAGAGTATTGATACCCTTAATCATTTCATAATCCTCAAATGCCCCTGACCAGGATAGTCAGACCGAATGTGGCCTGTTAAATTATGCCGAAGTGCAAAACTACAAGCAATCCGGTCAAACCATTCCACATGAGAGCAGACGAACTTCTAGGACACTATCGGCGGGGGAAGCGTGACTTTCGAGGGGTCAATGACTTACCAAATTAACAGATTTCTATTAGATTGAGGCTGGTGTTAATGGACACACCTGAAGCCCAACGGGAGTTTGCAAAATTGCAGCTTCAATGTCAAATACCTGCCGCAAGTTTTCTAGGGTCAAAGTGTCAACAGGAGTTCCGATCGCCCACAAGCAACCGTGACGCAACAATGCCAGTCGATCGCTATAGCGGGCAGCCAGATTGATATCGTGCAACACCGTAATAATTGTCAGGTTCTGTTCTCGATTCAACCGCCGCAACAATTCCAGCAACTCTAATTGATAGTGAATATCTAAGTACGTCGTTGGTTCATCTAGCAACAACACTTTTGGTGCTTGAGCCAGTGCCAGCGCCAGAAATGCCCGTTGCCTCTCTCCACCTGACAGTTGCTCTACCGGGCGATCGCTAAACTGTTGCACCTGCACTTGTGCCATTGCGGTTTCCACTTGGTCACGATCATCTGCGTTCAATTCCCACTGCCACCAGGGTTGATATGGGGTGCGTCCCAAACTCACCAGTTGTCGCACCGTTAAACCCTCTGGTGCGATCGATTGCTGCGGCAACCATGCCAGCCTTTGCGCCACAATTTGAGCCGGGAGACTGTGAATCGCCTTGCCATCCAGCCACACCACCCCCTGTTGCGGTATTAACAGGCGGTTTAACAACTTTAGAAGTGTAGACTTACCCGATCCATTTGCGCCTATCAGACTGAGCCACTCACCCGGTTGTAGAGTTAGATGCAGATCGTGGATCACAGGATGATCCCGATAACCGCCAACGAGGTGTTCAGTGTGGAGAAGCATACAGCAAGAGAGAAAGGGTTAAGAAAATTGATTAATGTCTGATTTGGTTGCGGAGAATCACCCAGATTAAAATAGGCGTGCCAATCAAAGCAGTGACTGAGTTGAGCGGCAACACCGACGATCGCACCAGCACTTGAGATAGCAAATCTGCCACTAATGCTAGCCCAGCCCCAACGATCGTTGCACTGGGTAGAAGCCATCGTACATCACTCGTTTGCAGCACACCTCGACAGAGATGAGGCACTGCAACACCCAGAAATGCGATGGGTCCGCAAAACGCAGTCACGATTCCTACCAGAATGGATGAACTGAGTAAAACTAGAAACCGGAGTCGATTCAGACTGACTCCCAGGGATCGAGCTTGAGTGTTGCCAAGCAGCACGACATTCAAGGCAGTGGTTGTGATAAACGCAATCGCACTGCCAATCACAACTCCACTCGCCATCAACGGTAATTGCGCCCAGGTGACGCCGCCAAAACTACCAAACGTCCAGATGACAAACTGCTGCACCTGTTGAGCCGAACTCAGTTGCAGCAGAATATTCACCATTGCCCCAGTCGCATAGCCAAACATCAAGCCTAATACGAGGAGAGCGATCGCGCTTTGCACGATTCGCGCCGTCACAATCACCAATATTGCTATGCTCGCAGCTCCAATGCAGGCGGCAGTAATGATGTTGATATCGCCATAGAGAAACCCAAGGTGCTGCGAGGCAAGCACCACGATCGCGACACCCAAGCTTGCGCCAGAACTAATTCCCAGGACGAACGGTCCTGCTAGAGGATTGTGAAACAGAGTTTGCAGTTGTAAGCCGCTGATAGCGAGGGCAGACCCTGCCAACATGGCGGTCAGCGATCGCGGCAGGCGAAATTGCCAGATGATTGCACTCCAGGTAGGCTTGGTGGGATTACCCCCCAGCAGAATCGTGAACACATCCGGTAGGGGAATGGGCACCGTTCCGATCGCTAAACTGACCGCAAATAGTAGCACCAAGCCGCCGCCCAGGATGCCCAACAGCAAGGGGTAGGATGCAGCACGCCACTTCATGGAGACAACTGCCGATAGTAGACAAATTGATGCTGAGGCATTAACTCAGGATGAAAAATCTTCACCAGATCAGCCAGGATTAAATCTGGATTGGCAGTGCCACTTTGCCAGTAATCGTTGCCCCCGTCGAGGTTGACTTTGGCAGTCGGACTGAACACTTTGCCAGATTGCAGGGCGGCAAAGTCTTGATAGCGAGAGTCCGCTGCCAGCAAATCCTTACGGGTTTTGACATCAGTTGCATTAACAATCCAATATTGAGCGGCGATCGCGCGATCGTAGACCTGCTCAAAATTCAACTGCAAGCTGCCTGGGGTGCGTTCATTTGCCCAGAGATAGGTAGCACCTGCATCTCGAAAAAACTGCGCCACATAGCTTTCGCCGCCTGGAACATACCAGGTGCCCTTAAAGTCGGAGCCGGAAAATACAGTCGGTTTAGTTTGACGATTGGTGGTTTTCGCCGCGATCGCCTGGTATCGCTGCCGCACCTCTGCAAAGCGTTGTTCGGCTTCTGCCTCCCGGTTGAAAAACGTTGCCAGGAACTTGATCCACTCAGCTCTTCCCAGTGGAGTCGATTCCATATACTCGGCAACGATCGCCACCTTCAGCCCCGCCTCCAGGAGTTTAGGATGGCTATCTTGTTGCGGGTTGCCAGTGCCGTAGGTGGTGACCAATTCGGGTGACAGTTCCAGCACTCTTTCGACATTCAAATTTCCAGAATCACCCACTTCAACCAATTGGTTTGCTTCAATTTTTTCGATCACCGATGGAGTCGTGACATCCTTAAAATTACTAATTCCCACTAAGCGATCGAGGACGTTTAATCGCTCTAACGGCACAAAGTGAGTAGTGGATAAAGCAACGACCGAACGCACTGGAATTTGGACAATTTGCTCTGGCTTAAAACCGGATGGAATGGGAGTTCCGCACTGCACCAGCACATACTGAAATTGTGTCTTTGCATCTTTCCAGGGACGATTCACCGAGACCACTTTGTAGTGCTGATGATACGTTACGGTAAACCCCTCAGCATCCGTCAAGCGAACTTTATTTGGAAAGTAATCGACATCCGCGCGATACTCTTGCACACACTCCGGATTGGAGTTAGTGGAGGGTTGAGGCGGTGCGATGATGCAGGCTGAGAGGGCGATCATACAGCCCAAAACGATAGCCCCAAGACGCGATACCTTCGGTGGGCTTTGCCAACGGTTCATGGCGAATGCTGGATCGGTGGATAGAGATGAGACTCGATTTTGTGTCCCTGCTGAACATGGTCTTGCACAATTTGTCTGGCAATGTCAGGCGTGACGCGGGTGTACCAGGTTCTGTCGCTGGAATAGAAAACGACCGGACCCAGTTTGCAAACCTCCAAACAACCAGAGGTCATCACATAGACATCCAGTTCGGCTTGTTTGACGGCTTCTTGAAGTGCCTCAATGATGGGTTGCCAGTTGCGCGAAGGATAGCAACGACTGGAGCGACACACGGCTAAATAGGGACGTTTCAAGGGATTCTGCTCAAACGGAATCGGACGAGTTCCCAGAACGTAGGTTTCACGCAATTCCTGATACAAGCTCAACTTTTCGAGTTGGGGTTTGCCTTCTGGGAGCAGGTCTTCATCTTCACCCACAAAGGGATTGGGCAAAAATAGATTCATCATCTTTTCGCCTGCTCCATTCCAGAACTGAATCCCCCAACTGCGAGCTTCTCCCCGTTCGTTTAGACGACGATACAGCGAAGCACGGTGAATCAATCTTTCTTGCCGCAGTTTGAGGGGCGTTTTTTCTAGCGGACCGCCTAAATGCTCCTCCAGACAGAGGTGCATATGCCAAGCCTCGGTGACAACAGTCAGATAACCATCGTAGAGGATGCAAATTTTAGGCGGTTGAGTAAATTCCAACTCCAGCACACTGCCTTCCACCACATGTCCAATCTGGGTTTCCTGCCAGCGTTCTTGAAACAGCGTGTAGAGCAGCGGTCCTGTGACATCGATCGTACAGGGAAAGTCTTCGTACTCGATCTGTCCGCCTGCTGGCAAGGGTTCTGTGATGGTGCGGTTGAGTGGTGTAACCTGACGCAAGAATTCACCCATATTGATCTCCTAAAATGTAGCACTAACCCCAACTCGAAAGCTGCGTCCTACCGCAGGATAGCCCGGATACTGCTCATATTGTTCGTCAAATAGATTATCGAGGTTGCCGTTGAAAACTACAGTCCTACCCAGGGGGATGCGAAGTTTGAGATCGACAGTTGTATAGCCTGGTAAGGACTCAGTGTTGGTGTTGTTGACAAAGTAACTGCTGAGATTGCGAAGAATGAGGGCAGTGTAGATGCCTCCAGGAGTTTCGTAGGCGAGTCCAACGTTTAAACTATCAGCATCTCGAAAACTCAGTTGGTTATCTTCAATGTTGGCATTGGAATCGCGCACAATTCGCGGATTGTTTAACGTGTAGTTGGCAAAAGCATAAACGTTACGAGCGAGTTGCAGATTCAAGTCAGCTTCCAGTCCTAGTGTTCTGACGCGCCCAATATTTTCATAGGTGCTGGGAGAACCAAACGTGAAGTTGATCAAATCGTCAATGAAAGAAAGTCAGCCGCAGCAGACCGATTTCACCCAGTTGTTGATCAATCCCGATATCAAAGCTGTTGCCTGTTTCGGGTTCTAAATCTGGATTGCCGACGACATTAAAGGCTGCCAGTCCTTCCAAATTTGAAATTTGTGGTGCTCGGAAATTTCTAGCATAGTTAGCTCTCAAGGTGGTGCTGGGGCTAAGTGCCAGCCGTGCGCCGACGCTAGGAGACGTGAAGGAGCTATTCGCCAAACTGTTGAAATCTTGCCGCAGTCCCAGGTTGCCGCTGAAGTTAGGAGTGAAATTCACCTCGTATTGGGCGAACAGCGCACCCTGGTTGATGTCACCGTCATAGTTGACACTAGTCGTGCCTGAACCATAGCTAAAGGTGGTATTGCGCAATCGCGTATTGCGGTAATCAACGCCATAGGTGAGCGTTTGATTTTCGGCAAATTGCCAACTGTGCTGGACTTGCACACCCAAGGCGCGGCGATTGACATCATCTCTGGTGCCAAAGGTGTTGGGGTCAGGGTTGTTGAAATTGTAGTTAAGGAAATCAGCATAGACGCGGCTGGTGAGCAACGAATCATCGCCGCTACCTAACTGCGATCGCCAAACCAGATCCAGCAACACTTCATCGGTGTATTGTTCTGCTTCAGGGGTAAGCGTGTTAAATTCTCCAATGCTGTCTGGAATAGGCACTCCGCCTGCGACACCAAATTGTTTTGTCAGGTAAAGGGTGCTGAAGGTAAAGGTGTTGCGATCGCCTAATTGTCCTTGTAAGCTCAAGTTTAGATTGTTGTAAAGAACATCGGCATTCTCGCGGCGATCTTCTAAGTTGATGCGATCGATCTCGAAAGGAAAATCATTGTTGGACTGAATGCGAGAATACCCTAGCGTCCAACCCAAATCACCGGTAGTTCCTCGTGTTTGAATGGCTTGCTCATCCAGCCCAAAGCTACCTGCGGCAGCTCGCACCGTGACTTCTGGTTCAGTAGAGGGCGATCGAGTGACGATGTTAATCACCCCACCCAACGCATCGGAACCATAGAGGGTGGAACCTCCTCCTGGTAATAACTCAATCCGCTCAACATTATCGGTGGTGAATTCAGATAGATCAAATCCACCGAAAAATCCCACATCATTGATGGGGCGACCATCTAGCAAAATCAGCACCTGAGCCGAATTGCCACCGCGAATAAACTGGCTGCTGAGTGCGCCCAATTGCCCACCCGCCGTGCCATCGCTGAGAACGCCCGGTAGATATCTCAGGGCTTCCTGAACCGTTCTGGCTCCTTGCGCCTCGATTTGCTCACGAGTGACCACATACACAGGACGGGTAGAATCCTCTACCGTTGCTTCCCGTCGAAATGGGGCATAAACAGGTTGGTTCAAAATTCGGTCTATAACCGTAATTCTAATTGTTTCCTCATCATCTTCTTCCAGTAAGTTTGATGCAGAAGGGGGGGGGAACAGTTGAGCAAATCCGATCGGAGCCGTTGCAGAGAACAAGCGATCGCGCCAC
>JAAUTN010000283.1 GCA_012031415.1 Leptolyngbyaceae cyanobacterium SM1_4_3 | reverse complement strand
TTCTCTAGACGCTCCTTAGCTTGCCTCTCCTGTTCTGCCGCCTGGCTCTCCCTGTTCTGCCCGCTGGCGTTCCTGTTCTGCCCGCTGGCATTCCTGTTCTGCCCGCCGATGTTCCTGTTCTGCCCGCTGACGCTCAAACGTTTGTCCTTCTGAGCCAGTGGCAATAACCTGACCTTCCTGGTCGCACCAGCGCAACCATAGCCTCTTGGTCTCTTCTTCAAACGGTCCTTCCCACAGAGTCAGTCCTAATCCAACCCCTTCCAGCCAAATCGATTCTCCGACGCTGACAATGCCTTGAGATGGGGTTAGCTCTGTGTAGCCCATGGGGGAAATTGTCCACACGCGCAGCAATGCCCCATTCATCTCTTGTTCGCCTTGAATTTGCCGGAGCGGATCAAACACAACGTAGTAAGGCACACCAATTTGAGCGTATATATCCTTTTTGCAAGTCACCTTACCTTTCTGCTGTGACTTTTTGCTCAGGATCAACTCGTCACCTTCTGCATTGGAGACGATTTCAACACACACTTCCGGGACTTTACCAAACTCCCATACAAAGTAGGAACGGTTGCGTCGCTCAGACAGGTCTGCGGCTCGCTGTACACCCAAACTCAGCAACATATCAGGAACAATGGGGTCGCCCTTAAGTTTATAGAACAATCCAACATTGGCAGCAGCTAGAAATGGTAAGGAGAGTGCCTTAGAACTGTAAATTGGCTCTACTAGTAGTCGCTGCTGCAACTCTGATTGAAAATTGTCCACAGGGGTATCGTCCTCAATGACGAGATGGCTGATGTCAAGCTCAGTGACAGTTTCTTCGGTGTCTAGAAGTCGTTGAGTCATGGGCGTTATTTAGAACCCTATAGGTTTATTATCCTTAAAATCTTGGAGAAGCAGCAATATCTTGGAGAAGCAGCTAATTTTGACGTGTGCTTACCAAACTAAGGCTCCGGAAGCTGATCAGGATCAATTCCTTGCGATCGCAAATAATTCTCCAGTCGTTCCCTGGCTTGCCTTTCCTGTTCAGCCCGCAGTCTTTCCTGTTCAACTGCGACGGTCTCGCTTTTCAGTTCCCAACACTACAAAAACATCGGGACCCCGAAAGTCTTTTGATTTAAGCTGCTGTTTGTTGTAGTAGACGGTCAGGTTCCCGGAAATGTAAAAGTCTTGACGATCTTGCCACCAGTACTTTAACAGGCGAATTAACAAGTCGATCTGATTGCGATGAAAGTCAGTTTCCAAGGGTGGCTCATCACTGTAGAGGTTGCCAGGAGGTAACTCGATATTAGCAGCGGTATCTTCACCAGCAGGTAGATTCTCATCGAGACGAACCATTGCAAAACACTCCGGCAAGACGCTTTTCAATATCGCTTTCAGTATAGCCTGGAGGGAATCGGAGGGAGCTACCTATCTCATTATTACTCACTATCCTTTTATGTTATGGATTTATCCGTCTAGGTTAGAACCGAAAGGTGGGAGCTAAATGACAGATCTACATCACACTTCAGCAGCTCGGCATCCACCCAATACGACAAAGCTAAAGTTTTTGTACCAGCAGTCTACGTCCTGAAATCCTGAGGCTTCTAGCCAGCCTAGTTGAAGATCAAGGGGCGCAAGGCGATCGAACTCCATTCGTTTTTGGGCGGCAGCAAGATCATCTGCGGAAACGCCGAGAGTTTTCACCGCATTGAGCCAGTTTTGCCGATAAAGTTTGTCCAAATTAGCTGTTCTGCCCAACACCTGATCGGCATTGATAAACATCCCACCTGGTTTTAGTGCCTGATGAATGCGGCTGTAAAGTCTTTCCTTGTCCGCATTGGACAAATGATGGATAGATAAGCCGGAAATGATCAGATCGTAAGAGTCGCCAAAGTCCGTTTTGGCATAATCTCCAACCCAAATTTTAGGAGACTTGCCCATCCCTGCAAATCGAGCTTGAGCCTTTTCTAGCATCTCTAGCGCCAGATCCATCAAAGTGAATTCTGCATTAGGAAACAGCGCCTGCACCATGCCCGAATACAGTCCGGTTCCTGCACCTAAATCCAGTGCTTTCAGGGATGCGGTACGTTCAAACGGAATCACCTGAACGGCTGTACCGTAAAAGTCATCAAAACACGGAACTAGAATGCGCCGCAGCCCATCGTACTCGGCAGCAGCAATGTTAAAGACCGTTTGAATGTTCATAGATTCTCAAGCTATCGATCTTGTGCAGAGCATTGTTGTTAGAAGGCTCCGCTTTGTAATGCAAGCAAAGCTTTGAGCAATTGCAACAACTCACTAAGCCTTGCTAACAAAGCTTTGAACCGGATTCTTTAAGGATTAAACCCTACCAGCAACCGATTAAGCCGTTGTAGCAACTCATTGAACAGGATAAGTAACTGATTAAGCCGCTGTAGCAACTGATTAAGCAGGATAAGTAACTGATTAAGCGATCGCAGTAACTGATTAAGCCCTACCAGCAACTGATTAAGCAGGATAAGCAACTGATTAAGCGATCGCAGCAACCTATTAAACTGTTGTCACACAGCACCAAGCTCTTCTAACAAAGTCTTTTGGAATATGGAGTTGCTTCTCGTGGCAAGGCTCAGCCTACGGATTCCCAGTCAGAAGCCAGGAATTAGAGATAGCGATCGCCCCTGCAAAGTCACCTCAAAAATTGGGAATTTCGGCAAAGAGACTCACTCTATGGTGCGGTTCTGCGGAAAACTGCTTTTGCCAGTAGCTATAGAGCCGATTTAGCGCATTCACATAGGCATAGGCAGAAGCCACAATGATATCCGTGTCGGATGCCTGACCGACGAACAGCCGTTCCTGATAGCGCAGATGAATCGTGACTCGTCCTAGTGCATCAATGCCTTCGGTGACAGACTGCACCGAGAATTCGATTAACTCATTGGGCACCTGCACCAGTCGATTCACCGCTTTGTAAACAGCATCAACTGGTCCCGTTCCTACTGCCGCATCGGTGAGAATCTTGCCATCAGGCATGAGAATGGTCACGGTAGCCGTTGGGCTAGCGCAGTCGCCGCAGGAAACCTGCACCTGCTCAAGCTGAAAGGCGTGTTCAACCTGAGCTTGTAATTCGTCGCGGGCGATCGCCTCCAGGTCGCGATCGCAAATCTCTTTTTTCTTATCTGCCACTTCCTTGAAGCGGTGAAAGGCTCGGTTCAGGTCTTCCTCATTTAGCTCAAAGCCCAACTCCTGTAACCGAGTTCTGAAGGCATTGCGACCAGAATGTTTGCCCAGCACAATCTGGTTAGTGGTTAGACCCACCGAGGCTGCGTCTATGATTTCGTAAGTTTCTCGGTGCTTGAGAATGCCGTCTTGGTGAATGCCAGACTCGTGAGCAAAAGCATTTGCCCCCACGATCGCCTTGTTCGGCTGCACCGAAATTCCAGTTGCGGTGGAAACCAGACGAGAAGCTTTGTAGATTTCCTGCGTATTAATCCGGGTTAACGGCGCGACTGACTCTGCCGAACGTCCCAGAAACGGGTTGAAATGGGACTTGCGAACTTGCAGCGCCATCACTACTTCTTCCAGTGCCGCGTTGCCTGCCCGCTCGCCAATGCCGTTAATTGTGCATTCTACCTGACGCACGCCCTGCTCAATTGCCGCCAGTGCGTTTGCGGTTGCCAAGCCCAAATCATTCTGGGTGTGAACTGAGAGCATGACCTGATCGATTCCAGACACATTTTCTTGAATACCGCGAATCAGCGCTTCCATATCCTTTGGAGTGCAGTAGCCAACAGTGTCAGGAATGTTGAGCGTCGTGGCTCCAGCGGCGATCGCCCGCTCCAACACCTGATACAAGAACGCTGGATCAGAACGGCTGGCATCCATTGGCGAAAACTCTACATCGGTCACAAAGCTTTTGGCATAGACGACCATTTCTTCAGCGATCGCCAACACTTCCTGACGCGACTTCTTCAATTGATACTTCAAATGAATATCAGAAGTCGAAATAAATGTATGAATCCGAGGATGCGCCGCAGGCTTGATTGCCTCTGCCGCCACCTGAATATCTTGCCGAACCGCTCTTGCCAAACTACAAATGATTGGACCACCTTCAACGCCGACACCCTTTGCAATATTGTTCACTGCTTCAAAGTCACCAGGGCTGGAAATTGCAAACCCTGCCTCAATCACATCCACCCCTAGCCGCGCCAGTTGTTGAGCAATCACCAACTTCTCTTCCGGGTTTAGCGTTGCACCGGGAGACTGTTCGCCATCCCGCAGGGTTGTATCGAAGATAATGACTCGATCTGGTTGGGGTTGAATGCTCATGGTTAGCTCCTTGTTTTTGAGGGGTTAGGGGTTAGGGGCTAGGGGCTAGGGTTAGAGAATGGATAAGGCTCCCTTAGGAAATAAACTCTACGGACCGTCCAATCCCTAGCCCTCGTTCCTAACCCCTTTCTTCTCCCCTAGCCCCTAGCCCCCAATCCCTAGTCCCTTTATAATGAATATTGTATACAAAAATAAAATATCTGCGATCATTTTATGGAATCAGTTGATTTAAGTGACCTGGCGGCAGGGGTGTTGCGACAGCAGCGGAGTACGCCTGACCTGATTGCCGATGCGCTGCGAGAGGCGATCGTGCAGGGGGTGTTTCAGGAGGGGCAATCGTTGCGGCAGGACGAAATCGCGGCTCAGTTTGGCGTGAGTCGAATTCCGCTGCGGGAGGCGCTGCGTCAGCTTGAGGCAGAGGGGCTGGTGCTGCTCTCTCCTAATCGCGGGGCGACGGTAGCAATCATGTCTCCAGAGGAGGCGCAGGAAATTTGTGAGATTCGGGTGGCGCTAGAGAGTTTGGCGCTTCAGCTTGCAATTCCCAAATTGACAGAAGCAGATTTGCAGAAGGCGACTGAGGTCTTAGAGAAGACTGGACTAGAACCGATGTGGGGCGTTGGGCCAAGCTGAACTGGGAGTTTCATGCTGTGCTATATGTGGCGGCGATCGCCCCCGCCTTCTATCGTTAATCAAAACGCTGCACGTCAATATCGATCGCTACATTCGGCTGCAAATGGTGAAGATGAACTATTTAGAAAAGTCGCAGCATGAGCATCAGCAAATTCTGGAGGCTTGCCGCCAGGAAGACTCTAAAACAGCGGTAAGGCTCCTCAAGCGCCACATTGAAACCGCAGGAGAACAACTAGTCGCCTATTTGCAGAACGGGCGGTAGGGATTGCGCTAATGACGACACATTCTTTTGTTGGACAAGAGACTTAAGTCGAAGCCGCTGTAAGCAGGTTCAGATCTGCGACTTCTTCGAGAAGTCGCAGATCTGTACGCTCTAGTGATCTAGACGACTTGACAAATCAATTTTATTTGAAATGATGAAGATGTAGAAGCTCAATGGATTTGAAGCGCAGTATCTAAAGATATCCGAGTCAGTTAACGGATACGGATCACTTTGGGAAGCGAGTTTAAGTTCATCTATCTATGGACATATCTCTTCAACAAAATGGGGCTTAGAAGAAATGGACAGATTAGTTTCCAAATCGACTCTGACTTCTTTTCATCGGGGGGCGATCGCTTTCAGCCTTCTAACTTTAATTGTAGGTTGCACAGCTACACCAGATTCGCCTTCCCAGGCAGAGCAGTCATTAGGGCAACCAGTTTTAGTTGATGGATCGAGTACCGTTTTTCCAATTACTGATGAAGTTGTGAAGGAATATCAGTTTGGCGAAAATGAAACAGCCCAAATTGATGTGCAGTTTTCTGGAACCAGCGGTGGTTTTGAAAAGTTTTGTGCAGGCGAAACTGATATCAACAACGCTTCTCGACCAATTACAACTGAAGAAATTGAGGCTTGTGAAGCCGCAGGCGTAGAATACATCGAATTGCCAGTCGCCTATGATGCACTCACCGTCGTCGTTCACCCGGAAAATGACTGGGCGCAAGATATCACTTTAGAAGAGTTACGGACACTCTGGGAACCCGCAGCCGAAGGACAAATTACTCGCTGGAACCAGATTCGCCCTTCCTGGCCTGATGTGCCAATCAATTTGTATGGTGCAGGTGAGGATTCCGGGACCTTTGATTACTTTACCGAAGCAGTCGTGGGTGAATCTGGTGCGAGTCGAAGTGACTACACTGCCAGTGAAGATGATACGGTACTGGTGCAAGGGGTCAGTGAAGACCCCAATGCGCTGGGATACTTTGGTTACGCCTACTATGAAGAGAGCCAAAATTTGTTAAGAGCAGTAGCAATCGACAGTGGTGATGGGCCTGTGTTGCCCTCTGATGAAGCGGTGCTGAATGCCGAATATCAGCCGCTTGCTCGTCCTCTGTTTATCTATGTGAATGCCGAATCAGCAGAATCTAAACCTGAAGTGAAAGCATTTGTTGAATACTATTTGACGAATGCAGACACCATTGTAGAAGCGGTGGGCTATGTCTCTCTACCGGGGGAAATGTATGGAATCGCGTTAGATCATTTCCAACAGGGAAGAGCGGGAACGGTATTTGAAGGGCGATCGCACAAGATCTCACGATAGAACAGTTGTTGGACAGAGAGGCAGCATTTTAATGAGGGTGAAAGTTGGCATCAATGGATTTGGCAGAATTGGGCGACTTGCACTGCGGGCCGCCTGGGGCTGTCCAGAGTTAAAGTTTGTTCACTTAAACGAAATTAAAGGCGGCCCAGAAACCGCCGCCCACCTGCTCAAGTTCGACTCAGTTCACGGACGCTGGGCACCAGAGGTCGAAGCCAGAGAGGGACGAGTTTGGATCGCAGACCAACCTCTCAGCTTCAGTGAATACAGCACTCCTGGCGAGGTGCCCTGGGAAGATTTGGGCGTTGACCTGGTATTGGAATGCTCTGGCAAATTCAAAACCGTGCAGTCCCTTGAGCCTTACTTCAAGCGAGGAGTGCGAAAGGTAATCGTGGCGGCACCCGTGAAAGAAGAGGCGCTGAACGTCGTCATGGGGGTGAACGACCATCTGTATGAGTCCGACAAACACGATTTGCTCACAGCCGCCTCCTGCACCACAAACTGTTTGGCTCCTGTTGTGAAAGTGATTCATGAAGGGTTAGGAATTCGTCACGGCGTGATTACCACGATTCATGACAATACCAATACTCAAACCATCGTAGACGCACCTCATAAAGACTTGCGGCGGGCAAGGGCAACCAGTCTTTCTCTAATTCCCACCACGACCGGATCAGCAACGGCGATCGGGCTAATCTATCCAGAACTGAACGGCAAGCTCAACGGTTTGGCCGTGCGAGTTCCTTTACTCAATGCTTCTCTCACCGACTGTGTATTTGAAGTCAGTCGCCCAACTACTGTTGCAGAAGTCAATAACTTGCTTAAAACTGCTGCTGAGGACACGCTTCAGGGCATTTTAGGCTACGAAGAACGTCCTCTTGTTTCGATTGACTATAAAGATGATCCTCGTTCTTCCATTATTGATGCCCTCTCAACAATGGTTGTAGACGACACTCAGGTAAAAATTCTCGCCTGGTATGACAACGAGTGGGGTTACGCTAACCGCATGGTAGAACTGGCGCAAAAAGTTGCCCTTAGTCTATGAGGCTTTATTTGTTTACTCGTTCCCAGGTTCTACCTGAGAATGCCCTCAAAGTGGCAGAGCCACTTGTTTCTAGGAGGCAGAGCCTCCAACTCTGCATTCCAGGGCAGAGCCTCGGAACGAGAGTTTGAAGAGGTTTAACTCAAAACTCATAACTCATAACTCCTAAAATGACTGCATCCACTGCTAACCGAGCCAACCTGCGTAACTATATCCTGGTGACAATCGCCTACTGGGGATTTACCCTCACCGATGGAGCCTTGCGGATGCTGGTGTTGCTTTATTTCAACCGGATTGGCTACAGTCCGCTAGAGATTGCAATGCTGTTCCTATTCTATGAAATCTTTGGCGTTATCACTAACTTTTTGGGCGGGTGGATTGGTTCCCAAATGGGTCTAAAGGTAACGCTCTATGCGGGTATTGGGCTACAGGTTTTCTCACTGGTGATGCTGGCGTTCCTTAACCCGGAGTGGGCCCAATGGTCTGCTGTCGCTTTTGTTATGGTTGCTCAGGCATTCTCAGGCATCGCTAAGGACTTGACCAAAATGAGTTCTAAAAGTGCCATTCGACTGGTGGTGCCCCAGGAAGCACAGTCTTCATTGTTTAAGTGGGTAGCAGTTCTCACTGGCTCAAAGAATGCACTCAAGGGTGTAGGCTTCTTTGTTGGCAGCGCTCTACTTGCTGCATTTGGCTTTGAAAACTCACTGCTAATCATGGCAGCGGGACTATTTGTTATCCTGATGACGGGCTTTTTTCTTCCTAAGGGAATGGGTCGGATCAAGACAAAAGTAGGATTTAAGCAACTCTTTTCTAAAAGCCGCGAGATTAATATCTTATCCGCTGCTCGGTTTTTTCTATTTGGCTCCAGAGATGTCTGGTTTGTCGTTGGTTTGCCTGTGTTTTTGTATGACGGGTTGGGCTGGACATTTACTCAAGTTGGGGGCTTCCTGGCCTGCTGGGTAATTGGCTATGGCACGATTCAGTTTCTCGCGCCAACGCTGCTCAATCGTTTTGGCTCCGGTCAGCCGCCCAGAGCCGCAACCATTCAGTTTTGGACGTTTACCTTAACCGCAGTGCCAGCGGCGATCGCCCTCGCCCTGCTTCTTAATGTCCCTCCCAACATTGCTATCATTGCCGGACTCACCGTTTTTGGCGTTGTCTTTGCTTTTAACTCAGCCGTTCATTCTTATCTGGTACTGGCATTTACCGATGATGATAAGGTGGCGCTAAACGTTGGATTTTACTACATGGCAAATTCCGGCGGACGGCTAGCTGGCACCGTTTTATCTGGACTCATCTTTCAGTTTTTTGGGCTAGTCGGCTGTCTCTGGACCTCCATGATTTTGGTGTTGGCAGCAGGAATTATTTCGTTGAAATTGCCTGACCCAAAGCCCCAGAAGGCGATCGCCTGGAAAGCAAGCAGTGGAGACTAAAGAAAATTTGGTGAGAGTTTTCCGTAGGGGCGATCGACCGTTCGCCTCTATCCGATATTTACGGTTTTTGGGTCGCAGATCATGAGTGCAAACAATCCTGAAGTCAAAGCACCAGTCGTTCAAGCTGGAAGCAGACTAAATTTCTTTGAACGCTATCTGACAGTGTGGGTTTTTCTTTGCATTGGTGCAGGTATTGCTTTAGGGCGGCTCTTTCCAGAAGTTGCAGTCAGACTGGATGCAATTAGCATTTACCAGGTTTCAGTTCCGATCGCCATCTGTCTATTTTTCATGATGTATCCAATCATGGTGAAGATCGATTTCACCCAGACAGCCAATGCCATGCGTGCGCCAAAACCCGTGATTCTCACGCTGGTAATCAACTGGTTGGTTAAACCTTTTACAATGGTGCGATCGCCCAATTCTTTTTAGGCGGGCTGTTCGTCCGTCTGATTGCAGAACGGAACTGATTCGAGGAA
>JAAUTN010000282.1 GCA_012031415.1 Leptolyngbyaceae cyanobacterium SM1_4_3 | reverse complement strand
ATGGAGAATGCGATTAAAGTAGGCGTGATTCATGACTCGATAAGCAACCCGACTCTCTCTAGAGTGCCATATCCCCCTTATTCTTGAAGAAGTCTAATATGAAGGTCGTCACTGCGTAAAGGACGCATTCGTTCTGAAACTTGAATACGACAAAATTCAATCAAGTTGTCCGGTGATAGCGAGATAAAGGTTTCTAGTGCCTCGGAACGCAGAGCTAGATCGTCAGCAGTAACACGAAAATCATTTTGAGCATAGGAATGTTCAGTAGGAACTCGGATACCGTTAACAAGTTCACCTGAAATACTGTCGTAGATGTTAGTTTCACTACCATTAGTTAGCACTACAAAAGGTGCAATCCCTCCGTCGCGCAATAGGCGTGCGTAGGAAATTCCTTGTTCCTTAGCATTCTCATCTAAAGGTTCATCTGGAGCTTTGACTTCAACAATCAGAAGATTCCTAGCGTCTACACAACTTCGCACCAGAACATCTGCTCTTGGTCGAAATACAGATGAATGTACTGATTTTTCTGAACTTACTCGAAATATCCCTCTTCCTAGACGAATCTCAAAGGAGTATTCAACAGAAATGTTTTCCGCAGTGAAGCCGTGATCCGCTAACCAGGTAGCTACAACCCTTGTTCTGATATCTTCCTCAGACAATAATGCTGGCTGATTATTGGATTGCATATTTGGCTAAAGGCTTTAAGTAGCATTTATGACTTCAATTATATTTCTCCAGTCATTTGGCTAGATGATCCAATCCCCACCCACCTTGTTGGTACACCTTTTAATGTAAATGACCAAAGGTCCTGCTTATGCTGGTGCCCATAGCTGATGTGAATAGGTCGATCGCCCCCATAGTAGGACAGCGAGTCAAACGGTAACTGTTCCTCCAAAATCCACTTTACGAGCGATCGCTCTCCAACCCCACAATCCGAAAATCACACGCAGCACCGAGCGATCGCAGTAATACTTGCCATTCCGGTTCTTCTCATGCGCCATGTGCTGATCCCGGCTTGGATCAACCCGCCCATTCTTAATCCCCGTCTCTGGGTCTTTCTGAGCCAGAAACCGCTTCAAATCTTTTGAGCAGAACCCATAGGTCAACTCGAATCGCTCCCTACCAAAATGGTCAATGATTGGATCAAGGATGTGCTGGCATAAATCCTTTAGTGCTGGAATTGTTGCCTCCACATTTTGGGGATATGGGTCAATCCGGTTTGCATACTTCTGGTACGTCTGCGTACAGGTGCAAAACTCTTCCAGGCTCAAGTAACGACCGAGAAGCTGGGTTCTTTGCAAGGTCATCCTGCTATTTCCCTCAACCGCTTTACCCATGATCCTGCTTCTTGAATAGATTTCAATGTTTGGAAACCTGCTAAAGCTGAATCATCTCTTGGGCGATCGCCTCCTTCTCTTCTACCGTAAGATAATCATTCTCCGCCCGTATAAATCGAATTTCGGGGTCTTTGCTGAGTTCAGAGAGAGCATCGTAAATCTTCCAGTACTCTGGAATATCTGCATCCTGCGTGACTAAAGTAATTTCAGACCAATAGTTCAACGGTTGAGGGCGCACTAAGTCTCCGATCGCCCCAACATGGCTTAGCCCAAATTGGTTGTGTAGCCGCTCCGCTGCCTGCCGTGCCAGTTGCCACCATGCAGCTTTTCGTTGGGCATCTTGTTGCTCCAGGTCAAGCCGTTGTCTAAGAGCCGCAATCCAGGTTTGAGGGGGAAGAACCTGTACCGCACTGACTAACCCAAATGTCATCATCAGCATCCCTAGTACATGCTTAGTGCCAATTTTGTACCCAATTTGAGGTTTGCCATCGAAAAACTCAAACTTGGCTTCAGGACACCAGCTAATGTACTCCTCAAAGCGAATTGGAGTAGGAGAAAGGGACAGTTGAGGTTGGAAGGGCAAACTGCCCCATTCAGGTCCCTCCATTTCTTTGACTTTCTGATACGGCTGGGCAGAAGTTTCAACCACAAATGCTTCCTGCTCGAAGCCGTTATACCAGTTCTCTTCCTGCCAGATTAAATTTGCCCGAAACGCTAAGCCAGGAACACTATGGGGACGGTAAAATCCATCGTTGTCCGGAAACTGCTGTTGATATTGACCCTCGTTCCATCGCCAAAACTCGGTTTGCTGGGTACTGGGGTTCAAAATCCAATATTCTGGGACACCTGTGGCTTCGTAGTACTGACGTTTAAGGACGCGATCGCAGTATTCATGCCCCGGTCGCAGAATCTCGATCACCAGCTCCGCCGGACCATCTAAATAATAGGAAAACAGGCGGTTGAGTCCCTGACCTTTGAAAAATATCAGGTCAGGGGTAAAGCCGTTGTTCCCCAGACGCATCACAAAATCTCGTCCCAGCGATTGCCCACCTAACTGCTTAGCGATCGCAAACAATGCCATTGTCAAATCCTGTCGGATGCGATCGTGTGGAAAATGGTCGCCGCCCCACCCTGCTGCTAAATCTTCAGCCTGGTAAGCAATCTGCTGCACTTCGCGATCAAGAGCATCTAATAGCAGGTGATTATCTGTTGAACTGCCCGGAATTGAAAGATTGAAGCCTGCTTTGATTGCCTCAATCCAAATTTCAATAGGGGCGAGAGCTACGGCAGCATCTGCTTTCCACCCTTGCAAAATTTGTCGGAGGAGCAAACGGCTACCGACCAAGCTATTGCCAACAATTAGCTTGCCATCGATCAGTTCTAGCTTTCCTTCGGGATGATGTTCGGAGAAGTCGTGAAATAGCTCTTCTCTGGAAGGATACATGACAAAACACCCAAAATAGAACTATGGCTTCTCAACTTGTTCGCGTGCTACCTGAATGGCTTGGTGCAATTTTGCCTGGAGGAGGGGTTGAGGAGGTAGTTCTGTTAAATATTCTGCAACCCGGATTTCGCCTTGATCCAATTGCAAAAGTTCAATTTGCTCCTGGTTTTTCTCACTGCACAAGATTAAACCAATGGGAGAGGCTTCGCTACCTTTCCGTTCATATTTGTCCAGCCATCGCAGGTAAAGCTCCATCTGCCCCTTGTACTCTGGACTAAAGCGGCCCAGTTTCAACTCGATCGCAACCAGACGTTGGAGGCTTCGATGGAAAAACAATAAGTCCAGGTGAAAATCCTGCTGCCCAATCGTCATTCGCTTTTGACGGGCAACAAAACAGAAGTCTGTTCCCAGTTCCAGCAGGAATTTCTCAATTTCACGCAGGATAGCCAGCTCCAAATCATTTTCACTAAACGTATCTGCTAAATTCAAGAAATCCAGCAGGTAGGGGTCGCGGAAAACCAGATTAGGAGTCATTCGATCTTCATCTCGCAACGCCTCAAGTTCCTGACGAGCCAGTTCTTCAGGTTTTCGAGAAATGGCAGTCCGCTCGTAAAGCATCCCGCGAATCTTGTTTCGTAGGGTACGGACGCTCCACCGCTCCACACGACACATTTCAACGTAGAAATCCCTTTGGAGCGGCTCCTTGAGGTAAATGATTTCTAGAAAATGGGACCAAGCTAATTGTCTCGACAGTGTTGAGACAATCTGCCCTTCCGGGAAAACTTCGGCAAAGCGAATCATGTGTAACAAGCTTTTACGACTATAGCCGCGCCCGTATTCTGTTGTCAGAATCTTACTCAGTGCATCGATAACCTGTTCCCCGTATTCAGCCCGTTCCTCTTTCAAGATTTCCCGTCGGATACGATCGCCAATCTGCCAGTGCAGCATCACCAGCTCACTGTTGATAGCTTAAGCAGCGCGATCGCGCCCTGTATTGATGAAGTGGCGAATGTCCACCAAAAGTTGCTCTGGTGGGTTAGCTAGCTCTGGAGTTGGCGATTGTGACCTTTGCGGAAGTTCTTCCATGCTGGGCAGTGAGGCTTGTTACATATTTCAGATGCAATAGTACAAATCATCTACTAGGCTTCTGAAACAGGAGCAAGCAAGACGAAATTTTGCTGAAGTGGATACTCCCCTGGAGTATCCAAAACTATCCATTGATCAACTACCCCACCTTTTGAGAAGGTGGGATTTCGTTTCCCCGTCCCTTTCTCAGGCGGGATTTCATTCTCCTGTCAACTGGTACGATCGCACCATGTTTGACAACGTTTCCAAGTTTCTTATTGAGCAGTATTCCTCCCATTTTGCCAGTTGGCTAATCGTGAGCCAATCGCCCTTACCGAACTTAGTCCATCGGAACTCTCCCTGGAACCCATTCGCGCCGATGCTTTAATTCTGCTGCAATCGACTGAGGTAGTCCTGCACTGTGAGTTTCAGACTCACCCTGACGCAACAATGCCCTTTCGCATGGCAGACTATGCGCTCCGAGTGTTCAGACGGTTTCCTCAAAAGCGACTGGTGCAAGTCGTGATTTATTTGCGCCCCACCAATTCTGATTTGGTGCAACAAACTACTTTCACTGCTAATCGCTTACGGAAGTGGTGCGGCTGTGGGAGCAACCCACCGAGATTTTCTTTCAGCGTCCTGGGTTACTGCCTTATGCTGTTCTAAGTCGAGCGATTGATCGTGCCTCTGTTCTGCGGAACGTAGCTGCTACGATTGAGTCCCTACCCGACAGGCAGCAGCAGAGCAACCTGAGTGCCGCTAGCGCCATATTAGCTGGGTTAGTATTAGACAAACAGGTGATTCGACGAGTGTTGCAGAGAGAACTGATGCAGGAATCTGTGATTTATCAGGAACTACGAGAAGAAGCTCGCCAGGAAGCTCGCCAAGAACTGCGCCAGGAATTGCTGGAAAGGGAGCAATCGCTCATTCTCCGTCTATTGACTCGAAAAGTGGGCGAGATTCCGATGACGACAAAAGCGCAAATTGAAGCACTTGACCTGACTCAACTAGAAGAGTTAGGAGAGTCCTTGTTGAACTTTGCAACTCTGGCTGATTTGAGCGAATGGTTAGAGCAATTGCCGCAGTAGGAATAGATGGTCGTCTCCTACTGATTCTTTCTTTGCGGCAGGAGTTATTTGATAGACAGCCGGATACGACTGCCATGCCGGTGGTGCAGCATCACAAGCTCACTGTTGACTGCTTGGGCGGCGCGATCGCGCCTAATATTGATAAAGCTGCGGAACATTTACCAGAAGTTGCTTTAGCGGCTTGACTTACTCTATCGTTGATAACTGCGGCTTTTGACGAGGGCTAGCGGAGTAACTCGGTGGCATCGTTGAAGCAAAAACTTGTCAAAGACTGTGGAAAAATTAACCCCACTCCCACTACGGGTTAACCCCAATTCTTAATTGCTGCAAGCAATTCTTCAACTTGTTTGGGACTAACCTTCGGCAAGCGGTTTGTAATATAGTCGTCAGTTAAGCCTACTGGTGTGCCCACATTGGGATCAATACCATCTAGAATCTGAGGTCTGATAGTAGTCATCTGCCAATCCCGATCCCAAAAGATCCGGTTTGCTAAACCGTCGATAATCTCTTCCCACAGGATCACATCGTTAGAAGAGATATCGTAAACTATCGCTTCGTCCTCCTGGGTCTCTTCTGCGTCTTCGTCATTCTGCCAGTTTGGTAGAAGGTACGCCGAAAAAGGTTCCCAAACCATTTGACGGTAGCAATATCTGGAGTCATCTGGTTCACTGTCACCATCTATTTCATCTATTTCAATTTCTTCCTCAACCCTCATGTGGATGTAGGCAAGGGGAAAGTAAGCTGCCGCCTCGACCGTATTGGTCAATATGGGTGCTTCAACAGTTGGGTCAAGGAGGGCTGCAAGACAACGATGCAATAGCGCTATCTTCTGCTCAAAGCTAGCGCTATCAAAGATGCGATCGCAGGTGAAAACGTCTACCTCTTCATCAGCTTCAGCGTACTGCTCAAGGTAATCGACTGCTAGTTGCATTGCCTCAAGATAGAATTTGGCTTCTATTCCTTCTAGAATTCGCAGCCCGCTAGCGGTATTCCACATCAGAAGAATTTTTGATGGCGTTCATTGATAGATCCTACAACCCCAATCTCAACGAATATGACCCAAAGTTACCCAAACTTTTGATCATTGGGGGAATTTTGGGGGAATTTTTGCAACAGGAGCCTCAAACCCTTGCACAGTGGGCAGTGAGATAGGACTGAAAATCCTCGTGTCCGGGGTTCAAATCCCCGTCCTGGCATCCAAGTAAATCAAGCGAAAAGCATCTAAAGGCTCTGTCCAGATCAAGACTTCTAACGGGCGCTTACAGCTTGTGTTCAGCCATGCTGGAAAACGCTACTACGTTTCTTTGGGGTTTGCTGACACCTCCCAAAACCGTAAGCTAGCAGAACTCAAAGCCCGACAAATTGACCTGGATATTCTTTCGGGATTTGATACAACTCTCACCATATATAAACCTCAAGCTGCTCTCAGCACAATTACCCCAACCGCTACCCCAATTTCTAAACCCCAGCCTTCACTGGCTGAGCTTTGGGAAAAATATACAGAGTTTAAGCGCCCCAGCCTATCCCCCAGGACCCTGGCTAAAGATTTTGTTAAGATTGACCGATGCATCAGTATTTATTTGCCTGTAAAGGATCTGAAAAATTCAGTCGCAAGATATTAGAGTGCCGAAGGGGGATTCTGAGGACACTGACATCAATCCTTTTAGCCTCGAAGAACGCGATCGCATCATTCAGGCGTTTAGGAGCGATCGATATTACAAATTTTATGCCAGCGAAACCGGAGCGGTGTTTGAATAAATCGGTACAATTGATTTTCAACGACACCTTAAGGGTGAGGTTGTGACGAATTGTGGTGCAATTAAATCAGCCGACCCGAGATGGCGACCTCGACATTGCCCTGCTCTCCAATCTGCCTATGCATCGAGCCGATGCGTTGCAAATTGCGGCACTGCATTAAAAGCGATGGCGGATTGAACGGCTCTTTCAAGTGCTGCAACAATGTTTCTGAGGCGAAATCAACACCCTGGCTTATCCCAGAGCCGCCTTGTTTGGTTTATGTCATGGCGCTGATTTGCTACAACCTGCTGGCGGTTGCTCAAGCGGCGATGCGAAGTTTGCATTGAGCCGACAAAATTGAAGCTGGAATTTCCCCCTATTATTTAGCCGATAAGGTTCGCCGTGTCTATAAGGGCATGATGAAAGCTGTGGTTATTCGATCGCCTCACCTGTTCCAAAGCCCAACGAAGCTCATCTTTACACCAGTTAGACGCTAGGGAAGCTTCAGAGAGGAAAATTGTTAGAGTCGCCTGCCGCTGAACTGCTTGTTTGAGAATGATATCCAATGGACCCATCTCTAAAAGCTCATTCCGATTGAGCCAAGCCAATACACCACGACGACCAGTCCGCTTGTCCATTGCCTCTACGAGAGGTTTGTCAGTAGACGAATGTGAGAGGAAGGTTGAAACGAAAAGTGGTTTGCTGGAATTATTCGGCAAAGTGTTCATAAGATTCCTTTCAGTTTATAGTTGTTTAACTTGATTAATGTCGTCAGCTTTCTGGTTGAATGTACAGTCTGTCCGTCTTGACAAGTGTTTGCCCCATTCCCAACCGAGTTTTCATTCCAGTTCCGGCAAATTGAGCGTAGCGGATAAGTAAGTTTGCAACGTTTGCCAGCAGCGGATCGGGGAGGGAGAGAATTTGTAAGGTGACGGTTCCCACAAAGCCTGTGACCCTGCCACTGTGGACAGGAAACGATCGCGTCTGAATGTTGTGACGCGAAACCGCAATGTTTTCAGATAAATATTGAATCAATTCACTACTACCCAAATACACGGGTGCAAAATGGTTCCAGCGCTCTAGCCAACTGCGAAACATTAGAGACGGCAAAGGAAGCGATAGGTAGATTCGGTTTTGTGAGAATGCGGTAGGTGTGGTGAATTTCAGATCAAATCGTTTTTCTGGCTCTGGTTCAGCGGCAACTAGAGTGTGATACAGGTTTTCGTAACTAGTAACTTCGTCATCCCGATTAACAATATGAAATTTGGCTCCGAGAAGCTCCAGTGTTGGGGGTAGGTCAGGATTGGAAGCGAAGGTGAGAGAGGCGATCGCCTTTGAAGCCCTTTCCTGTAAACCACATAGCGATAGCTGATAAAACTCACCGGCATGAAAGGTAACAAAGTCCCCAGAACCAGTGGCTTTTCCTAGTATGCCAGAACAGGTAACGGAAGGAATGATTTCATTGCCCATTTCCAGGTGCGACCCTTGCGGTATCTGCGAAGCAGCACGCTGATGCAGATCTTTGACTAATTTTAATCCGTAGGAACGAGGGAGAGTTGTTGGTTCTGAAACAGTTAGTGTCCAGGTTGATCGAATTAGCATAGCTCACCTTTCGTTATTTGGATTTCCCAGGAGTATGCCAAGTTCCTCGGCAGCTATTGCCAATTTTTGATCAAGAGTTGCTATCAACAACTGCTCACGCATTGCTAACTCTAGATAAGCGTGCATTAGAACCAACGACCTTCTTCTATCGCTTGCCGCATCGTTAAATCACCCAGAGATGAAATGGTTTGCTTGAGGATGCTTAATCTTTCAAAGGTAGCAGAAAGATTGAGAGAGCGATCAATAGAATATTCCGACTGCAATGAAGTAAGTTGAGCATGGTGTTCTAGCTGCTTCTGCATACGGGTTGCTTGTTCTTGAATCGGTTCTACTATGTGAGAGTCAAATAATGGTTGGGCTTCAACAACTGTTTCTAGAATGTACTGAATCTCTTCTTGCAGCGATCGCCCATGCAACTGAGCCAACGCATTCAGTTTGTCTAGTGTCTTAGTAGAAAGATTGGATAAGGTAATGTTTGTCATATTCACTCATAAAATGGTAGATAATCGCTTTAACCTTAACTCAATTGGAGAGAAAGTAGCTTCGTGGTCTGTTCGCTACAGCACCTTAAATTTGACCCATCCGGGCACGTACTTAATCTCCCCATCAGACGCAACAACTGTTCGTCTCGACTTTGGAGCTTCAAAGCCAGGGGCTTTTATGCCGCAAGTGTCTCGAATCTCTTCACGTAGCTCGTCTTTGAAAAGCAGATTCACCGTTGTACCAGGCATTCCGCTAGCCCAACCGATTCGTAAACTGTGAGGGCATTGCTCCGGCTCGTAAAGTGTGCGAATTTCGCTGAAATTTAGGTTTTTGCCAGCCGCGTTTGGATTGTTTTGAACATCAAGCCAATAATCATGTTCGCCATCCCACTGATCTTGAGCAAACTCCTTGCAGATGTTTAGAATGTCTTCTACTGATTGAAAAGGAATCTTCATTCCCTGCCTGTGGTGAAACCAGGACAGCATCTCTGTATCCAGGCTGATGGTGAAATGAGTTCTGACGTTGCGTACCATTTCGGCGTAGATTGGGGCGCGATATTTTGCTCGATAGTCAGGGAAACGGCTGGAAACAATTACTTCAGCGACAACAGGCAGATTGCCATAAAAAGTGCGTCCTCGTCGTTCAACTTTTTCTTCTAACAGTGGTTCTGTATCTGTGACTTGAACTGCCCGCATAAAGTCTGTGTTCGGCCCTTTTCTATAGTTTTGAGGATTAAAAGGGCTGATCGGGATCAATCAGGTCAAAATCTGTAAATAGCTGATCCATAAATAGGG
>JAAUTN010000281.1 GCA_012031415.1 Leptolyngbyaceae cyanobacterium SM1_4_3 | reverse complement strand
AACCCCCAGCCCCTAACCCCCATTTTTCTCCCCATCGGACTAACTCCAGTGGAATTTTTTGCAGCAAGAGTTTCATTAGTATGGAGGGGGAGCGTCTTCTGCCGAATGAAGGTTAACTTGGGATAGACGCAGGTTTCACTACCAGGTTGCTTTTGACTTGCCTGACTCCATTCATTTCTGACGTGCTGTACTCCGACTACGGTTAGGGCTGTAGCAAGGAAATGGGAAGCCTTGAAGCTGTCGAATGTTGAATTGTGTGCGGATCGCCCAATCCTTGATGAAAGTACCAGTACCAGGCGATTTACTAGACAGGCGTTACCGAGTGCTTCGCACTTTGGCAAAGGGGGGATTTGGGCAAACTTACGTAGCTGAAGATACCCGTTTACCAGGCAACCCCTGGTGTGTGGTCAAGCAACTCAAGCCTGCCAGCAGCGATCCCCAGGTTTTAGGAAACGCCAGACGTCTCTTTTTGACCGAAGCAGAAACGCTGCAAAAGCTTGGCAAACATGACCAGATTCCTCAACTGCTAGCCTACTTTGAGGAGGAGGGAGAGTTTTACCTGGTTCAAGAGCTAATTGAAGGGCACACGCTAGCCTTTGAGATTCGTCAGGGCAAAAGCTGGAGCGAGATTCAGGTTTGTCACCTGCTGCACCAGGTTTTGAACGTGCTGGCATTTATCCACACTCAAGGCGTAATTCACCGTGACATTAAGCCCGACAACCTGATTCGGCGGCGACAAGACCACAGGCTGGTTTTGGTCGATTTTGGTATCGTCAAGCAGATTGTGGCTCAGGGACAGCCCAAAACAACCATCGTTGCAGGCACACCGGGCTATATGCCAACGGAGCAATGTCTCGGCAAACCCCGCCCCAACAGTGACCTCTACGCTTTGGGAATCATTGGCGTGCAGTCACTCACCGGACTTAGCCCGTCTGATTTGCCAGAAGACCCAGACACGGGTGAAATTCTCTGGCAGCCAATGTCTTCGGTGGGCGACGATCTGGTGGCAATTCTCAGGCGCATGGTGCGGTTTCACTTTAAAGATCGTTATCAGTCGGCTGAGGAAGTTTTGGAGGCGCTTGGGCCACTCTACAGCCGCTACAAGATTGCTCACTTACCCTCTCTGGTGGAGGAATTTGACCCAACCGCCCCCTGGGACTTGGTGCAGCCCAATTTGCCTTCTCCGGTTGATGAGCCAGTTCAGCCGACTGCGAGGGGTGTTTTTTCGGCTGTAACAGAGCCAGAGTCTACGCTGGTTTGGCAAGATTCGGCGGAAGTCGATGTGCTGCCAGCGGCAGAGGTGCCAGAGTCTACAGCGTTTATGCTGTCATCGCTAAACGATGCGCCGCTGTCGCCGCCAGAGGACGTACTTCCCGAAGAACAGGATGCCCAAACGGTAGCGATCGCCCCTTCCCCATCCGTCGCCCCTCGCTGGTCGGCGCTGGTTCCATCCAGGCTGCGTTCCATTCCTTTAGAAGTTTTTATTGGGACGGGGGTAGTTGTGATGATTGCGGTGATTGCCGCGATCGCCCATTTCTTTAGCGTTGGCGCTGAGCAAACCGCCCGCATTACTGACCCCACGCCGCCCAACTCCGGCCCAGTTCCTCTCGTGTGTGATGAGCCGCCTCCGCCCCCGTCGCCGTCCGGCGAACCTGACTATGAATATCCTGATGGAGTGACCTACTACGGTTCAGTAGCAGATAATGGACTGCCTGCGGACGGCAGAGGCACCATGATTTTCCCGACGGGCTATCGCTATGATGGTGAGTTTAAGGACGGCAAACGCAATGGCTGCGGCACACTCACTTTTGAGACTGGCAGACAGTATGTGGGTCAGTTTAAGGATGACCAGTTTAATGGGGTAGGAGAGTGGATTTTAGAAAGTGGCGATCGCTACGTTGGCGAGTTTAAGGATAATCGCTGCGACGGTCAAGGCACCTTCATCTTTGAGAATGGTGAAACGGCAGAGGGCATCTGGCAAAACGGCAAGCTACAGGGAAGCGACCTGTCATGCGATCGCTAAAGGCACGGTAGAGCAACATTCTGTAAAACAGTCAGCGGACTGCACTCCTTTAAGATGTCCATTTGCGCCTGGTTTCGCACCAGCAATGCGCCTGCAAACCCCAATGAGTTAATGGCGATCGTGTTAAAACTAGATTGCGATCGCGGTACCAGCAACATCCACTCTCGCGTTGCTAACAGGTTATAGGAAGCCGATTGCCGCGTTCCTGTGACTTCACCTTCTAGCAGGTCAACCGCCCGCAGCAAAGTATAGTAGCGCTCCAGCGTGACTTGAGCCGCTACCCCTGGAGAGCCTGCAATTTCCTCCCAACGAATCAACGCATGGCAAAACGGCAGCCCCAACGTACTCACCCGATGTCCATTCGTCGAATGCTCGAACTTGACACCACCAAACAGCGACTCAATCGGCACACGCACTCCATCCGATGTAGACGGCAGGGGAACCAGTTGCAGATGTTTGTGTCGCTGACTTGCCCCTGCTGACTGCCCCGCATTGTAGAACACCAAACCATCTACCTGCGCCAGGGTGAGCCACATTGCCTCAAAATCCCGCAAGTTAAGCCAGTTTTCCTGCTCCTCAAACGCCCGTGTGACAATCAGCAAATGATGGTCTACTACATTAAATTTGTTGAGTAAACATAAGTGAGTTGCAGAAAGATTGCCAACAAACAAATCCTCCTCGTAGGGTAAAAACGGGTTGAAGTTCTTGTCCTGGCTGACTGTTGGATCTGAACTGGCTTTGGAAGCTTGCCTGGTTTTGGAATTTTTCTGAGCTTCATCTTTACGAACCAGGTTAGCTACAATCCGCACGATAAAGCGAATGCCTGCTTGCTCAACAAACTCACAGTCTGTGGGGATGGGGAGTAGGGCTGAGTGGGCGATCGCCCACTCGGTCTGCTCAATCACCCGTTGCCACAAAGTTCCAGGCTGCAACAAACCCACATTTTCAATATTCTGTGCTTTAACCATAATTTGGAGAATGAGCGGCAGTTCGGCATTAGTCATTCACTAGTGATACCGTTTCTACGTAAATTTGGTATGACCAATCCAACAAACTTTGTTAAAAATCCTTAGCAATTAACAATTTATTCTCATTTCACAGTAGATTTTGTTCTAAAGGTTTAATTAGGAAACTCGATTATGGCAGCCTCATACTTACCTTCCATTCTTGTTCCCATTGTGGGCTGGGTTTTTCCCGCTGTAGCAATGGCATTGCTATTCATCTACATTGAGCGCGAAGACTCCCCCACCTGATAGCGGCTGCATCGCGCGGCTACGTACAAATTTCAGCATTACAGAAGCATATTGGAGATACCCAAACATGACGACGGAAGTAGTCAAACCTGCTGACGACCCTCAGATTGGCAACCTGGCCACCCCAATTAATTCCTCTGATTTTACAAAAGCCTTCATTAACAATCTGCCCGCTTACCGAGCAGGACTGTCTGCTCAACGTCGGGGGCTAGAAATTGGCATGGCTCACGGTTACTTGCTCTATGGCCCGTTTGCCTTCACCAGCCAGTTTCGCAACTCCAGCGTCGCGGATATCGTTGGATTGATCGAGGCGGTGATTTTAGTTGTGATTCTAACGATCTGTTTGTCGCTCTATGGCAGCGCAGGGGTGAGCAAGCCGATCGCCACCATCACCACACCCAACCCACCCGAAGCGTTAGGCACCTCAGAAGGCTGGAGTGAGTTTGCAGGCAGCTTTTTAGTCGGTGGCATTGGCGGCGCAGGGTTTGCTTATCTAGTCTTCCAGGTATTTAAGTCTGGAGTGCTAGAAACGTTTGGCAACTTAATTGGTTAACTAGTGCTGCAAGCGCCAATTAGCAAACAAGAGAAAAGGGAGGAGCGGTTAACCGCTCCTCCCTTTTCTCTTGACCTGTAAGCCGACCTAATTCTTAAATTGAAGAACCTAAACCTGCGTAAGCACCGTAAAAGAAAAGTCCCAGGATGGCAACTACGCCTAAGCCAGCAATCGTTGCCACAACCCACAAAGGAATTCTGCCAGTTCCAGACATTGATTTACCTCCTAACTCACACGAAACACAGTACGGGAAATAGGTACGACCTATTTTCTTTAAGACCGTCTATTTAGAGCGGGGTACGCTCCAAAATAGACGGCTTCATGTAGAAACGGTATCACTAACTAGTTGAAAAAGTAGCTTGAAAACAAAATGCCAAGAACAAAAACCAACAGTAACCCCAGGTATAGCGAAGTTCTATTTAGCTCGACGGGTTGCTTGTTGGGGTTTGGAGCTCTGGTTGGCGGCATGGACCCTCCTAACGTTGAATAAACTGCATTGATGCGATCGCGCCCAAGAAGAAGATTGTGGGAACCGCAAGGGTGTGAACCGCTAGCCATCTAACGGTAAAAATCGGATAAGAAACGGGTTGATTAGGGCTGTTGCTGGTCATAATCTCTTTTGATCACTTCTGAAACTGCTATGCAAAAGGCTATTCAGATTGCTGTCCAATTTACTGCTTAGAACTATTCTCCAATAAATTGTTCAATCTGTTGTTTGCCTTCAAAACGATCTTGAACGATGGGCAATTCTTGGCGAGTTTGAGTGTAGTATTCGTTAGGTCTGGGGGTGCCAAACACATCGTATGCTAAACCCGTGCTAACAAATAGCCAACCTGCAATAAACAATGCTGGAATAGTGATGCTGTGAATCACCCAATAGCGAATGCTAGTAACAATGTCGGTAAACGGACGCTCTCCAGTAGTACCTGCCATTCAAGTTCCTCCCAATAACAACTGAATCCTGATCTATATCATACGAGAGTAAGCAAAGAGTCACAAGCAAACACAGTTCCAGGTGCAAACCTGATATCAGATTTAATACCAATCCTTTATACAAATATCCTTAACAAGGGGCTTAAGCTGCCTGTTCCGTAGGGATTTATTCTGCTTACAGCATCTTGCAGATGAACAGGTTACAGGTAGAGGCGAATGGCTATTCGCCCCTACAGGAATTTGTGTCTCATGCAAGTGAAAACTGCTGTAAGTTCAAATCAAATTGGTATGGGAAATGTTCAAAGCCGTTAGGTTTGCACGTTTGGAGATAGTTTGCTCTGACCTCTAAGCAGCCTGTGACTGAGGTTGATACCTTAATAGCGTACCGCGTTGACCTAAGATAAATCCGCGATCGGGGGTAACAAAAACAATTCGGTACAGATTAGACGGAATGTTTTCTACATCCCGATCTTTCTCCCACGTTACGCCGCCGTCGTTGCTGCGAATCAGGTTGCCGCTGCCGCCAGCGACCCAGACTTCTTCAGGTGTGCGGTAAGCCAAATCGAGCAGCCCCCAACTGGTCGAGAACTCTGGATTGGTTGCCTTATTCCATTCTTCAGTGCTGTCAGGTTCGCTAAACTGAACGATTCCCCCACGTGCCAGCAGCCACAGTCGTCCATCTTGACTAAAGCCCATGTTTTGTAGCTTGCGCGAACTGGTGCGGTTGTGGGGTTGCCAGGCCTCTTGCCCCGGTTCCCAGGTAGAGTAGAAGTTGCCTCGTGCTGAAACGGCGACGTATTTGCCGTCAGGCGATCGCGAGATATTCCGCAATACCCCAACCGCCTCCTGCACCATCGCCTGCCAGGTTTGCCCACCATCCTCGGTTTGATAGATTGCACCAATATCAGTAGTCATCTCAGCCGACTGTTTCGCCAAAGCCAGGATGGTGTTAGGTGAGCCTGGAAGTTTGTCACTCAAAGGGACTCTTAGCCAGGTTTGCCCACCGTCAGTCGTGTGCAGCAAGATTGCAGGCTGACCCACAACCCATCCTTCCTGTCCAGAAAAGCTAACTGAGGTGAAGCTATAGGCTTGTCCTTCATCGAGTTCAAGTGTACGCGGTTGCCAGGTTTGCCCAGCGTCAAATGTTTCTAGCAGCGTAGAGTTTTTGCCGACTAGCCAGCCATGATCGAGATCATCGGTAAAAGATACATCGGAAAGAGTTGCATCGGTGGAAAGGGCAACGGGTTGCCAGGGGTTATAGGGGATAGACGGCAAATAAGCCTGAGCGCAACCCGTACAAAATAGGACTGCTGCTAGCAATATTACAATTTGTCTCAAGGGTTTCAGAGTCGGGTGCATCAGAATTTGTGTCAACGGTTTTCAAATAGCCTGGATTTCAAAAAAACAAAGGGGCGATCGTCCTTTACCTCAACCCGTACAGGCTGAGGAAAAATAAAACGCCCACGCCCAAAGCACCAAAAATCAGAAGGTTTTTCTGACCCGGTGTGAGGTTGTTTACCCCAAATCCATAGCCCAGATTTTCTTTAAACCCAGAAGGATTGCCCACTGGTCCAACGTTGCTAAATTGCCGAGTGGAAGCATTGCAAACTGGGCAACGCCAGTCTGAAGGCAAGGCTTCAAAAGCTGTACCTGGAGAAACGCTACGCCTGTCATCTCCTTTGGCAGGCTCATAAACGTAGCCACAAGAGCCACATTCATAGCGATCTAGAGGCTTGGGTTCAGCCAGTTCAACAGTGTCAGAATTTTTCGGATCTGCTTCAATACTCATGGTTACACATCCCTAGAGGTGGACTGGACAACAGTCAAAAGGGACTGGACAGCAGCCAACGCTAGCCAAACTTAAAATATCTGTTAAAGATTATTCTATACAGAACTTAACCACAAAACTAATTTTTCTCAGATTTTTCTGGCTTCATTTTTCTGTGGTGCCGCTTCGCGTCCCGTTGGAGCGGGGCGGGTTGTAGAAAATGGCAATGAGCAGACAAACAATTCCAATATTAATAAAGACATCTGCCAGATTAAACACGGGAAACCGAATCAGCCGGAATTCTAGAAAATCTACGACTTCTCCGGCGGCAAAGCGATCGATGCCGTTGCCCAAAGCGCCTCCCAGAATAAAGCCGTAGCCTGCCTGTTCCCAACGATTCATCACGGGACCAAACCAGGCGAGCGCCATTAGCCCCAAACTTACGCCGAGAGACAGCCAGCGCAGCCAACCGCCTGATTCACTGAACAGGCTGAAGGCGGCTCCTGTATTGGTTACGTAGGTGAAGTGGAATACGCCTTCCCAAATTGGGATGGACTGTTCCAACTCCATTGCCTGAACGACCCAATACTTAGTGATTTGGTCGAGTACTAAGCCAACGAAGGCAGCAACCCAAAAGAGTTGATTCTTAATGCTCATGAATGCAGACCGAGAGGGTTGCTGAACAAAATTTCTACATTACTAGTAGAACATGAGATGACGCAGTGCAAAGGCAAGAACTGTAACCGCGCAAACTACAGCAAGTTGACCCGGAATAGGGTAGATCGAGAAGTTTAAGACTGCCTGAGGAAAGGATAGGGCGTTGATGTCTACCCAGCGCAGCGTGTAGGTCGCAATTAGATAGCCCAATCCGGTTGCGTGAATGGTGAACAGCCCACAGAGGCAGCTAAAGGCCAAAGATTCCAGGCGCGATGGCAGCCGAAAGGCAAATGAGCCGCAGACCCATGCTCCTGGAATAAAACCCAGCAAGTAGCCAAAGCTGGGCTGGTAGATATAGTCCAGTCCGCCCCCCTGGGTGAAAACCGGAAACTGGGTTAAGCCCAGAATCAGGTAGGCAATTTGGGAAAGGACAGCAGCCCGCTTTCCACCCAGACAACCCACCAGCAAAACGGCTCCTACCTGAAAGTTGACTTGCAGGGAATAGGTTTGTACGCCATCTTGACTCCAATTCCAGGGGAAGTTGGTGGTGAACGCTTCCAGAAAGGTGCCACCGATGGTGAGAATCAAGCCGATTAAGGCCCACAGGAGTTCGGTGGGAGGGGACACTTTCAAATTAGAGGAAGGGGTTAGGGGCTAGGGGCTAGAGGTTTAAAGGTTAATTTTTTGTGTGAGACACAAAAAATTAACCTTCTTTAAAATGCCGGGATGGGGGCTTCGCCGCCCTGGAGTCCGAGTTCTTGGAGCATGGTTTGGTCTTGCTCTGGGGGTTGTCCGAGGGTGGTAAGGTAGTGCCCGATTAGCATAGCGTTGATGCCTGATTTTAGCCCAAGCGCTTGCAGTTCGCCCATGACGGCTTCGCGTCCACCTGCATAGCGGATGATTTGCTGGGGCAGGATCAGGCGGAAAATGGCGATCGCCTTCAAAGCTTCGTATGCATCTAATTTGGGGCGATCGCCCAGAGGAGTCCCGGCTCTAGGATTGAGTAAATTTAGCGGCACGGATTCGACCTCTAGTTCGCGCAATGCCAGCGCTAAATCAACTCGGTCTTCCCAGCTTTCGCCCATGCCCATGATGCCGCCTGTGCAGGCCTGGATGCCAGCAGCTTTGAGATTTTTGATCGTTTGGACGCGATCGCGCCAGCTATGGGTAGTGGCAACATTGGGGAAGAAGTTTTCTGACGCTTCTAAGTTGTGGTTATAGCGGGTGACTCCGGCAGCTCGCAGTGCCTCAGCCTGTTCGGGCGTGACTTCACCCAAAGCGCAGCAAGGTTTGATGTTAGTTTCGGCAATCACCTGCCGCACGGTTTCCAGAATTCGCTCAAATTCGGTGGACTTGGTGCTGTACTTTGGCCCGCGCCCCTGGCTGACCAGGCAAAAGCGTCTGGCTCCGGCGGCTTCGGCGGCTTTTGCCTGAGCCAAAATTTCGGCGGTTGGCTTCAGTCCGTAGACGGGCGAATCTTCTCCAGGATGGTAGGCTGACTGGGAGCAAAATCCACAGTTTTCTGAGCAATTGCCCGACTTCACATTAATAATGCTGCACAGGTCAACGGTGTTGCCACAGCAAGCTTGACGCACCCGATCTGCCGCTTCGCACAGCAACAGAATGTTTTCCCGTCCTTCGATGTGGGTGAGGGCGATCGCCTCTTCACGACTGAGACGGTATCCGGCGATGATGCGATCGCTCAGTTCCCAAAGCTGTTGGCTCAAAGATGGCTTTGCGTTATCGGGATGCTGATCTGACAGATCCACAGATAAAGGAGATAAAGAGGTCTGAACCACGTTCTACCTTCTGGTTACGATGCTGAGATTTTACTTTCTAGAGATTGTCCCACACAAGCAATTTGTTAAGGACAGAGGCTACGGTGTACACACAAGTCCTCTCAGCCCACTAAATCCCCCATTCTGGGGGACTTTGAGCCACTGGAAATCCCTGCCGCACACGGCTCGGAAGTCCTCCATCTTGGGGGATTGGGGGGCGAAATGCAGGATTTTGAAGTCGGAGTAGAGCTTGTGAGTACACCGCAGCCTTAAAAAGGAGGGAACCGGATCGGAAGTCCCCCTTTTCAACGGGGATTTAGGAGGATCAAGCCAGGGTTTGTCTCCTCGGACGAAATGTGTAACACGGTAGCCCAAAACGGGAGAGGGACTTTGATCTGGTTGTTTGTGTAAGTTCTTGCCAGTTTTTTTTCAAGCAACCAGGGTTTTACATCCAAAAACTAAATTTTGAACTTATAGATCGAGTTTCAAACTCAAAACCCTTATTTTGAACTTCAAAAACCTGGTTTTGAACTTGTAAGCCTTATTTTGAACTTCAAAAACCTGGTTTTGAACTTGTAAGCCTTATTTTGAACTTCAAAAACCTGG
>JAAUTN010000004.1 GCA_012031415.1 Leptolyngbyaceae cyanobacterium SM1_4_3 | reverse complement strand
CCCCAGCCCCTAGCCCCTTTCCTTATCCCTTCACCGCACCAGACGTTAATCCTTGAACGATCTTGCGCTGGAAGAACAGCACTAAAAGAATGAGTGGTAATGTCCCGACAATGGTGGCGGCCGCCAGTGGCCCAAACGGCACATCAAACAACGTTGTACCGCCTAACTGAGCCGCCGCAACGGGAATGGTTTTCAAATTTTCGCGGGTCATGAACGTGAGGGCAAAAATGTACTCATTCCAGGCAAAAATGAATGCCAGAATTCCCGTTGTCACCAGGGCAGGAAGCGTCATAGGTAAGACAATCTGAGTTAACATTTGCACCGTGTTGTAGCCGTCCACCTTAGCAGAATCTTCCAGGTCACGGGGCAACTGTTGAAAGAAACTCCGCATCACCAGAATCGTCAAAGGTAAATTGATTGCCGTGTAGGGAATGATCAGCGCCAAATAATTGTTTGCAAGACCTGTCACTCGTACAATTTCCAGCAATCCCAGGAATAGCAGAATGTAAGGAAACAGGGTGACGATTAACACAGCCGCCAGGATAAATTGCTCTCCCGGTAGCCGCAATCGTGCCAGCGCATAGGCCGCAGGCGAACCGATCGCCAAACACAACAGGGTAGACGTGACCGCTACAAATGCACTGTTGAAAATGTAAGCGCCAAACTGTTCTCGCGTGAATAGCTCAATGTAGTGCCGCAAGGTGTACTGGTCGGGAGCCGGGAAGTAAACCACAGGCAGTTGGGTAATTGCCTCATTCGTTTTGATGGAGGTCAACAACTGCCACATCACGGGTCCCAGACTAAACAGGACAACCGCCACAACAGCAACCCAGAGCAGCACTTTTTTTAACGGAAAGCTTTGTGCTTTAGGTGTAGCATCACCCGCAGGCGGAGTTTGACGAGGAGTATCTTGGGCTGTAGTAGTCATAGGTTACTCCGCTCCTGTTGCAGAACGAACTTTGGACAAGAAGAAAGTGGAGAGTGCCACTACCGCAACTAAAACCAGGAATGTGATCACCACCAGAGCAGCTCCATAGCCAAAGTCTAGATAGTTCATCACGGTTGCGTAGATGTAGAGGGAAACCATCTCCGTTGCGCCACCGGGACCACCGCCCGTCATCACCTGCGGCAAGTCGAAAATACCAAAGGCTTGAGCAAAGCGAAACAGGCTGGCAATCAAAATTTGCGGCATCAACAGCGGCAGCGTGATTTGGCGAAAGCTTTGCCAGGGGGTTGCCCCGTCAATTGAATGAGCTTCATACAAATCCTGAGAGATTGACTGCAAGCCTGCCAGCAGCAAAATGCTGACAAAAGAAGTGGTTTTCCAAACGTCTGCCGCAATCACGCAAATCATTGCCCAGGTGGGGTTTCCTAGCCAGTTCACTGGATTCTCAATGATATGAAACCAGTTCACCAGCATATCGTTCCACACGCCGTACTGGTCGTTAAAAATCCAGCGCCAAGCCAGTGCAATGATGGCAGTTGGCAGCGCCCAGGGCAGAATGGCGATCGTTCTGACAATCCCTCTGCCACGAAAAGCCTGATCCAAAATCAGGGCAAATGCCATTCCCAGAATCAGTTCTAGAATCAGGGAGACAACCGTGAAGAGGGTGGAATTCCAGATGCTGAGCCAGAATCGCCCGTCCAGCACCATTCGCACGTAATTATCAACGCCTGAAAAGACAGGTTCTAAGCCCGTACTCAAGTTTTCGGTAAAGAAGCTGAGGACAAAGGCACGACCAATTGGATAGGCATAAATCGCTAGCAAAATCAGGGCGGCCGGTGCAATTAGCATCCAGCCCGTGCGTTGCTCTCTGGCGCGAATTGGGTCTGTCGTTGTAGTCATTCGATCGCCTCCCTAAGCGTCATTGTTAGAGTACCTGCCAAGCAATCGGCGCGTTTCGCCCGCTGCCCGTTCCATTGCCCGCTCTGGAGAAATTTGTCCAGAAATTGCCGAACTCAGATAGCGCTGAAGAATATCAGACACCTGCGTATACTGCGGCACAGGTGGACGCAATACAGCCTGCTCTGCGATTTCTAACAACTGGGGATAGTGGCTATATCGTCCTACAATTTCAGGATCGGTGAACAAATTGACGCGGCTAGGCACATAGCCGTATTCCATCACAAACAGCTTTTGAGCTTCTTCGCCTGTCATGAATTCAATCACTCTCCAGGCTTCTTCGGGGTGGGGAGACGTTGCGGAGATGCCAAATCCCCATCCGCCTAAGCAGGCACCGCCTTCCCCTTCAGCGCTGGAAACCATTGGCTTGATGCCAACATTTCCGTTGATAGGAGAACCTTCCTGGTTAACTTCAGGGAAAGCGTAGGGCCAATTTCGCATGAAAGCAGAATTGCCGTTTTGGAATACTCGCAGCGTTTCAACCTCTTGATAGTTCGTCACACCAGGGGGGGAAACGCGCTCGGTCACGGTATTGCGTAGAAATTCGGCAGCGGCGATCGCCTCAGGTTGGTCAAGCCCCACTTCTTGAGTTTCAGGGTCAACCCAAAAGCCACCAAACCCAGCCAGCACTTCAACAAAATCTGCGGACAGTCCTTCATATTGCGCTCCCTGCCAGACATAGCCCCAGTCCACATTGCCTTCTTGAAGCTGTTGAGAAACTTCAATCAGTTCCTCAAAGGTGTCTGGCGGTTCCAAACCTGCTTCTTCTAATAAGTCGGTGCGATAGTAAAGTACGCCAACGTCGGAGCGCATGGGCACCCGATATAGCTCACCTTCGTAGCGGCTACCTTCAATATCAGCCGGGAGGAAAGCGGATAACTCTTCTTCAGAAATCTGGTCAGACAGTGGAAGTAACCAGTTTGCAGCCGCAAATTTAGGAATCCAGGTGATGTCAGCTAGCACCAGATCATAGGGTGAATCACCCAATAAAAATGATGAAGTGTATAACCCTTCAACGGCATCAGAGGCATTGGGAGCCGGAGCAATTTGAATCCGAACATCCGGGTTTTCGGATTCAAATTGCTCAACTAGCGGCTGAAACTGTTCGGCTTCCAGGGCACTCACCAGAAAACTAATGGTAACGGGCTGCTGGCTCAACACCACCAACCCGTAAAAAAGCACGCCCAGAAAAGCGGCGATCGCCATCCCCCATAGGCGCAGGCGACGGGACGACAGCTTGTGCAGAAAATGCGTTTGCAGAAAGTGTTTGAGTCTGCGAATCTGCTGATTAACATTCATATCTGTTAAGGCAATTCATAAATTGTCAGGCAAAGATGTTAAGCGAAGATAGTGAGGTCAGTGAGTTGATCAAACTCCCAGCTTCGGGGCAACTAGTCGGACAAAAGATTGCTTATTTTAAGCAAAAGAAACAGATAAAAGAACGATAACTTTGGGGCGATCGCACTTCACCTGATCCAAAACGCAGCTTAATAACAGAAAGCAGGGCTACCTGCACTGCAAGCTTCCCAACACTTTTATCTTTGCTTGTCAAAGCAATTTTTTGTCTGTTTCTTGTGTAACACTTTAACGGATATGACACCCCTATCCGCCGATATATTTTTAATTTAATCGTTTAGAAAAGTTAACATTTTTGAATAAGTTTAGCGGTCAATAATTCAATCTATTGCTTGACAAGTGCACCGAGGTTTGATGAATAAAAAGAAGTATTTATACCTGCTCAATATAGGCTGGTGCATTCTAATTCAGTCATTTATTGCGGCTGTAATCCTATTGCAAACCTCAAACAGGCAGATAAACAGAGGGTATCTAATTTAATTACGCTAGGGTAATAAGTAAACATTCTTTATAGCTTATGATTTTCTCTGAATTACTGCCTGCTGTTAACCAGCTGTCTCACCAAGATAAACTTCGCCTCATCATTTTCTGCTACCGCTAGCAAAAGAAAAATGGATGTGAGCTAGAAGCAACTGATAGCCAGTCTCAGGAAAAGGTGCTAATAGAGCAGTTAGCCTCTACTGAAGCAGTTATGTGGTCGCCGTATGAAGCGCATGAAACAGCTCAAACACTTTCAGATTTTTTGGTAGCAGCAAGGCAAGAAGGCAATGCTTGACGGCAGGCGATTTCCTTTTACCGAGCGTACCAATAGTGTTGGTCTGTCTAGTACAGAGTTTGATGTGTGTTTCTATCGGGCTGACCTTGCTTTTGAGTTACGTTTGAGAGTGAAATAAATCCCTATGGTTACTTCTCCGATTGCCATCCCGATTCATCGAATTCACCTCTCTCCTGGAAGCCATCTGCTGATTGAGGCGGTGTCTTGGGAGCAATATGAGGCACTGCTGGTGGAGTTGGGAGAAGACCGCCGCATTCCTCGAATTAATTACTATGACACCATCTTAGAACTCATAGCTCCATTGCCCAGTCATGAACGCCCTCACCGCATTATTGAATATATCGTGACGGCTCTCCTTGATGCTCAAGACCGGGCATGGGAAGATTTTGGGTCTACCACCTTCAAAAAGCCTCAACAAGCTGGATTAGAACCCGACACCTGTTTCTATATCCAAAATGCAGGGCGAGTTCGTAACCGACAACGATTGGATATGACGACCGATCCACCTCCAGATCTGGCGATCGAATCTGATGTAACTTCAAGAACCACCCTGGGTGCGTATGTTGCTCTGCGAGTACCAGAGGTGTGGGTGTATGAAATGGCAAGTCTCAAAATCTACGTTTTACAGGCAGATGGCTATGTTGAATCGTCAACCAGTCTTACCTTTCCAGATATTCCTGTTGTAGGTTTGATTCCTCGTCTAGTCCAACAAGCTTTTCAGGAAGGCACCAGCAAGATGCTCCGGGAGCTACGACAACAGTTATCATCAGCGTCGGAGTAAGAAGATTTCTAAGAAAGAATTCACCCTTAGCTAGGGGCAGGTTTTGCCAGAATCTTTGCAGACCCCCAAACGTAGAATGGGCAAAGCACAGCGTGCCCATCAACACACTCTTTTCAAGAGAACAGAGACTGAAAATTATTTAAATTTCTATTATTTCCTTACTCATAAAAGTAACGAAACAGGTCTGTCTCAGAAATATATCGACAGGCTTGCCTACAGATTGCTCGACACGTCCCTGTATCTAACTGACGATGATTAGGAACTGTGAGGGTTTCTTTGCCTGTTTCGCTGACGCGACGGAGCTTGATATGGCTACCCCGCTGACTGTAAACTTGAAAACCAAACTGCTGCAAAATTGCAACGACTTCAGCGCCAGATAGCCGTTTAAGCTTGGGCATAGGTAGGTTGTAACTCGAATGTCACCAGGACTGAGGGATGAGCGACTAGACCAAACTCGGTTAGATCTTCTCCTTCTAGATGTAAAGAAATTGCCTCTTGCAAATTTTTGACGACCTCATCTAGAGTTTCACCTTGAGTTACGACCGAGATCTCAAAACATTCGGCTACATAGCCACTTTGTTCTCCAGGTCGAATGAAAGATTTGATGGTTTGTTGAAGTTGCATCGTGATCCTCCTTAAAGTACTTAAAGTAGAAGTCTATTCCACTATCTGCTCCTGCGATTACAACCACATTCTAAATTACACTCTCTACAAAACCCTATTCCCTACAAACGCTACTTTAGGCTTCTCGCGGGGCGATCGCCCCCAAACGCAGGATGTTTACTAAGACTAAGAAAAAGTTTCTGGTGAAGAGAGCCTATAGAGCATCCTTGCTACACTGAGAGGAGCAGCGATCGCATAGTGGAGCTTCAGGGCAATGGTTCAAGCTGTTCCTCAACTGATGAATTTGGAGGAGTTTCTGGATTGGTATCCAGATGGCTACGGTCGCTATGAACTTTGGAGTGGGGTAGTGACTGAAATGCAACCAACTGGTCCCCATGAACAAGTAGGTGGGTTTCTAGCAGGTGAATTGTTTTTGGAAATCCGGCGGTTGCAACTCCCCTATTTCATTCCCCGACAGGCAATTGTAAAACCTGCTGAAACCGATAAGTCGGGCTACAACCCAGATGTGATTGTGTTGAACCAAACGGCGCTGGAGGATGAGCCACTCTGGAAGACACGATCAACGATTATACAGGGAGCATCTGTCCAGGTTGTGATTGAAGTCGTAAGTACGAACTGGCGGGATGATTACGGGCATAAGTTGATTGATTATGAAGCATTGCAGATACCAGAGTACTGGGTGGTGGATTATCTAGGGTTGGGGGGGCGGCGTTACATCGGCTCTCCAAAGCAACCCACCTTCTCTGTATATCAGTTAGTGGATGGAGAATATCAGGGGCAGCAATTTCGGGAAGGCGATCGCATCATCTCCTCAGCGTTTCCAGAATTAAATCTGACCGCAGAACAGGTTTTTGCAGTGGGACATTAAACATCAACCCTACTCGAATAGAGAACAGAGTGGCGCGAGCGATCGCTCTGACTTAGAGGATGTTTGAAAAGTCTAACCTGTACCCCAAAGGACTGTAGGGGCTTAGCATTCGGGCAAAGATTTTGAGTCTATTTCAGAGTCTACTTGCCGAATGCTAGGCCCTTACAGGGGACATTTGCTACTTCTCAAACATCCTCTTAACAATTCATTACCGCTGTAATGTTATTGCAAACCTCAACCCAGGCAGTATCGCGTTTTGCTGCGGTAATTTGTTTTAGGGGGCGATCGGTTGGATAAACTGCTTGATATTTTTCAATTGCGGTTGCTTTGTAGTTGCTGGCTTGGAGCGGTACCCAGAGAATGTGTACCCCTTCTGTTTTTGCTGCGTCTAATAGGACAGGCAGTTCGTTTTGATTGATGAACTTTGAGGATAAGAAGGTAGGGCTGACGAGCAAGACGGCAACTTTTGCCGCTGATAATGCTTTTTCAATTTCATCTCGCCAAATTGCACCAGGCTGAATTTGGGTATCTTCCCAAATCTTTAAATTCTGTTCTCGAATCAGCGGTTCCAGATGAGTTTTTAGGTCGTCAAACCATTTTTTGTCTTTGTGACTGTAGCTGATGAAAACTAGATCTCTCGTAGCGGCTTCCGTCATAGATGTTTGTCTCGACTGGCGATTGAGTGACTTTTCCCGCGCTTGCTCCAGTTCTCGCTGGAGGGATTCTGCTGGGGTGGGCAGACGGTCTGGTCTGAGGAGATACTTTTGCTCGGTTTCAATTTCTTGGGGCAAAACATCATCAATTAGTCGGCGAACGTCTACCATTGCCGACTTTTTTGGCATTGAATCAGGTACTCCCGGTCATCCAAAAACTCACGGAGCGTTTCTAGAGGGTAGGAATAGGGGGTTTGGCTGTTCCTGCATTTCTTTTCACAGTTGCAGGGAACCAGAGTGTCATACTGCAAGCGTTCGTAAGACTGGTGAATCTTGCTGAGTTCGTGGGTGACGACGGCTAGCAGTTCTTTTTGCGGCTTCCGGTGACGCGAATTCGGATTTCTCGCTGGTTGTAATGCTCAATGACTTCGGCGCGGGTCTGGTCTTTGTGCAATACGACACCGTTTTCCAGACTAGCTGCTGCTCAATCCAGGGATGCATTTCTACAATCAGGCGGATAACAAACTCTTACCCGTAGTTAGTAATTGCAAACTCGAACAGTTTGCAAGGCATCGGCTATTATATGAGATGTTGCTAGTGCAGGGGAGCAGTTTCTCTGCCAGAGACACATATCTCGAAAGAACTGATAATGCTAACCCGGTTGAAGGTTTCTGGCTTTAAGAATCTTGTCAATGTAGATGTCCGTTTTGGAGCATTTACTTGTATTGCTGGAGCAAATGGTGTTGGTAAATCTAACCTTTTCGATGCCATTAGATTTCTAAGTGCGTTAGCAGACTTACCTTTAATTGAAGCTGCTTTATCCGTCCGAGATGAAGAGGGGAAAACAGGGGATGTACGCAGTCTCTTTCATCGGGTAGGTGATACTTATGCTGATGAAATGTCTTTTGAAGCAGAAATGATTGTGCCAGCCAAAGGAGAGGATGATCTTGGACAAAAAGCAAAGGCAAGTATTACTTTTTTACGTTACTCCATTCAGCTTGCTTATCGTGCCGATAATAGCCTTCGGTCATTAGGAGCCTTAGAAATTCTTAAAGAAGAATTAGTTCACATCAATCGTGGAGATGCAGCGAAACATTTATTGTTTCCTAACAAATCTGCTACTTGGCGGAAAACAGCAGTAATAGGTGAACGAAGAGTACCCTACTTCATCTCCACTGAGGGTGAAGATTCTAACAAAATCATCAAACTGCACCAAGATGGTGGAAGTAGTGGTAGACCTCTTGCTCGATCAGCTACCAACCTTCCCCGCACAGTTTTATCTGTGACCAATGCTGCTGAAAGCCCAACAGCCCTGATGGCTCGACGAGAAATGCAGTCTTGGCGGTTACTTCAACTGGAACCCTCCTCCTTGAGACAACCTGACGAGTTTACTGCTCCTACTAAACTAGAAACGGATGGCTCTCATCTAGCTGCGACTTTATATCATCTTGCAAGACTGAAAAGACGTAACAATGAGCAATCTAACAATGAGCAACCTAATGATGATGATATAGACAACCAAGTTTATTATGAGATCGCAAACCGTTTAGCAACTTTGATTGATGATGTGGATAAGGTGTGGGTTGACCGCGACAATCGACGCGAACTTCTTACCCTAATGGTAACTAGTCGAGACGGAACATCACATCCAGCCAAAGCACTGTCAGACGGAACTATACGATTCCTAGCATTGGCAGTACTTGCACTAGATCCAGAAGCTCAAGGTCTTCTATGCCTTGAGGAACCAGAAAATGGAATTCATCCAGAGCGAATTCCAAAGATTCTTCAACTTCTTCAAGATATTGCCACTGACACAAATGAGCCTATTGGATTGGATAATCCCTTACGTCAGGTAATTATTAACACCCATTCACCAGCGGTTGTTATGCAAGTACCTGAAGATAGTCTTCTAGTGGCTGAATTGAGAGAAACAGTACGTTCAGGTCAGAGATTTAAGCGAGTCTGTTTTGGATATTTACCTGATACTTGGCGACGACCTAAAGATTCAGATCCTAGTAGCACAAGCATTATTTCAAAAGGTAAGCTTCTTGCATATCTCAATCCAGTTCCTAACCAGGATTTGGAATTCGACAACAGCGGAAACGATACGAACTATCAAAAAACAAAGCTTGCAAGATCTAGGAAGCGTCGAGTCGTGGACAGGGAAGATCTTCAACTTTTACTTCCAGGTTTTCTAGTGAATGAGCAGATATGATGGAAATTCGTTATACTTTGCTCTCTGATGGTAGTTCAGATCGGGCACTTATTCCTATCCTCAATTGGCTATTACAGAATCATCTTAGTGATTGTGCAATTCAACCCCAGTGGGCAGACCTTCGCCGTTTGGATAAATCATTAAGAAATACATTTGACAAGCGAATTAAACTGAGCCTGGAGTTATATCCATGTGAGCTTTTATTTATCCATCGTGATGCAGAAAGAGAGACTTATGAGTCTCGCGTAAATGAAATCCGTGCAGCCGTTAGTCAAATTGCTTCTTCTATTTCCATCCCAACAGTTTGTGTTGTGCCAGTTCGTATGACAGAAGCATGGCTATTATTCGATGCTGCTGCCTTACGTAAAGCAGCAGCAAACCCAAATGGAAACATTGCATTGCAAATTCCAGACATTAGAGGACTTGAGCGTGAATCTGATCCCAAAAACATTCTTCATGATATTCTTCGTCAAGCTAGTGGTCTTTCGGCAAGACGGCTTAGGAGCTTATCAGTGAGTGATTGCACTCATAGAGTTTCAGAACTCATTAATGACTTCAGCCCATTACGAATCCTTCCTGCGTTTGCAGCATTGGAAGCTGAATTGAGCGATGTTATCAAAGAACAGATGCACCTGTGAAAGGAGATTTTACTCGTTGCCAAGCTGGAGCTTGGCAATGCATGGGAAGAAGCTCCGGCTCCTTCTTCACGATCGCTCCATCTACTTGCCCTGCAATCTAGAAGCTGGAGCTTCTAGTGCGCCGTTACCAAGCTGGGGCTTAGTGACGAGGCTCAAGCTTAATGACGAGGCTCAAAACATTCGTATATCTCTTAAAAAGTCCCCCAAAGGAGAATAGTCCTATGCAGTTTTCTCATCACTTCAATTTGTTTCAGTCGATTCTTGTTCAAGGGTTTGAGGTCGATTCAACTACAGCCAACAAAGAAGCTTTGGGCGATCGCCTCTCCTACCGAGGCATTTCCTACCGTCGCCCTACAATGTCTGAAAATGTATCGTTTGTAAGCGGAACCTATCGCGGTAGCACCTGGCATTCTCAGCCTAACTCCTGGGTTCCAGATTCAACAATGGTTTTGCGTTATCGCGGCTGTTGCTATCTTAAGCAGGCTTGATTGGGTTTGCTTGTGGAGGGCGATCGCAATTCAGACACAGCTTAGAGGAGCGGTCATTTCTTGTGGGAAGCGATCGCTCCTTTAATAGCAGGGCAACTGAGAAAAGAGGCTATCACGTATAGCAGAATCAGTCGTCATAATGAAATCGACAACTCAAGATAATGATCTCGGTTTCAGTCACTCTGTATACTAAGCGATGCTCGTTTGTAATTCGTCTCGACCAATATCCGCTCAGTTCATGCTTTAGAGGTTCAGGTTTACCAAGTCCAGCAAATGGTTGACGAAGGATATCGTTGATTAGATTAACAATCTTGCGATAAATTTTCTTATCTTGTGCCGCCCAGTCGTTGAATTGTTCAAATGCCTCAGGAGCGAAGGTTATATTCCTCATTCCATTCCTCAGGCGTAAAACTAATCAGGTTATTTTTTGTTTCAACGTTTTGAATAGCGCTCATCAGGCGATGACGATTGGCTTCAGTAGATAGCAAATATTCGGTTTCGTCCTGTGAAGTAGATTGGCTATTGTCTGTCTGGGTGGCATCTTGTTCAACTAGAACAATCACTTCAACAACAGTTCCTTCTGTTAACTCAGAGGTTTGAATCTCGATTTTGCCATCCTTGCCGACAACTACCTGTTGTTTAATACCACTTAACATTGGTTAAACCCTCGTGCTGCCATATCTCCACATTAGTCATCAGTGTAGCTTAGAGCGAGATGACGCAAGGGAAGGATGATTCCCTTAAATCAAGTCGAAGATTACGCGACATAAATTGCCTCTTGCTCTACGGATGCCCGAATTTATCGACATCGCTGGTAGGTGCCGCTTCATCTCGCGCTACAGAACCAAACAAGGCAAGCGATCGCACCTCTAGTTTCTTTGACACTATCTAAGGTTTTGGAGAAGTGGCACAGGTTCTCTGTAAGGGCGTGGCATTCGGGCGGGGATTTTGGGTTGATTGCGGGATTTATCTGCCGAATGCCACGCCCCTACGCTTGTTAGGCAAAAATTTAGGTTTCCAAATTTCTTAATTGAGGTTCGCTGTGGCTAGAAGCGATCGCTCCTTACAGAACCTTGTTTTGAACCTACAAAACCTTGCTTTAAACTCGCAAAACCTTGTTTTGAACTTGTCAACCTTGTTTTGAAGTCGTGAACCTTGTTTTGAACTGACAGAACCTAATTTTGAACTTGTCAACCTTGCTTTAAACTGGCAAAGCCTTGTTTTGAATTTAAAAAGCAGGCTTTAAACTCGTGAATTTATTTTTGTTTACAATTTTCAGCAAAAATACGTGGGTGAAGGGCGATCGCTCCTTCCAATTCTCTCAAAAGTTCTGTAGCTTTACTCAGCCTGATAATTCTGCGAATTGCGTATTCTAATGAAGTCAATTCAACCGATGTCGAATGACTTCGGGTTGTTCTACTCACTTTCAAAGGATAATGAAATGCCTCAACGAAAAAGAAACTCATCCGCAGTGACCAAAGCAGAACGCCGGGTTGAAGGATTAGAGACGATTAGCCCCACCCTAGATTTTGCCAATGGATTCTCCCTGGCTTCCTACAACGAAATGTTGCAAGACGTGAAAGAAAAGCTAGCTGCACACAACCAGGCGCGATCGCTGGTGGATAAAACTCAAAATGACTTGCTCGAAGCAGAGCGGGCGTTGAATGATTATTCTGAACATATGCTGCTGAATGTTGCCTCTCGCTACGGCAAAAACAGTAATGAGTATGAAATGGCAGGCGGAACGCGCAAGTCAGACCGTCGGCGATCGCGTACTGTTGTTAGCAAAACTATTCCATCAACACCTTGATGAGGGGATATCATTTCGGCTTGCTCTCACGCTGATACCAATTCTTTATGAAGTTGCTCTGAACAAGGGGCTTAAGCCCCTTGTTCAACCAGGGTTCATTCTGTACGGTATATTCTCAACCTCTAGTTACTCAGCTTTTTTCCGCCGAGACGCACCAAAAGCGGCCAGTGATAGAACAATTCCTGCTACTGTTCCGGGTTCTGGCACCGACTCAGCATCGGGTTCAGGAGTTTCGGGATGATCGCCCTTAAACAAGTGCAGGTTTGACTGACCGTTACCCGAGAGAGAACCTGCAATCAGGTTGCCGTTGATATGACCGTTATTGAATTTTACATTGGCGTTAGGAGCCAAGACGCTGCCCATGATGCTGATGCTGTTCAGGTCAAGTGACTTGGCTTCAGAGAAGTTAAACAAAACATTTTGGGCTTTGCCTCGGCACTGCATTTGAGTGCTGTTGCAGTTTTCACCATTGAAGAAGAAGTTGAACCCTGACATGGAGGCAACTTCACCCGTAACGTTGATCAAAACGGTAGCGTCTTCAGGAGCGGTAATGTCAAAATACTTGGTGTTTGACAATTCAGCAGCAGAGATATTAAAGATATTTAGCTTGGAGTCAAAGCCTTGCATTTTTGCCAGTATGCTGTTGCCATACTGCTCAAAGGCTGTTTTGGTCGTGTTTCCGGTGATGGTGGTGAAACGGTTGCCCCATTCTTCTCTCACTTCCTTTGTGGTGGTGATAGCCTGAGCCTGAGCGTTGAGAGAGGCTGATAGAGTGCGGAGGTGCTGTCCGGCAGCAGCGAAGTCAATGGGTTTACCCTGAGTGGTGTTGCCTTGCCGAATTACCTGATGGTTTGTATCTAAGATTTCAAAGCCGACGTTGGAAGCGATCGCTGATTTCCTCCAAAGGCGGCATCTCCATATACTTTGCCATTGCTGAGAGTTGTATCTCCCCCAACAACCAGCACGTCTCCGTTGCCCTCACCCCGCAGCAGCATTCCAACGGCAAAGCCGTCCGTAAAGCTGGCATTACCGCCAACGGCTAGTTTCCCTTCGGTATCTGTACCTGTTTGGTTAAAGTCTCCTAATACAAAAACGTTGTATTCTGCGGCGGGTCCAAGGCTAACTGCGCCTGCCTGCGTCGCGTAACCAATGCCAAAAGCAACAACGGGAAGCGTTGCTGCTAATTGCCCAAAACGAACAAGCGAATGACTCATAGGTGAGAGTTCCAATAAGTGGTGCAACTTCTATAACTCTCATCGGACAGTGGGCAAGCGATCCAGAGTGTTGGTATCAAAGCTTACTGTCTCTTCACCTAAGGTCTGGCTTTGTTAGCGAGAGAACAAATTTTCTCTATTCAGTCGCTGAACTGGCATTCAGAAACCATGCTGCACTTATCTAATGCAGTTCTCTAAGTCTGCTTCATCCTTAAGCGGGTGACTGAGCGGACAGAGGACAGATTTTTCCCCTGACCAATCTGTAAATGTGGTGTCATTTTGATGGTGTCGAGGAGTTTGCATCAGTAAACGCCAAACCTCTCCGGCTTCTAATAAATTGAATCGTTCGGGGTAATGGGCTTGCAGTAATTTTTGAACAACAGGATAATAGTCAGAATTTATTCCTGGAAAGATGTGATGCTCTGTGTGATAAGAAAAATCCAGGTGCAGCACGTCAAACAGCTTGGGAATTTTTAGAGAGACGCTATTCACTAATGGGTCGTTGATGCTCGTCATTTGGCAGAGCATATGATTTGTGAAAATGTAAAACATTGCCCCAGCGTAGCCAATTGCGATCGGCAGGAAATAGCTAAGTATCAGTTTGACTGGCTCAAAGTTTAGGTAAGCTATGATACTCAAGTGAAGCATGGAAATCAGCAGGATTTCTTGCGCGATCGCCCATCGTTCTCTAACGCTAACCGTGAAAGCAGCCGGAACATAGTCAACATCTTTGCGGTTAAACAACAGGACAGAAGTGAGATTGCGAAAGCCGTGAATTCCCCAGGCTGTGCCCATGCCAATTGCTAAACAGATCATATTGACCTCAGAAGAGGGAACAAACTGATGCTGAATCCACTTACCCCAAGTGTTGGGCTGTTTGGATAAATAATTGCGATCTGGGTCGGCTAAGGAATTGGTCTTGCCGTGATGTTCCCGATTGTGAACTGCTTTCCACAAGGTTGGAGGCATCCACCACATGGCTAAACCCAAAAGACCTATCCAGTGAATGAGACGAGGGTTTTTAATCACGCTGCCGTGCATCAAAGCATGGGAACTGAATAATAAAACAATGATGCTGTTGCCCATAATGAGCGTCAGAGGTAAATATAGCCATAAAAGGCTAGTATGCCACTGGTCTAAATGAGTGGCGATCGCCCATCCCAGTCCTAAAATAACCAGATTTAGCAACAGAATGACTAACTTATTAGGATCAGGAGCAAAGGCCTCAGCCGGAAGCAAAGGACGTAACTGCTTAATGTAATCGGCTTGAGGAATTAACAGTTGCTCATCGACTGACTTCATAGATCTACTTAATAATTACAGAATCAACAATTAGGACGGAGTACCAATTCAATCTGAGCTTGCACAGATTGAACCCTGGTGGAACAAGGGGCTTAAGCCCCTTGTTCGGTGCGACTTCGTAAAGAATTGGTATAACACCAATTTTCTTTAAACCGATCTTTCAATAAACACGGGGCAACAGCTATTAATAACTGTTGCCCCGCATCTGAAAGATATTATTCAATCAGGCAATTAAGCAGGCAATAACACGGTGTCAATAATGTGAATCACTCCGTTATCTGCTGCAACATCAGCAGTTGCAACGGTAGCATCATTGATCTTAACGCTGCCATTTGTCGCATCGATTTTTACATCTGAACCTTCAACCGTAGTTGCTGATTTCAGTTTAACGACATCGGATGCCATCACTTTACCTGAAACAACGTGATACGTGAGAATTTTCTTGAGCTTTGGAATGTCCTTGAGCAGTGCGTCTACCGTTCCAGCGGGGAGTTTAGCAAACGCTTCATCAGTAGGTGCAAAAACAGTAAAAGGACCAGCACCCTTCAAAGTATCTACCAAATCGGCAGCTTTAATTGCAGTAACTAGGGTGCTGAAAGAACCAGCATTAGCGGCAGTATCAACAATATTAGCCAACGAATTCACCTAGTTTTTTTGCTTGTCTACCGATTAGTGTAGTCTACTTTCCCAAAAGAAAGTATCGCTTGTTGCTTTTCGCCCTTATTCAAACTCTTGCTTGATTCGACCGACCTCAGTTCCAGGGTAATAATTACTCAAAATTTGCGGATAGCTATAGCCTTGATTGGCTAGATCTAACGCTCCTAGCTGACTCATGCCGCGTCCCTGAAAAGCTTCCATCACGATCGCATCGGAAGCAGCATACAGTGACTCGACAATGCCGCCTTCATAGCTAACAAATTCTCCAGCAGTTGCATCGACAGCCTGACGGATAGTATCGGCTTCTCGCTCAATGCCGCGATAGACCTGATAGCGCTCGGTTGCACCCAGATCATAGGCGGAATGGACGGGTTTAAAGTGATAGGTTAATCCATAGGAACGGGCGGCGATCGCCTGTGCCTTCAATGCCTCTACATTCCAACCCGGCGAAACTTCACTCCCGACAACGCTGTAAAGGTAGCTTCTCATATCCACAAAGTTGACCGCCCAGAGGTTGCCCGCTTCTGCAATCAATAACAGTCGCCCACGATAGCCGCGATCGCCCAAATAAAATAACCCTTGAGGTGAGGGATCGATCATGATTACAGAAGGCAGTTGGGCAGAGTTTAGCTGAACGGAACTGCCGCTGGGCTGAGCCGTGTAGGTCGTGTTAGCAGAGAGCGTTTGTAACTGCTCCCCATTCTGGTCAAACACTACCGCATCGGTAGAAGTGCGAATTGCAGCAGAAGGAACACCTGTGGCGATCGCCACCCGCATTTCAATCAGCGAATCAACCGATGGCAGAGAAGCCAAAAATTGCTCAGTATTGCGGCGGTTCAGTGCTTCTTGCTCTGAAGTTAAGGCTGGGGCGGTTGAGGGCGATGGCGTGGGCGCAGGTGAAGCCTGCGTTGCAGGTGCAGCATCCGGGGAAGGCACGGGAAGCGATGCAGGAGCAGACTTTGAGGCATCCCATTCCGCTGAGCGACCGGAATGATTTGCGGGTGCCACACCGAACAGCAACCGTTGTTTAGCCAAGACTATCCCGACCGCTACGATTCCTGTTAGCGGCAGCAGTACCCAGGCATAGGGTTTGAGCCGTTTAATGTGCTGCTCGTTCATCTTGAAGCAGTTTAAACTCCCACTAAACCTTTTTCCTTAAACGACTCGATGGGTCAGGCAACCAGCAAATTTGCAACTTCGGCGTGCATCAGGGCGATGTTTGGGTCGCGCTGAATGGCATGATGGTAGCGCTTCTGTAAGGTATTTTCTGATGCAGGCTGAATCAGCGATCGCGCCTGCTCTAAAAGCTGATTGGCCTGGTCTAACGTAACTGGCTCTTTAGCACTCAGGGTCTCATCTAAATGAGCAATAAACTGAGAAATGGGGCGCAGCCAGCTAAACCATTCATGCCCAATGACCAGGCGAAAAAATTCGCCATTGGTCTGAATGCGGCCATGAAACTGCTCATAGACAATCCGTTCAGAATCAAGCAAAGCCTTATGCAGGCGAATGAGTGCAGTCCGCAACTGGCGCAACCGTTGCAAGAGGGGAGCTAAAACCGGATCGACTGAAGACATGGTAGAAATCAAACGCAGCACTTTCTCCATCCTTGCACATCTGGGAATCCTCGCAATTAAGCAATACCCCTAACTGCTTGCCTGCTCTTGGAGAGATGCACCCGCGTTTAAGATGGATTCTGTGCCTGGAACTGCTCGAACCATTCCTGATAGGTGCGCTGGATCTGGGAGTTTTCGACTAAAAGCTCAACTTTGACCTGGGTGCAGCGGTGCTGTAGCGTTTGGGCGATCGCTCCAACACCTGTCCAGCCAGACGCGGACTGGGAAATTCATGATAGGTTCTTTGCACCTCCCAACCCCCTAATAAAACCTCAACATTGACCTGCTTACAGCGGTGGTGCAAAGTTTTGGCAATCATATCTAAAACATGGCTAGCGACCGCCAGAGTTGCAAACTCGCCCTTAACTCTGGGTAAATAGGTCGAGTCCGAAGCGTCAGCAAACTCAACCCCAACCACCTCTCCTTTGCCCAAGTCAATCGATGCAAGCTGTCGTGTCTCTGCGCCAATCTGCTCCACGATCAGCTTTTCATAGCGAACCGGAACCTCAACCATGCGCGTTTCAACTTCTTTCCGCACAATCACCTCGCCCGCTTTACGCTTGCTGCGATTGAGGATTAGCTTCTCTTCGAGGGTTCGCACGACTTCTTCAATCACCTGCTCTGGCTCAGCCGCAGACAGACCCGCATCCAGCGGAGCATCAGTCACTGGGGTGCTTCCAAAGCTCCTTGAAGGCTTTCGGGCGGAAAGGGGTCAAATTCGTCAGACAATCCCTCAACAGACGTTTCCACCGCTGGCTCGGAGCCACCGACCAGACTTAGCTCTTGCGGCGTTTCAGCAGAGGACAATTCTGCTAGCTCACGGCTCTCTGAGGTGTCAGGCAGTTGATGCTCAGGCAGATGCGCCACTTCTGCCTCACTTAGCTTGGTAAAGAAGGTGCGATTTGGAATGTCAATCTTTTGCAACGAGGCACTATTAATTAACAGCGTGCGATTTCCCGTAGCGGTAGGGTGAATGACCGCCAGATTAAAATTTCCTTCTGCCCCGGTTGCCTCTAGCACTAAATCTTTGACTTCACCAATTAACCCGCCCTGCGTGTCTAGCACCGCAAAGTTGGTCACTTTGCCCCTCAACCTGTCAACTAAAGCTCTGGCATGACGAGCGTTTGACACTGTAGATGCAGCTTTTTTGACAGATTTCAGGTCGTTCATATTGCAGTTCCAGGAGGTGTAATGAAATCTATAGCAATCCTAAATGAGGTGAGCCTTTTACAACTCGCTCATCTTACAACTGATCTAGGACTGCATATATAGAATCTATATTGTCAAAAATTTTGGCGTTCTACCAAGTTCTTTTATTTCTGTTTCCAGGTGCGATCGGTCCTCTCGTCTGCCGGAAACAAACATTCGATCCGCAGTTCCTGAAGCGTGATGTCGTAGGGCGTACCTAGAGTGGCGAGCGTTGAGAAAAACTGCAACTCTAGCTCATCCCGCCTGAGATGAATGGTAAGGAGTAAAGCATTTTGTGTAGTTTGATTTGCGGTGTGCCAGATTTCAGAAACACCTGGATAACTCATCAGTTCATGCAGCAGCAGGGTAGATTGTTCGTGTTCATCTTCTGCGGTGCCTTCGGAGTTGCGCTTTGCGCTAATCGCTTCACGATGCACCCGTTGCAGTAGATGTGCCGAAAACCCCTCCCAGTTGACAATGAATGGGCGTAACCCTAGCGGGTGAAAGACAGCCCGCATTAAATTAATTTTTCCGTCGCGGCAAAAGCGGTCTTGCAACTGATCCGGTTGAATGAAGGTTGTCAGCAGGCGAGTAGCCGCATCGTTGGCTAAAATCAAATTCCAGTAGCGATCGACTACAAGCGCAGGATACGGTTCTTGCTGCCGCAGCATGAAATCGATCGCTTTACGCACCGAAGCCATTTCAGGAGCCGCTAAATCCATCTCAGTGTGAATCGGCGCAAACCCCGCCGCCGTCAGCATCAGATTTTGTTGCCTGAGCGGAACTTCTAGAACGGTTGCCAGTTGCAGCACCATTTCTCGGCTAGGTTTAGCCCGTCCCGATTCAAGGAAACTGATGTGGCGTTGAGAAACCTGGCTACTAACGGCTAAATCAAGCTGACTAAAGCCACGCTGGTTGCGCCACTGCTTCAGAAATATCCCAAACGAGTGTTTTTGCTCAGGATTAGCACGGGTTAAATGCTGAACCATAGAACTTCTGTTTTGGTAATTGAGCTAAAGGATTTGGGTCTTATGCAGGTGAAAACTGCTGTAACTAAAATCTTGCACCAACGGCAAAGGCATTGCACTAGAGCCTTGAGATCAATCTCAGGCTCAAAGCTAAAACTCTTTAAAACGAGTTGGAACGAACTTTTAGTAGGCGGTTGAGTCAGTTTCAACTGACTTGAGCGATTAGCCCAGAATTAATTCTAGGGCGGGGCGTTGGTTAACAGACCAGTCTGGTGCAAGCTCTCAGGTAACTTACATCGAAAAATGGTCAATCTGGCTTCAAGTACAAATCCTGTTTCGGACGGTGCAGGTTGTATTAGATAGAGAAGGTGTTTATTAAACATTCATTGCAGCAGTTATCTAGTAGCAGGTTAGATGTCATTTGCTACACAGCTAACATCCAGTGGTAAATAGAATCAACCCTGTTTGAAGATGGGTGTTGTTAAGACAAGGGAACTGTTAAAACAAGGGATTGGTCAGGAAACTTCAAGACGCAACTCTCTCTATCTTTGCTAAGTACTATGGCTGAACTGACTTCTTTTGAAGCATACGAACCGTCGTCTGAATCCTTTGAAGCGCATTATTCAAGATTTGTAGGAGCAGACCAGTCAGAATCCCTGCTGTATGGCTCAACCCATCGCAATGTTGACTCGGTTCGGAAGTTTTTGCGAACCTCTCCCTGGCTCCGTACAGGGTTGATGGGGGCAGGCAGCGTCGCGGCTACCCTGGTAATTGGGTCTGCTTTGACCAACCAGGCCAATAGTCAGCTTCACCCACCAGAGTATGCAGAGTTTCCTCAACCTGATATTCTGAGCGATCGCCCATTTCAAGCAGCTTCGCCTACGGCTTCCTCCCCAGCGGCGATCGCCTCTCTCACTCCCACTTTGCCAGAACGGATAGATTCGGTCGAAGTGCAGGCGACTCTAACACCGTTCAGAGACTTGCTGGCAGAACAGTTGCAGCAGCGTTCGTATCGTTCACCGTTATTAAGTCTCGGACCGCAGGTGGCGATTGCCCAAGCAAACCGTTCTGCTCTGGGACAGACAAACTCTGTTGCGACAGCGGACTCTGGTTTTGCAAATTTGCCCAATTCAGTCCCGCTGGCAAATCTGTCCCAGCTTCAGCCTGCCCTTACTGAATTACCCGACGGAGCGACCTCTATCCAGTCGCCTGCAACAGAGCAGGCGGAAATGCCTTCTGCCTCTACTCCGGTAATATCCGGTTCCCTGGAGTTTAATGAGGCGATCGCGCTGAGTCCTTTTGTTCCCGGATCTCAAGTCAGTGTGCCAGAGCGCATCGAAGCGGAACGCGCTTCAGTTACACCATTGCTGGAAGTTTTTCAGGAAAACTCGACAACGAATGCTCCAATGGAGTCAACTCCCGCACCATCTGTAGGTGCCTCTAAGTTTCTTTACCCTGAGGTGCAGATCCAACCCCTCACTCAGGAGCAAGCATCAAGGATTGCTCAGACTGGCGAGGTAAGTTTTCGGATAGTTCGGGTGTCGCTACAAAACTATCAGCAGCTTTGGGCTACCCTCAATATGGGCGAGCCATCCCCTGCTCCTGTTTACGGATTTGTTGATAGAGGGCAACAAATTGTCCTATTGCCGTTTGGCGATCGCGATGAAAATGGCTCAAGTTAGTTTGCTGGAGACTCTTCTACTTGCTGTTGAAGTTGCTGTACCTGCTCGATCGATAAGCCTGTTCCACGAGCAACAGTTTCAACGGGTAGACCTTCTCGTAAGAGGTTAAGAGCAATTTCCCGCTGTTTTTGCCTCTCCTCGTGCCTCTGCTTCCTGCTGAATTTCGCGGTAAATAATAGATTCTTTCATGATGTCCCTCCGCAGCAGTTTATAGATTACCTCTTTGTCCACTCTTAACCCAGCTAAGATTGCTGAAGCAGCAGTCAAACTTGCTTGCACGATAGGGTCCAAAATTTGCTCAACACGCTGAGCAACCTGTACCAACAGGAATTGCTCGGTCTGGAGGCAATGGGGGAAAGAGAGTATCCCATCGGCAAGCTGCACCCGTACAATTCTCCACAGACGCAAAAGTGTGTAGGGACTCTGGCAGAGGTATGATCTGAGCAGTTTCGACAGGTGGTTTTATGGCGATCGCCACTCCCAAGCGCTTTACCCTGGCCGAATATCACCGCTTAACAGAGTTGAGCTTTTTTCAAGAAGACGAGCGAATTGAACTGATCCGGGGACAAATTATTCAGATGGCGGCAAAAGGAACAGCCCATGAAGTCTGTATAACTCGGCTGTTGCGAGAGTTGCTTAAACTTTTGGGTGAACAAGCGATTTTGCGCTGTCAGTCACCAATCGTTTTACTTGATGATAGTGAGCCAGAGCCTGATTTTTCAATTGTCCAAAACCGGGAAGATGAGTATCTGTCTGCTCATCCAGGTGCAGCCGATGTATTTCTAGTTATTGAAATCTCAGACTCATCATTAAGTTATGACCAGGAGACAAAGTTACCGCTTTACGCTGAATCTGAAATTTCTAATTACTGGATACTTAACCTGCCTGAAAACTGCCTGGAAGCCTACAGTGAACCTTATCAAAAGCCCACAGGTGAGTTTGGCTATCGGATGAAGCGGATTGTGTTAGTGGAAGAGGCGATCGCCCTCCCCTATTTCCCCGATCGGCAGCTTCACCTCACCAAAGTTTTTCCACGACAAATCGATATTCAAGGGGCTTCATAGCATCTGGTGATCTACGATACCGTTCACGTTCCCTCAGAAGCCTGAGAATATGCCCCATCTAAAAAGATATGAAATTCTCATAAAGGGGCGTATCAGCTATGAGTGTGACGGATTCACAAGAGCCGCAATTGGTCGATCGATCGCAGGCAGAAGAAGATTATCCCTTGTCAGCAGTGCCGCTAGACGCACGCAAGTCTTTTCTTTCAATGGCTTTCATGCTGTTAGGCTTTACCCTTTACTCCGGCACTTTTTTTGCTGGCGGGTTAGTCGGTCCAGCCTTTCGATTTTTCCCCGACCTGATTAGCTTGCTCGTGGTCGGCAACCTGATTCTCGGCGGATATGCTGCTGCTCTCGCCTACATTGCCTCTAAAAGCGGGCTTTCTACAGTCCTCATGGCGCGATTTAGCTTTGGCAGCGTCGGTTCTCGCTGGGTTGACTTTCTCCTGGGCTTTACGCAAGTCGGTTGGTATGCCTGGGGTTCAGGACTGATTGCCGCCTTGCTCAATCAACTGGCTGGTGTACCAGAATCCTGGAACTGGCTGATTATTCTATTTTTCACCTATTTCTTTTGCATCACCGCCTACATCGGCTATCGGGCAATGGATTGGTATAGCCGCATTGCCGTTCCTGCCATTATCATTTTGATGCTGTGGAGCCTGACGATCTCAGCTAATCAGGTGGGAGGACTCGAAGGATTGCAGGCAATCGAACCTTCTGGTGAGTTAGGAATCGGTGCGGCTCTCACCATTATTGTCGGCACGTTTATCTCAGGCGGCACTCAAGCAACCAACTGGAGCCGTTTTTCTGACTCGCCTCGCACGGCAACGCTGTCTACGCTGGCGGCCTTCTTTATCGCTAACGGCTTTGTAATTTTTGGCGGCGCTTTTTCGGCGCTGGTTTATCAAGACTTTGACATGGTTTCGGTGATGGCGAGACAGGGGTTGCTGGTCGCTGGTTTCATTCTGCTATTTCTGAATATGTGGAGTACGCAAGACAATACAATCTATGCCTTTTCGATCGCCTTTTCCCATATGTTTCGCACCAAAAAACGCACCTTCTTTGTGTTAATTGGAGCCACAATCGCCCTTGCACTCGCCTGGGGCGGCATTTACGAAAGCTCTCAGTTTATCAACTTCCTGATCCTGCTGGGAACGTTCATTCCGCCAGTGGGCGGTGTGGTGATGGCAGACTACTGGCTCTATCGTCGCGGTCAGTTTCCTTCGCTGGATGAACCGCAGCCTGCATTTAACTGGGCGGGAATTGTGGCTTATGTCGTGGCAGCGGCGATCGCCTACTTCACTGGCAAAGCGGGCATCGGCATCGCTCCGGTCAACGGCATTGTCATCGCTGCGGTGCTGTACCCGATTCTGACCAAAATCATTCCTCAGTCAACCAGTACAACGGTTGTTAGATAGGGATAAACCCTTTGGAAATGGAGGGTGAACCGTAATGTGGGGGCGAACGGCCGTTCGCCCCTACTTTTTGGCGACAGAATTGGCTTTTTCGGCTGTGATGTTTAACGTTTCGACTGGGAATACCTGAAGATTCGGCTGCAATGCTCAAAGGTTCAACCGTGATGCTCGAAGGTTCAATCGTCATGCTCCAAAGGTTCAGCCACGATGCTCAGAGGTTCAGCCACGATGCTCAGAAGTTTAGCCGCGATGCTCGAAGGTTCAGCCACGATGCTCAAAGATTCAATCGTGATGCTCAAAGGTTCGGCGGTCGTATTTAACTCTCTGGCGATGACACTTAAAAGTAGGATGAGTATCCTTATTGAAACTCTGGTCGATGGAAACCTATCTCGTAGTTAGTTATGTTCAAAGCAATCGATATTTGGAAAAGAGTAGACGATACGATAGCTGCCCGGTGTCGCTGTTTTGAGCGCATAGCTGATGGGCAATTCTGCGTACAAAGTGTTGATTATTACCATCTTCCTTTGACCGAGAAACAGATCAAAGCACTAGACAACCAATTTTTAGAACTCTTTATAGAGGAATCTCCTGACCAGCGATCTTCCCTTCACCCTACTCTTCAAGAAGCGATCGCTCAGTATGATCAAGACTTTGAGAGTGATGTTCCATCTTCTTTGAAGTCCCAAGTTGCATGACTCTGCATGAACCTATCGTTGTAGTGCGATCGCCCTTTTGTAGCGAGACGGAAGTTCAAAACCTGAAACTCAAAACCTCTCCCTCTTGAGAATAGCTATTCTAGACTAGAGATTGATGCTAGGAGAGTTTTAGATGACTGAACAAACAGCGCGTGAATTGTTTCAATCTGCCTACGAAAACCGCTATACCTGGGACAAAAACTTTCCCGGTTTCACCGCCGATATTGAGCTAAAGCAAGGCAACGAGGTCTACAAGGGCAAAGCCCAAGTCAACCGCAACCTCAGCGTTGAGGTGATTGACGTGGCAGATGAACAGGCAAAGCAGGCAATTGAGGGGCAACTGCGCGAGGTGGCAATTCACCGCATTCGCAGAAGCTTTGAGGAAACGCACGGCAAAAATACCTTCTCGTTGGGTGAAACCGATGAGACAGGCGCAGTCGAAATTTTAGTAGGTGGAAAGGCAGAGGGCGATCGCTACAAAGTTCGCAACAACGAAGTTTGTCTGGTTCACCGTCACATTCATGGCATCGTCGTCACGATTAACACCGCCAGCAGCCACCAAACCGAGTCGGGCTACCTCTCTCACCGCTATGACTCGGTTTACAACGACCCCCAAACGGGTGAGCAGAAAGGCAGCGCTGAGCATGAGGACGAATACGAGAAAGTTGGGGATTATTATGTCCTGACTCGTCGCGTCCTCAAGGCGGAGGAGCAGGGCAAACAGACGGTTGCCGAATTTAACTTCTCTAACGTGAAGCTACTTCAGCCCGTTGCGGTTTAGAGCATTTCTCTCCTCCCGACTCGTCCCCAGGTTTCACCTGGGGACGCTTTCAAGAGGCTCTGCCTCGTAAAAAGCGTGGGAGGCAGAGCCTCACAACTGGCATTACCAGGCGGAGCCTAGTAACGAGGAAGCTCTAGCTTCCTCAATGGCATTGCCAAGCTGGAGCTTGGCGACGAGGTTATGAGAGCTAGGGGATATGCTGTAACGAGGGCTTAAGCCCCTTGCTTTGTTAAAGCCGCTAAATTTTGCGGTCTGATACAATAGAGCTAATGAGAACTTCCTTAGTGCGAATTTCCGCCAGGTGAATTATGCCTCAAACAATGGAACTCACGCCTGAAAATGTAGAAAAGGTGCTGGATGAACTGCGCCCCTACCTCATTTCTGATGGCGGCAACGTAGAACTGGTTGAGTTAGATGGCCCAATCGTAAGGCTGCGCCTCCAGGGAGCCTGCGGTTCTTGCCCTAGCTCCACAATGACTCTGAAAATGGGCATTGAGCGCAGACTCCGCGAATTCATCCCTGAGATTGCTGAGGTTGAGCAAGCTTTTTAGTTTGCGATCGCCAAAATCTCCATTACAGATTACTTTTAGAGCAGGGAAAATTTATGAACTTTCCCTGCTCATTTTGTTTTTGTAGGGTTGCTTCCTGGTCCTATGCCTTATCCTCTCTACGTCGCCTTCATCTGGCATCAGCATCAGCCGCTATATAAAAGCCGCACCGCAGGTCAATATCAGTTGCCCTGGGTGCGGCTACACGGCACAAAAGACTATCTAGATTTGATACTGCTGTTAGAGCGCTATCCGAGACTGCACCAGACAGTAAATTTGGTGCCTTCACTCATTCTGCAAATCGAGGATTATGTGAATGGCAGCGCGTTTGACCCGTACCTATCTCTAGCGCTGAAGCCGATCGAGCAGATTGACACAGACCAGCAGCGATTTATTATTGAACATTTCTTTGACGCAAACCATCACACCCTGGTTGATCCTCATCCTCGCTATGCTGAGCTATTTCATCAGCGGCAGGACAAGGGACGTGCCTGGTGTTTAGATAACTGGACGGCTCAAGACTACAGCGACCTGCTAGCGTGGCACAACCTGGCATGGATTGACCCGCTGTTTTGGGATGATCCAGAAATTGCTCAGTGGCTAGAGCAGGGACGCAACTTTAGCTTGAGCGATCGCCAGCGAATCTACTCCAAACAGCGACAAATTCTCAGCCGCATCATTCCCCACCATCGGCAGATGCAGGAAAATGGACAGCTAGAGGTGACGACCACGCCTTACACACATCCGATTTTGCCGCTGCTGGCAGACACTGATGCTGGACGAGTCGCCGTTCCAAATATGCAATTGCGCAATATCGCTTTCAGTGGGCAGAAGACATCCCGCGCCATTTGCGAAAAGCTAAGCAGATGTATCGAGAGCGGTTTGGCCGCGATCCGCGTGGTCTGTGGCCCTCAGAGCAATCTGTTAGCCCTGCAATCTTGCCAGACGTGGCGGCTCACGGGTTTGAATGGCTCTGTTCTGATGAGGCAGTCTTGGGCTGGACGCTGAGCCATTTCTTTCACCGTGACGGTTTAGGGACTTTATCTGAACCTGAAGTTCTCTATCGCCCCTATCGGCTAGAAACGCAGCAGGGAGACGTGTCGATCGTCTTCCGCGATCACCGTTTGTCTGACCTGATTGGCTTCACCTATGGCGCAATGGAGCCGCGTCAGGCAGCTTCTGATCTGGTGGGGCAGTTGGAGGCGATCGCCCGCACCCTCAAAGCCCGACAATCCGATGGTGGCACAACATTAGAGAATCCCTGGCTAGTGACGATCGCCCTTGACGGTGAGAACTGCTGGGAATATTACCAGCAAGACGGCAAACCCTTCCTGGAAGCGCTCTACCAAACCCTGAGCGACGACCCCAACCTGCAACTCGTTACCGTCGCCGAATTCCTTGACAAATTCCCCGCCACCGAAACCATTCCCGCTGCTAAACTGCACAGCGGCTCCTGGGTAGACGGCAGCTTCACCACCTGGATCGGCGACCCCGCCAAAAACCGCGCCTGGGACTTGCTCACCGAAGCTCGGCAGGTGCTAGCCAACCACCCCGAAGCCACCGAAGAAAATAACCCCGAAGCTTGGGAAGCCCTCTACGCAGCAGAAGGATCTGACTGGTTTTGGTGGTTTGGCGAAGGGCACTCCTCTAACCAGGATGCAATGTTCGACCAGCTTTTCCGAGAACATTTGGCAGCACTCTATCAAGCGCTGAATGAGCCAATTCCGCTTAATGTCCGTCAGCCAGTAGAAGCTCATGCAGCCAACGGCGATCATCTGCCGCGCAGCTTCATTCACCCAGTGGTAGACGGACGCGGCGACGAGCAAGACTGGGACAAAGCCGGACGCATCGAAATTGGCGGCGCACGCGGCACCATGCACCGCAGCAGCCTCGTTCAACGGCTCTGGTATGGAGTCGATCACCTAAACTTCTATCTACGTCTTGACTTCAAAGCAGGCACTCGCCCCGGAGTAGACATTCCCCCAGAGCTACATTTGCTCTGGTTTTATCCTGGTCGCACCATGCACAACAGCCCCCCTCCTTTGGCAGAATTGCCGAATGAACCGCCCGCAAACTACCTCTTTCACCATCATTTAGGGGTAAATCTAATCACGCAATCGACCTGGTTCCAGGAAGCTGGAGAACATCTCCAGTGGTACTCGCACCCCAGTCGCGCCAAAGCGGCCGTTGATTCTTGCCTGGAAGTTGCGGTGCCCTGGGCAGATCTGCACACGGTTGAGCCAGACTGGTCTTTGCAACTCGTGCTGATTCTGGCGGAAGACGGCTGTTACCGAAACTATTTGCCAGAAGATACGCTGGTGCCGCTGCAAGTGCCTTAGGATTGCGGATCACTCCTTTTCCACTGAAAGGGCTGCTCCCTCGCGACGCGAGGGAGCAGCCCTGATCTTTGTATCTAGTTTTTAACCGGGAAGGGAGTAAATAACCTGTGGAGTGGATGTCTCACCCACCTGGACGGGCAAGGGGCTTTTTAATACGGGCTTGCAGGCTTGAAGTTTTGAACAGGGCGATCGCAGGTTAAAGAGCGAGGGTTAGGGGGCGATCGCTGCCATTTGTTCTTGCTCTACTTCTACCGTTCGACGCTGTTTGCTGAAGGAAGTTTGCGTCGCCCCACTCCGAGTAACTTGCGTCATCTAGCACTGGTGGATTTCCTCTTAGAGCATTTTGAGGAGATGCCAGAGAAACTCGTCAACGTGCTGTGTTTATCGAGCAATTGTGAAAAGTAGTACATATCGCCAAAAAAGAAATATGGCGGTAGCCATAACTGATGAACATTTTGGTGAGCAACGCCCTGATGCATTGCCTATGACCACAACTTTCAGAGTGATTGCCCTTTATACGGAGCGAAGCAGGAAGCAGCATCTAAGTACTACAGCAATTGCTATATTACTTAGATGCTGCTTCCTGCCTTTATGCGACTAACGATAAGGGCTTTCCAATGGAAGAACCGAACTGTCATGTGTCTTCCAGTCCAAAGATCACTGTCGCAACTTTGATGAACAAATAGGTCTAGCTGAAATTAAACTGAGACAAGTAGCTGCTCCTGCAATAAGCTCATCTGAGTATCCCAAAACTCAACCCACAGGTCGCAATATCTTAAGCAGAGTTCTGCAATGGAACTGTATCGCTCCGGCAAAATTGCCTGCATTACAATGTACCAGAGGTCATCCTCATGAGTATCATCACAAGCTTGAGCAAGCTGATCGTCACTTGTGCCATGACAGAGATAGTAGCCTGAACTGACTTCAACCCCTACGCAACGAGAATTTTCGCGCAGTGGGGCGCTAAACAGAACAACTTCCTCTTCGGCAACTGCCAGTAAACTTGTGACCGCACAGAGGTCACTGTAAGTATCCTCCAGATACTTGCGAACTTCACATGAAATGGATGTAGGAACATACTGTAATCGCTGTTCCAGGCTCACTCCTATTTCATCTAGCACACCTTCAAATAAGGGGTAATGTGCTCCGCTAGGATTTCCCTGGTAGTACCCATATCGGTTTACTCCAGGCACAAATCCAAACTCGTCTAAATCGTTAAGGGTCAGCAAGAAGCGAGCGTACATCTTGCTACCAGGCTTGAGCCGGGGTTCAAGCTGAAGCGTTTGAAATTGAGCCGCTAATAGAGCGTCGGTAAAAATCTGGACGATGGCATATCGGTATTCCAAGTGAATACGCTGCATCTGATGCTTATCAAAGCGTCCCTGATTCAGAGCAGCAATGGCAGGATGAGTGGTTATTGAATGTTGCTCCAGACTTTGACGAAGACTTGCGACAAAGCTCGCATTTTCATCCCACAGCATGGGAGGAATAGAAGCTTTAATCAATGCTTTAGCAGTTTGCCGGGGTTCATCGATTTGTGACATGGTTTGAGAATAATGTAAACAGCTAGTTTTGCAATCGGCTACAACGAGCATTGGTGAACGGATAAAATCTCAGTGCCTGAAATCTGGAATTCACCTACGATTGAAGCAAATTACTGTTATTCCTGCGATCGCAAATTCACTTAAGCTTCGGCAAGTCCAAGCGCCAAGAGGCCGTAGAATCACCGATGCAAAAGCTTGCCTTTGCTTGTTATGGTATGAAACCTTAAGTCAAAATGTTAGTTCTCCGGTTGATTGGGAAGTTCAACCGTAAATGTGGTTTGATTTGCGTGATTTTCAACTCGGATTTGTCCCCCCAGCAGTTGGACTAATTTCTGAACTAGAGTCAGTCCCAATCCTGTCCCACCTTGCTTGCGGGGATCGCCACCCGGTACTCGATAGAATTTTTCAAAGAGACGCTCTAGTGCCTCTGGTGAAATTTCGTTGCTTGTATTGACTACTCGAATCTCAGTACTCGCTGAATTTCGTCGAACTGTAAGGATAATTTTGCCTCCTGTAGGAGTGTACTTACAGGCGTTGTGCAGCAATTCCCTCAGGATACGTTCTAGCTTAGTTGCATCCGTCACCAGCCCTGCTGATTCCGAAGCTAAAGCGAGGTCTAGGTGAAAAAACTGCTGCTGAGATTGAGCCTGCTCCATAGCAGGCTCAACAATGAGAGATAACCATTCTGGTACCTGAATAACAGACCAGGCAATTGGGTCAGATCCAATGGTAAGACGCTGCAAGTCCAGCAAATTATTCACCAGCCCAATCTCTCTCTCACACTCACTTTGCAGAATCTGCATATAACGTTCGCGTCGTTCTGGACGGACTGCGGTTTGCAGCATCAACAACGCCATTTTCATATTGGTTAGAGGTGTTCGCATTTCATGAGAAACAACTGCCAAGAATTCGTCTTTGGCTAAGTTGGCCTGCTCTGCCTCCATTCGGGCTAATTGCTCACGCTGTGCTGCTGCTTCCGCAGCATAACGAGCCTGGGATTGACTTAAAGCTGCGGCTGTGAAGTCTGCTAAACTCTTCATGACTCGCAAGTCTTCAGCATTAAATCGTCTTTTCTCATCATGAGAGACAATCCAAATAGTTCCTAATGGCTGGTCGTTGACTAGCAGTGGAATGACCAGCGCCTCGACAATAGCCGGACGGAGTTGCCCAAAATTAGTGAAATACCGTTCAGGATAATAGAAAAGTTGAGGTGATCCTCGCTCTAAGCAAGTGCCACAAAGACTAAAATTCCGAGGAACAAATCTATGCTGCTGACTGTATGCACCTGCTAAAGCAACCCAATGAAATACTTCTTCACCACAATTAGTTAGTTCAAGTTGACTGATTCCGGCCGACCCAGCCTGGCATAAGTCTACTGCTATTGTCACAAGGCTCTGCATCATCACCTCTGGAGCTTCGTTCATTTGCCTCACTAAAGAGTGAAGTGCAATGTTTTCAGATTGAAGATCAGGTGAACGCGGGTTCCGGCACCATAGTTGCGGCGTGATCAGAACTTCATCAATCGTGACGGGCGAAGTGGGCAGTTGGGATGTAATTGGATTCATGGCGTGAGTGGCTGTGGCATCGGGTAAGAGACAAGCAAAAGCAATTCAAGCGTCACAGCCTTTTGGCTCAGCGGACGGCTAAGGCTATGGTCTATCTAAAAGCTACCCCTATTCCTAAGATGCTTCCCAATATAAGCTGAATTTAGCTTGACTTCCTAACCCCAAAATTACAGGTTCCGGTTGAGGGAGATACTGCCTCAGAAGAAGCAGACTTGTCCGCCTAAGTGGAGCAAGCGCGAAATGTCGAAAATTTAGTGATGATCGTTTTAGGTCAGATGAATGTTAGCGACGTGACAGCAAGTACTGAAAGTAGGCGATAACGGGAGGCAGCTTTGGATAAAGATTTAAAGTATTCTAAGCTCAGTGAGACAGATCAAGTTTTTCGCAGTCTAGATTCTCTCAATCAGACAGCAGAGACTACAGCAACAGGCCTATCTGCAACATCTGAGCGGTCTGTACTCACGATGTCATCACTGGGTAAGCTGGGACGATTTGGTAATCAGCTTTTTCAATATGCATTCTTACGAATTTGTGCCTTGAAATCAAACGCGCAGATTGAGTGTCCAGGCTGGATTGGTCAACCGCTGTTTGGACATACTGATCCGCCAATTACACAGCGTCTACCTGCCGCAATCGAGCAGCTTGATCAGGGTGAAACCTTGTTCGATGCGTTTCCAGAATTTATTCCATATATTGAAAAAATGGCAGGCGCACCAAGTATTCGAGTTGGAGTTGAGGCGCTAGAGCAGGGATTGACCAATGTTGATCTGTGGGGATTTTTTCAAGTTCACACTCAATTTTTGCAGCCACATCAAGCCTTTTTTCGATCGCTATTTCAACCAGTTCCCGATCTCAAAGCTGCTTTAGACGTTGGACTGGCTAAGTTGCGATCGCAAGGCAAGACAATCATTGGAGTGCATATCCGACGTGGCGATTTCGTTCGCTTACCGCTTGCAGGATTTACCTTAGTTGTACCGCTAGCCTGGTGGTGTGACTGGCTCGATAGTATATGGGATCAGTTTGACCAGCCCGTGCTATTTCTGTGTAGTGACGAGTTAGAGCGTGTTTTGCCTGCCTTTGCCAGATTTAAGCCCGTCACCTGCAATGATTTATCTATTGACTTGTCGCAGCTTCAGACCATTAATGCTGAATTTTATGTTGACTTTTTTATGCTGAGTCAGTGTGATATTGTCGGCATCAGCAACAGTATTTTCAGCTTTGCAGCTTGTTTATTAAACGAGCGAGGACAACAGTTCTTCCGCCCCTGCTGGGACTTTTCCATCAAGTTTGTCCAATTTGACCCCTGGAATAGTTTGCCACTTCTTTACATTGGTGGACAGCCCAAGCTTTTGAAGCGTATTGATGAAGCTGCAAAGGTGGCTCTTGCGACTCAGGGTAGACTCGGACTCCTGAGATGTCTCTGTGTTCAGGTGCCGATTAGTTTAGCAAGACGATTGCTTGTGCGAACCTACTTAAGCTATCAAGGAAAAGGGTGGCGAGGTGTATTCCGGTTGTTCAACATAACTTAAATAAAGGCTTTGTAGGTAATGTTCTAAGCGTGTAGAAGGTGATTGAATCCTGCTCTTAGCAACAATCTCTAGGAGGCTATCCCCAGATTTAGAACATTACCGGGTGAGTTAAACACAGTGGAGTGAGCGACTCCTCCACTATGTTTAACCTACTCCACTCAGGCAAACCCAATTAGCGATGTTGCAGAATCCTGAGTATTCCCATCTCTATTACTGGACAACTTTTGTCCTCTCTGGCGACTGGAGCGAGATTAAGTAGGAAGTATTCAACCAAAAGCCCCATGCAGCCTTACGGTAAGCTACAGCGATCGCTCAAGCTCTATGATCTCTGTGAGCCGTACTTGATGTTCTTGAATACTGGTTTCCATTACTACTTCTGAGTTTACCAGGTTATCTAAAAGACCCAGCCTCGTGTCTCTTGCTGCTGCATCTTGTCCAGCAGCCAATACTTCATTAAAAGCGTCGTACCACAAGCCTGCTTCGCCATAGAGACGTACTCTGGCAAGGTCATCGGTTGCAGCATCAAGCTCCATTTCTAAATCAGATGGAATCTCGACAACTTCGATCTCGGCTTCAGCCACTAAAGCACTAGAGGGACGGTTGAGGTCGCAATGAACCACCACCTGCCAGAAATAACGCTGCCCAGTTGAGAGTCCTGGCTGGTCTGGAGGAAGTGACCAGGACATAATTCCGGGAGAACTCTGAAGGTCAATCTTCTGAATGAGTTGGCGATCGCAGAATTATACTCAAAAAGGCGAAACTCAACTTGAAAGGGCTGAGTATCAGGGATAAACCAGGCAAAGGTAGGATGAGTAGAAATGGTTTGTCCTACATAGCTCTGAGGAGCTAAGGCAGTCAGTTCTGTTTCAGCCTCTCCATCACATCCTCCCCTTCGACCCGTAGAACTTGTTGATTCTTGAGGAGAAGAAGGCTCAGAGGGTGGAACATAATCGGCTAAGGCATAGGGAGCCGTTAACAGAACTAGCCCTAAAGCACCACTGGTTAACGCTGTATACCTCAGAGCGCGGTTCGGCAACCAAGAAAATCGAGTCATAGTCCCCCCGTTAAAGTGGTTATGACTCACATCATATCGAGGTGCGATCGCGTTCACACTACCCATCCATGCCAAGTTGAGTACCGAAATAGGAGATATATACTTTTGTTTTCAGCCATTCTCGTTGCTGAAATCTACATTCTAAAAGTTAGCCCTTTGTATAGCAGTACGAAGCTTAGCTAGGACAGACTGTAAGCAACAAAGCTTTGATGAGCAAGATTCAACTTCATCCTTCATCTTTCATCCTTACTGCTACAGCAGCCCAGCGCAGTTCACACATTGTTCCTGATGAGGTGTCTATAAGGGAGAGCCGCTGAAAGGTTCCATTTAACTGGCGAGCAAGTTCTCTAGCTTGCTGTGTTCCCCGTCCTTCAGTTTTAGCTGTACCAGAAGATGAATCAATTCCCACGCCATTGTCTATCACACGGATGACATTCTGATTCTGTTCTTGTTTACAAATGACATCGATGCGAGTAACTCCCACAGCGTGTTTGCCCACGTTGCATAAAGCCTCCTCAAGAAAACGGCACAGCCCTCGCTTCTGTTCAAGGGTCAAAGGGCGAGTATCAATTTGCTTGAACGTTGTAACTTTTAATTTCAGTGTTTTAAAGCAAGGGAGGTCACGCGCCAGGGTATAAGTATAAATTTCATCGAGGATTTCGTGAGTGGGTCGTGTCAAATCAAGCTTTAATTCTGGGCTTAGGATGATGCTGTCTCTTTGCGTTGAGATCTCTCCCAGTACAGATTCATACACGTCTCGTAATTCTTGATTTAAGCACTTCAGATCAAGATACAGTTGCTCTGGCGATAGGGGGCGCTCTTGCACAGTTCTCAATATGCCAGCCAGGGTTTGCAACGGACCGTTGTGAATGCTGTCAAAGGTACGGTCGATAATTAATTGACGATCCTGAATTTTCGATTTCAAATCTTGCTGATAGCGATAAAAGAGCAAGGCAGTAAGCCCTGTGCCATTAAGCACTAAAACCAGGAGCGTTGGAACGATGGGAACCCACCATCCAATCAGCAAGAGGCTGTAGCAAACCCCAGTAAGAGTTACACAGGAAACTGCAAGCCCCAGGAGAATCTTGAGGGGAGACGTGAAAATTCGTCCTAAGCTAATCCCTAATAATCCCCAAACCAAAATCCAAACATATTCCCAGCCATCAGACCAGGTTTTTAGTAAAGGACGGCCATCAAGCACTGCACTCGTAATTTGGCTGATGGCGTGAGCCTGAATTTCTACGCCATAGACTAATCCAGGGTTCACTCCATCAATGGCAGCAGAGTTGATTACATCCTTGGCACTAAGCGCTGTGATACCGATGAGAACAATGCGATCGCGAATCCAGGCTTCGGGAACTCTCCCTTCTGTAACATCTTCGAGAGATACTATTCGGAATGGGGCTAAACCACTGCGAAAATTAAGCAAAACCTGGTTTCCTCCGTCATCCGCCCCTACATACCCACCAGAATTTGGCGAAACCCGATTTAGTTCTGTCGAGCCAAACCGCATAGCGTCCGGATCACGGATACCGTTCTCTAGGGTAATTCCCTGGCTAGCGAGATAGGTTTCTGCCAAGCGGATAGTGAATGAAAATTTGTAGTTGTCTGTATCATTTGAAGTGTCTGCATCAACTGAGGTGCCTAGCAGACTCCGCCTCAAACGGCCATCAGAATCCAGAACGGCATCTGCAAAACCGACCTGCTTGGGGGCAAGTCCCTGTGGTGGGTTGACCGTAAAGCCACTGCGATCGGAGAGAACTTTCTCGATCGCAATCAAGTTTTCCATCTGGCTAAATGCCTGCACTAACTCACTGTGTCCAGGCTCGATTGGTAAATCTCTGTAGATATCAAGCCCAATTACGGCTGGATCGTAGGATTGGAGGGTTGTGAACAGAGCGGCAATGTGGCGATCTGGGATGGGATAAGTTCCGATCCGCTGAATATCTGCTTCATTAATACCAACAATTAGGATTCGTTCATCAACGGGTTCAGAAGGGCGTAGCCGCAGCAAGTAATCCAGTGCTAAGCGCTCAAAAAACTGTAGCTGTCCCATAAAACGCAGACCAATGATAAGGGCAACCACAATAAACCCCGGCAGCGCTCTAACTCGCCAGATTGCTGCCTCCCTCTTACACTTATCCCGAATCTTCTGTCTTACCTGTCTCATCCTAGTCGATTAACCCTTCTTCCCGTGCCCGCATCTCTGTTTGGATGCGGATATTCTTACCGGGCTGTGGATAAACACTCAGCGCATCCTGTAGCTGAGTCCAGTAGTGACGCACGGTTCGCTCTCCAACCTGCATTCGTTCGGCGATCGCCTTGTCTTGCAATCCCTCTTGAAACGCTAGTTTAAGCACTTCCAACCACTCATGCTTCATTTCTAACCCGGTTCGCATTTCTTTGGGTGTGTACACTAAACCCTGAAGTGCCCACTCTACCCTGGCTAACATCTCTTTCAAGGGCAGGCTTTTGTCTGCCACAGTAAATCCCCCTTCATGGTTGTTAATCTCATGTTTTAGCCGCGCTAGAGCTTTAGCATAAGCACTTTGGACAACGATGTTTAGAGTTGGATATTGCTGCATTAGCGTCTTTAGCAACTCAATGCCCGTATTCGTTTGAGCGCTCTCTACAGCTGCTTGTGGAATGGAGAGATCAACCATAACCAGGTCTGGTTGAGTCCGTTCAATTTGCTGTTGGGCACCTTCTGCGGTCTGAGCCGTTACAATTTCTGCCTGTGGATATTGCTGTCTTAAGCCACTGACTGTCCCAGTTAGGACAGACTCATGATCATCAATCACAAGGATTTTTGGCATCGCTTGTATACTCTGATTCATCTCTAATCCCCTGAACATCATCATTAGACTTTAATCGAAATAAGGGATCTGCGTTTATTTAAGATCCCATTTTTTCAAGGTGCGGCTGAGCCGCACCTTGAAAAATGGGACTTTTATTTTTATGCAAGTCCCTAATAACTCTGGGTTATGCGGACATCGCCCGCATAACACAAAGTTATTGCTGTCTGAGTCCCTCCTCTTGCCAAAGAAAATACCACGTTATCTCCAGTTCTCTTTGCTGATGCAGACATTTTCCTAAAGTTAGAAGTTCAAAGGCTTGACTTAAATATTTCAGATGATCTGATGCTAGAAAGGAAGCCAGGGTAGATTGACTGACATCAGGAATTTCGATAGCCAGTCTACTCTCGATTTCTTGCAGGCTTAAACTGATACGAAGAGAATCTACTTCTGGAAAGTTTAATCTGATGATCTGTAGGAATTCATGGAGGGTCGTCAGGATGATGCGACTACGCGCTGGCGATTCGCTACTCCGCTGCACTGGTGAATCTAGCACAAACTCTAACTGTGGGTAATGTGTTCTCCAGGATTCAGCCGCATATTGAATGGCAAGTGGCAAACTTTCCTCCAGATACGGTGGGGATAGGTGATTGCTAATGCGTTCAAGGTCTTGGTGTAACCGTTCAATCTTTTGCAGCCAATCATGGTGATGGTGGCTAGAAGCGTTGTGATTCCCCTCTGCCCAGACCTCTAACCCCCGACGCAGTGCAAATAATTCTTGCAGCAAACCATCCCGAATCTCTGTTGCTTGAGCGTTAAGCTGTAGGGCTTGACGCTGATGCCACCATCGCATTGTTTCGTAGATTTCAAGCTGCGATGCTGGCACCTGAACCGGAGTATCACCAGGTAGGCAATTCAGTGCGGTGTTCAACTCCTTCACGAACGTTCACTTCCTATGACTAGAATTTTTAGCGTTGTTAAGTCGGCAATCTGAACGATTTGTAGGATGAGTTAGCGCAGCGTAACTCATGCAGGTGTTGGGTTTTATGCTTCAACCCAACCTACAGAACTAGCCCAGTAATTAAAGACTTACCGTTTATTCCACCATAGAACGACAAGTCACGGAGTGCATTACCTTTTTGTGTAAAGTTGATGGCTGGAATCGGACAGATTGGATGCACAATAGTGCGATCGCCATTGCAGAAAACTACACTAATTCTCTTCTGTAGCACTTCATCAAATCTTTAGTTGCGATGCTTAGTATTTGAGATACTTTGATGAGGAGTTAACTTCTCATTGTGATCTCTTACCTACCAATAAAAGTGTTGTTTATGACTAAGCATTTCTTATTCGCTAGCTCTTCTGTAAGCAGTCTACTGCTTTTAGCCTCAATAGGAAACCCTGCATTCGCTACCTCTTTCACAGGAACACCGATCTTTCCAGAGATTGACCAGTACTCAACCTTGATCAATGGTGATCCAACGGATGTTTACTATCCAGTTATTTCTGGCTTAAACGAGTCAACTCCTATTGTATTGCTGCTTCAGGGGGCGCTAGTCGATAAGGCTGACTATAGTAACTACGCTCAAATTGTTGCCAGTTATGGATTTACCGTCGTCGTTCCCAACAACCAGCGGACACTATCTGCACCGGGAGGTCTCTCATTTTCAGGTTTATTTCCTGAGCAGGATCAGGTAAACGAAGTTCTGAACTTCATGACGCTAGAAAACAATAATGCTGCTTCTCCAGTCGCTGGGCTACTGGATACTGACTCACTGGGGCTACTGGGGCATTCCTTTGGAGGTGCTGTAGGCATTGCCTCAACCCAAGACGAGTGCTTCTTTATCCTTTGCTCTGAAGGCTATAGCCTGCCTGAAGAATTAAAAGCAGGCATCTTTTATGGCACTAGCTTTGATGCAGCTAACACGGGAACCATTCCACCCATTGATAATGAGATCCCAACTGGGCTGATTTTGGGAACTTTGGACGGGGTTGCTGACCCAGCGGAGACAATTACAACCTTTAACCAACTCCTTAATCCACCGAAAGCATTGATTGAAGTAAAGGGTGCCAATCACTACGGAATTACTAACGCAGACTCCCCTCGTGACCCTGTTAGACCTGAGCTTGAGCAGGCGATCGCAACCGAAACGATTGGACGCTGGAGTGCAGCATTTCTTCGCGCCCACGTGCTGGATGATGTTGATGCCTGGAATTATATCTACACCCCGCTTGGCGATGAGGCAGATGATAATGTGGAAGTTACGGCTGTGCCTGTGCCTGAACCTACCCTCAGTGTAGGGATGCTTTTGGCTGGTCTGCTAAGCGCAATAGCTCTGCGTAACCGGAACTCTAAGCCTCCTTCGCAGTAAAGGACTTGCTCAATACTGTGTTGCGTAAAGACAATGCTGTGCAGTGTACTGCACAGCATCCTTATTTTCTAAAGTTGTCGCAACTGAGGCGATCGCTGCCTCTTTTGTAGCTGTAGCCATACAGCCATAGAAACGGTATCAGACCGCTCTTCGCTTGAGAGCAAGCAATCCTCCTAATACCGCTAGCCCTGCCAGTGTCGTTGGTTCTGGTACGGTAGCGGATGCAAGCGATATCTGTCCCTGAATCGGCGCGATCGGCTCAATCACGCCAAGCTGAAACGGATCTTCGCCAGACGAGTTGAGCAGCACTGGAGTATCTGCAATGTAGGCGGAGTAGGCTGGATACTCACGGGTCGTCCCTGAAAAGGTGTAATCCAGGAAGTTGCCCGTTTTAGCTAACGAAATTTGATAATTGTACTGTGCAGGGGGAACTGGCGGAGCATCTGGTGGTAGAAACACTTCGATTAGAGGGTTGCGAGCTTCCGCAAACACGTTGAGCAAAATTGCATCTCCACTGCGCGTGGCTGTAATGGCACTGGTTGGTGCAGATTTAAGAGTGTCGCTCACTTCCTCACCATTCTCAATCCGAAATCCAACAGTGGGTGATGTGTCTGTGAAGGATGAGATCAAGGGTTCATCCGCCTCTAGATCTAGTAAAACCTGCGTAAACAGACGGGCTTGCCCTGACTGTGTTGCTTCTAGATCGAATCCCCGATCGTCTCCAATGAACGAGGTATAAAATGGTGGTAAAACTTCCGAAGCTGGGTTTGGAGCGCGTTCTTCAGGGATAAAGGCATCGAAATAAAGGGAAATGGTTGCTGCGGATGCTGGGGTGGCTTCAGTGAGTACAACATTCGCTGTAGTAACACTCGCAGTCGTGAGTAGCAGCAGTTTCCAACTGTTGAGGGAGCGCATTTTCATAGGAATAGAAGTTGAGACGGGTTAACTTATTTGAGTGTTCCTGATTACGCTTTCATGGTTATAGAAAGCAAAATCATTGAGAGAACGAAGACGATTCCAAAGACAAGCAAAACGCGACTCGATGAAAGCTGAAGAACAGCTCTAGAAATAATTCTACTAGGTCCCGCTGTACCTGCATTGGAGTGAGGAAAATCAGATTGAGGTACATCCAACTCCAGAAACTCGCATAAGGGTTTCCATCCCTGCCGCACATTAAATTCTAGAAGTCGATTCGGTGCAATCGATTGACGAACCCGCTCATTATGCTGACGATAAGCGTCAACCACGACTTCTTGAACGGGTCCCGACTCACTTAAAGCATTATCGCCAAAAACAATCTGATTTAGTTTGGCTGCATAGGGCCAAAATCGATTCAGGGGAGGCAGAAAACGCAGGGATCGAAATCGATGAGTTGCCGTAATGATCCGACAGTAAGATTCAAACCATTCAGACTCCTCACGTATGGTTAAGACAACTTTAGCGTCGGGAAAAGCCTCTGCAAGCTCCTTAAAATAAAACGCACAAGGTAGATCGGTTGTCGCAATGTAACCCTTTAACAGTTGCTTCCAGTCAGCTTGATTGGCTTGACGATGCTCAAAGGCTAAGTCTGACCAAAATTTTAAGTGCTTCGGGCGGTTTAGAACCTCCGTCATGTGATAAGCACGAGCACCCTTGCCATAAAGCATCTCTAATGCTTGTTTCATGGATTCGGTACCCGTGCGAGGCATACCTGCCACAATGACCTGTGGATAGGAAGATGATGTTTGACTTGGCATAAGGAGTAGAAAGTGAAATTGACAACAAGTAGTTTAGAAAATGCACTCTTTTTGATGACTCAACCCGCAAAAACTAAGACTGCAACGTTGCAGAAACCAACAACGCGAACGCACCAGCAGTCGTATAGTGAGCTTCAAGATACTTCAATTCATGGTTTGCTGTTTGTTGACCGACTGCAATCTGAATTGGTTGATCAGCATTGACTCTCTCGGAAAGCACAAGAATCAGGTTGCTGGGAAGAGAAATCTTCTTGTAGCGATCGCCCATTTGCTCAAGGATAGTTGCATATCTTCTTCCGGTGAAATGCTTAAGTCAGGAGTCATAGAGCGTTTCTTACCCATCCAATTTCCTGAAATCTTCAAGGTTTCTAAACTTAGGGCTTCGTCAGAGAAACGACCCAGGTGTTCCCGAATATACAAAATTTGGTGAAGCTGACCGTTCTCTCCATACATGATTGCAGCACTCGTTCCCCAGCTACCCTCTTTGAAGGAAAGCTGTGCTCCAAAAGGGGTTTCGGGAATGAGTTGCTGTGAAGTCCAAGCCGTTGCATTTGCTCCTATCGCCAGCGCTCGCATCCAGGGCCTAGCAGGATGAACCACTCCATCTGACTTATTACAGGTTTCTCGGTCAATCTGCCAGGTTTTCTCCTCAACATTTTCGCTGGCATCAATGTAGCGATTAATATGGGTAATGACAGTGTTGTCTGCATTCGAGCGAAAACTTCTGATAACCCTCTGACTTTTCGTTACTTTTTGGTCAGGAGAGTACGTAACCCATTGCCCACACCAAACGGTTTCATCAGTTGTATACTCGCCAAACAGATTATCCCAATTTTTATCTAGATTATTCATGATTTATTGCTTTAGTTCTACAAATCTTGATACCTAAACTCTGCATTACTCATGTTCCTTACTCCATAACGAGCGGATCAACTGGTTTGCCAGCTCTTCTCCAAAGATCTTTGCTGCTAAAGCGTTTCCCGGATCGCGTTCTGCAGTCATTCGTCGCATTCGTAAATCACGTTCTGCCAGTGCGGGTCGGCGATCGCTGGGAACAGGTTCTGCCTGCTTCACCCAGGTTAACCAGCGAGAACACACCTCATGGGCAGTATTCCGAAGCAACGAAAGAGAGTCTTCTGTCGGCGAACCAGTAAAGCAAAGAGAGGTTGGAGACTGGAATTGCCTCACATACAGTGCCTTACTTACAAACAAAGATAGGTTAGGATTCTCCCTTAGGTCTAAATAAGTTGCATTCATGGAGCTGTAGTAGCGTTCTGTGTAGCTTGAGTCGCTCCATAAATCAACTCTAGGAACGTAGTCGATGTAGAAGAAAAGGTCGGGCTTTGTGCCAAATTCAAATGCTAGGTGAGGTACCTGAATCAGTGGACTTAGCCAAAGGGTCAGACGCATCGTGCTAAATTTCATCTGAGCAGCATTGAACCAGGAATAAACCATCCAATCTATTTCCTCTCCAGCGCAGGTCAAAAGTGAACCTGTTACGTTACCATCGGGGCTGCTAAAGCTCTGTAGAGGTTGGTCTGACTGGGGCAGAATTGTAAGCTGCTGAGTTACTTCTTCGTGTAACTCGCTCAAAATGTTTTGTAACTGCACAAACAGGGTCGTGTGATCTAGGTTGGTTGGGGAAGACATTTTTACTGGGGTAAGGTTAACGACTTGTCAACTTGGAATGCTACAGCACTGAACGTATAATCAGACTGCTAATATTCCATCTGATTTTGTCTCCATTCCGATCCTTTTATCTGATTCTGCCTCCACTTCGATCCTTCTGCAAAGCCTCGACGATAGTAGAAAAAGAGACTGAGCAACCAATGCTGATAGAGAGAGAAGCATCTCAGCGAACCATTTCTCCAGCCTAAGCAGTAGAACCTGTATAAGAAACCTATCTTTTGAGTTTGCATGGCAGCGCTCCAGTTCCCTGTGTTGACTTGCATCGTGTTTCTGAACAGTCTGTCCATTCAATGGATTTTCTCAAGACTCCAATTCGCCTTAAACAGAACTTACGCAAGCAGAACATGAAATCAAGCAATCTCCCCATCAACAAGGGGCTTAAGCCCCTTGTTTCACAGGCGAGGCGTAAGTCTTGTTAGAGTTGTATCCAATTCTGGGAGGATTGTCGCTCTCTATCACAGAAACGACAGATACTCAAAGATGGATTAACAATCAATCGTTGAGAACTCTGAGAGAATCTGCTGATATTTCTCACTGATTTCTTCTAAATCACCCGTTGTCGTGATCATCTCTACTCTGAGTGCTTTGAGTTGCCCGACACATTCGCAGGCTTCCGTGAGTTGTTCGGGCGTTTGCATTTTTGTCGTCACCGCCACGCCACCTGAGCAAACCGCAGCAATGATACAAATGGGTTTCCAGGTTGCTGCGGTGCCAGCCGTTCCAGAAAATCCAGCCAGGACTGCGGCAACAGTACTCAGGATAATGTTGGCTGTGATCAGTCGAGCGTTGTTGCATTTGAATGTATTTCTTTGCGCTTGTGCTTTTTCGAGACTGCTATAGATTTGCTGTCGCAGCACATTAAACTGGTTTCTTTGTCTGGGGGCTGTAACCATGAGTTTTTCTCCAAAATCTAGAAAATATCTCTCGTACAATTGCTGTAAATGACAACGTTGATCGGGGTTGACTCGTAGCTAATGGCGATCGCTCATGAATGTTATTCCGTGACCAACTTCAGCTTGTTGACCCAACCATAACAACGACACCCGTGCTAAATCATCCCGTTTTTCTGCCGATTTGGCTGATCAAAACTGAGTTTGTCAGTGTATAAAACTACATCTGTGAACACTCGCGGCTCATCACCAGTCGTCCGTCGGGCAACTGATACACTCCCTGCGGCTCTACAATCGGCTCTCCTGGCTGCCAGCGATACTCGTCTTCAGCACCGGGGGCAGACGCATCAACACTGCGCTCTTGTGGAATCGCTTGCACGGTGCCTGTGGGAAAGGGAGAAGCCATTGCAGTTCCAGGACGGGACGGTAAACCCCCTGCTCCGGTGACGATGAAGCTGCCTCGCGGGTCGCTGCGGGCAATGCAGCTATTAGCAAGCAACTGGTCGGGGTCAACGGGCACTTGAGGTAACTCACTCAAACTGTTTTGGATGAAGCTGACATCGGGCAGGCTCACGCTACCAGGAATCGCACCACTGGCGTTGACATCTACCCGGTCGTTGCCATCGAGCGATCGCAGATCGATGCCTTCAGGGGCAGGACGATAGCCTTCACCTAAAAACAGGTCAGTGTTGAGTTGCACATCGCCCCCACGACCATCAAGGGCATACGCCAGAATGTCGCTGTCATCGTAAGCAACTACAGCCCCAGCAGTGACAACGATATCGCCACCTGTGCCTGCGCCTGCTACGTTGGTCTCAATATCGCTATCGTTGCGAAGACCAATCGTGTTTGCCCTAATCGTGATGCCGCCTCCAGAGGCTACCTCACTCGTGGCTGAGGTGCTAATTTCGCTGGCGGTTGCCGTTAGGGTGTCGCTTACAGCAATGGTCATGTCCCCTGCATCCCCTTGCGCTGTGGTGCGAGTGCTGATTTCGGCATCAGCTAAGGTTAACGAACCCGTATGAATCTCAATATCGCCGCCGCGACTTGCTGTTGAGGTTTCGGTCAGGATGCTGCTATCAGTGAGGGTGGTAGACTCAGCACTGCGAATGATGACATCGCCCGCCCGCCCTCGTCCACGAGTCTCTGCGAATAATGCACCATTGTAACTGACAGCACTCTAGTGGTAATGACAACATCACCGCCCGCTCCAATTGCGTTTGAACCTACGTCGGTAGAGACAAAACCAAAGTCAAAGGAGACACGATCGCGGGCGTTGATAATGACATCCCCTGCACCACCTCGTCCAGAAGTCTCTGCGAGTAACTCTGCACCATTTGTAACTGACAGCGCTCTCGTGGTAATGACAACATCACCGCCCGTTCCGATTGCGTCTAAGCCTACTCTAGTAGAGACAAACCAAAGTCAAAGGAGACGCGATCGCGGGCGTTGATAATGATATCCCCTGCATCACCTTGTCCAGAAGTGCCTGCGAATAAACCTAAAGCATTTGTAACTGACAGTGCTCTCGTGGTAATGACAATATCACCGCCCGTTCCGATTGCATCTGACCTTACTTCAGTAGAGGCATCACTTAGATTGTCAAAGGAAACGCGATCGCGGGCGTTAATGATGATATCCCCTGCATTGCCTTCTCCAAAGGTACTAGCACTTAAGATAGAACCACCGTCAAAGGAGACGCGATCGCGGGCGTTAATGATGATATCCCCTGCATCACCTTGTCCACGGGTACTAGCACTTAGTAGAGTCTCATTGTTCACCTGCAAGGTACCTGTAGTAATTTCCACAGTACCGCCTGTTCCAACTGCCTCTGATCCTACACTGCTGACGGCAGAACCAAAGTCAAAGGAGACGCGATCGCGAGCGTTGATAACAACATCCCCCGCATCACCTTGTCCACGGGTAGTAGCATTTAGTGCAGCGCCGTTGCTCACTTCTAAAGTACCTGTGGTAACTTCCACCCTGCCGCCCGTTCCAATTGCCCCTGATTCTACAACGCTGCGGGCAGAACCACCGTCAAAAGAAACGCGATCGCGGACGTTGATGATAATATTCCCTGCATCACCTCGTGCAACGGTACTAGCACTTAGTGCAGCGCCACTGCTCACTCGCAAGCTACCTGTGGTAATCTCCACATTACCCCCTGTTCCAACTGCCCCTACTCCTACGTTGCTGACGGCAGAACCACCGTCAAAGGTAACGCGATTGCGGGCGTTGATGATGATATTTCCTGCGTTGCCTTGCCCGAAGGTAATAGCATTTAGTGCAGCTCTATTGCTCACTCGCAAGCTACCTGTGGTGATCTCTACATTGCCACCCGTTCCGATTGCTTCTGATGATGCCACATTGGTGAAGGCAGAACCACCGTCAAAGACAGCGCGATCACGGGCGTTGATAATGACATTGCCTGCATTACCTTGCCCAAAGGTTCTAGTAACTAGTCCAGCGCCATTGCTCACTCGCAAGGTGCCTGTGGTAATCTCCACATTGCCCCCTGTTCCGACTGCCTCTAATGATTCCACACTGCTAAAGGCAGAACCATTATTAAAGGAAACGCGATCGCGGGCATCGATAATGACATTTCCCGCATCACCTCGTCCAAAGGTGCTAGCACTTAGTTGAGCACCATTGCTCACTTGCAAGGTATCTGTAGTAATCTCCACAGTACCGCCCGCTCCGACCGTATCTGAACCTACTACGTTATTCAAAAGGCTTCTCTGATCAATCCGAATTGCATTGGTTGCATCAAGACGAATATCACCCGCTTGACTACCAGGAAACTCCAACCCTCCAAATATTCCAGCTAGAAGGCTGCTCCCTTCTAAAATATCGATGTTCTGGGCAGCGATCGCAATGTCTCCCCCATTGTTAGCTCGGACATCCAGCGTAGTGGTATCGGTGAGACGGACATCTGCTCGTGCTAAGTCTTCTGGAAATCTTAAACTCAACAAGTTGTTCGTCTCGCTCAACTCCAGGGTTCCTACCCCAGCGACAGCACCGATGTCAATGCGTCCCCCTTCTCGCAATCCCACAACTTGCCCGTTTTGGAGCAACGCCACAGCCAGCGAAGCATCCTCTAGCAGCACTTCCCCACCTGCCAAAATCAGGCTTTGGGCTTCGTTCACCCGTAGCGCACTGCCCTGCACGGTAATGGCTCCTGGCGGGTTCGCCCCATACTGCACCCCCAGTGGCACACTGACTGCCAGCAGGGGTGCTTCTGGACTGGTCGCGCTAAACACTTCGTTATTTTCAAAGAGGAAGCCGTTGCCCGTCGTTGCCAAGAACGACCCCTGCACATCTAAGCTGGCATTGGCACCAAACAAAATGCCGTTGGGATTGAGCAAAAACAGATTAGCAGCCCCATCCACACCTAAAGTACCGAGGATATTGGAAGGATTGCCCCCTGTGACACGAGAAAAGATATTGTCGATGCCAGCGGGATTGTCAAAGTAAACCCGCTGCTGTTCCTCGACGTTGAATTCTTGGAAACTGTGGAACAGGTTGGCATTGCGAACGGCTCCGCCTTCAATCAGGTCAGCGGGTTCACCTTGCACGGTAGCATTGGAGCGAACGCGAGAGCCTTCTGCACCCAGAGTGTCATCAGGTGTAATTTGGGCAAGGGCGGTGCTGTCGAGCCATGTTCCGCCCACAGCGAGCGTTGTCAGTCCCAAACAAACCCAGTCGTGCCAGTTCTGAGTCATCCTCTGTCTCCCATGTGAAAGGTTGCCCTTGCCAAGTCAGGATAAGTGTAGAACGAGTTGAAGATATTACTCAATCTTGTTAAGACAGGACTTACGCATTCACCGAAGGAACAAGGGGCTTAAGCCCCTTGTTGCGTGGCGATCGCTTTTAGGTTCTGTTTGCGTAAGGCGTAGGTTGGGTTGAAGCATGAAACCCAACATCTGCATGGGTTACGCTATCGCTAACCCATCCTACAGTTCATGAAGCCCGGCTACTTAGCCATGCCGTTTTGGGTAGAACTTGATTCCAAGCATCGCCAGTCCTAAAAGTCCTAAAACTGAGGCTGGCTCAGGAACCGATGCAGTTGTCACGGCTTTGATTGTTGTTGAACTGTCGATAGAGCTGTAAGTTGTATTCCCGACTGTGACTGAGGCAAAACGTGCGCTGGCAGGCACAGCTGTAGGAGGCGCATTTGTAGCTAGGGCATCGGCATCGAACAGAAATAATCCTGTGTACACGCTGCTCGCTGGGTTGCTGGGGTCGAAATCAACAAAGTCATCAAAGATGAGGAGATCAAAAACATCGAGGGGAGTAGGATTCACAAAATCATTGGCAACCACCAGAGAGTTCCCTCCGCCTTCAAACACCTGATCGCCAACGGTGATAGTGGAGCTTGGGCTGGCATTTTGATAGAAAACACCAGCAAGAGCAGGGTTAGAGGGAACGATCGGCTCGGTGGAGTCATCAAACTGAAAGCTGCCGCTGACTGGCGTACCTGATGCGGCATCGACGAAGGAGAATTGAAAATCTAGCAGTGCTGCATAAGCTGGAGCAGAGTTCAGGGTGGTAAGCACAGTCAATGCTGCACCAACAGTGGATAAAGCACTTATGTTCATGATAGGTAAATGGGGTAAGTATTCAATGTTCTTTTGAGTACAGTCAAATTGCTAACACTCAATTTGATTTCGTCTCCACTCTGATCCTTCTATTTGATTCCGCCTCCACTTCGATCCCTCTGCAAAACCTTGACGATAGTAAAGGAATATACTGAGCAACCCATGTTGAAATCGGGAAAAGCACCTCAACGAGGCATTTCTCCAGCCCAAGCAGTAGAACCTGTATAAGAAACCCATCCTTTGAGTTTGCATTGTACCGCTCCAATTATTTACAGTTGCTTGCATCTCGTTCTCAGATAGCTGTGAGTGGGCAACTCAATTGGCGCAATGAGCAGATAGATGGCGCAAATTCAGTTTTATTACTCAGTCACACTTGCTTATCCAACGCAAATGTAACGACCTCTAATGCTCAACTTCTTGCACATTCTTACAGTGATTTGTCACATTCTTATGATCTTAGCGAACCTGCCCTGGGGTCACTCCAATCAGGCGTTTGAAGTGTCGCGTTAAGTGGCTCTGGTTAGAGAAGCCTACCTATAGGGCAATGTCTGCGATCGCCAAATCCGTTTTCGACAGCAGCGATTTCGCCCGTTCTACTCGCTGTTGAATCACGTATTGATGCGGAGAGAGACCTGTAGCGCGTTTAAACAAAGTGGCAAAATAAGTCGGGGTAATATTGATCGCGCCTGCAATTTCAGCCAGTGATAAATCTCGGTCAAGGTGAGCGTGAATATAATCGATCGCTTGATGCAAGCGAGTGTGATTTAAGCTTCTGTTTTCAGAGGTAATGGGCTGTGTGAAGGTAGAATAGTGTCGCAGCAGGTGAATAACTAAAACTTGAGTTAATGATTCGACGTATAGCTGCCCCATGATGCTATTTGACTGCAACTCAGCGAGAAGCATCATTGCGAGATGATGAAGCTGTGAATCTTGCCGTCCGAAACAGTTCACGAGGTCGAGTCGGTCTACATCAATGTCCGATCCCTCAGCGACTTGTTTAATCAACTCTGGTTTTAACCAAATGTGCAACTGCTGCTTTTTTGGGTGGTTGATATCCTTTGTGGGGCATCGCCAGGAACCCGGATATCCAGCAGGAACAAAGATGCTATCTCCCCTCTGCGGAATTGATTCATGCAGGCGATCGTCGCGTTCCTGGATCAAAGGAGCGGGGGGTCCCAGGGGTAAGATGAGCCGATGGTCAGATAGGGCAGGACTTTTAACTTCATCTCGACTTGGAGAATATAGATACTGTTCAACCAAGATGCCATTCCAGTTCAATTGCCGACTGGACAGCACCACAGTTTCAGTCGATTGTTGCTTGAGTTCGAGTGGGTTAACAAGATTCCCTATCGCAGATTCTGTTTTTAGCATTGGGGCTTATCCTATTTGACTTAGACTCTTAAGTTCTGAGTTTAGAAATTCACGCAGTGATAGGTATCCGAGCAATATCTTACTTCACCTCAAAGAATGGCTAAACTATCTCTAACTTTCGTTGATGGATAACTCGCTCTACCTAGCTAAAAGTAACCCAATAACGGTTTGGTGAACCCAAGCTGCGATCGAAGATATATTACTCACTACGATGCCGACACCATTGAGATATGCTGTTCTTTGTTGCTTGTCTTTCCGCCCATGATTATGCTGTCACCTCGTCTGACCAGCGACTTGCAGTGGCAATCAAATGCTTCTTGTAAGCTCTCTCAAGCTTAGTATCATACTCATTTCTTCTGTAGCCAGGTCCATTATATCCTCTTGCAAAACCAGCCCAGTCCTTCCTTTTCAACTCGTCTAAAAGACCTTGATTCACAATGAAGTTCATCATGTGTCTGGCTTGCCAATACTCTCCAGCAAAGTTTTCCTGGATAAACTGTTGAATGGAGGAACAACCCGCAAGGGAATAATTAAATCCCATCACTTGCCCCAATCCAAAAGACGCACTTTTTAGTGCCTGAATTTCATCAAACTCCATCGCATCAAGCAGTCGCTCCCACTCAGCAGAACCGCCTTTATACTTGCTTTTGTCCCACCTGGGATAGGACAAATCAGGACGGCTTCTAGAAACAGGTTTAGGAGTCAATCTAAAGAACCAGTGTCCCTCAAATAAAATCTTTGGACGTGCTGGAGGCAACTCTCTCAATAAAAATCCAGAGCCATGAGACTCAACTTCTACAACTGCCTTGATTAAGGCTATGTCCAACTCAAACTCATTACTCAGATCTTCATAATCAGATTCAGACAAAGCTTGTTGAATGTATCCTGAAGGAATGGTGCAAATTGATTTTCGCCCATCGGAGTAAGTGATGAAGGGGAAGACATAAATTATTCCACCATTTACCGATCTCATCATTTTCTAATCCTTTGGTTAACTGGTTTCAACTAACAACTTCAACTGTTGGTTCAACCATAACAACTACACCTGTGTTAAATCATCCTGTTTTTCTGCCGACTTGGGTGATCAAAACTGAGTTTGTCAACGTACAAAACTACAGAATTGTGCCCGACTTCCCATTCCGCTGAAACGGACTATCAAATTGCTAATACCAATTCTTTGTGAAGCTGCATAGAACAAGGGGCTTAAGCCCCTTGTTTCACCAGGGTTCATTCTGTGCAAGCTCACATTAGATTGGTATAACCTTCAATTTGATTCCGTTTCCAAACCATTTCTCTAGCCCAAATAGTAGAGTGTAACTTCTACTTCTGACTCGCCAGGGCAAGATGCACACCAAGTCCAACGAAAACTGCTCCAGCAATGCGCTGTCTCCATGCAGCAAACTGAGCGCTCTGTATTAGTCTTTGCATAAATGTACAGGTGGCTAAAATCAACAGAAATTCTAATATCACTCCTACTGCCGCGAGAATAAAACCCAGTAGAAGAAACTGAAGTGCAATAGACCCTCTGCCTGGATCAATAAACTGGGGTAGAAACGCCAGAAAAAATAGGATCTCTTTGGGGTTCAAAACACTGATAACTAGAGCCGTTGTAAAGATGCGTCTATTTTCGGTCAGCGTTACCTGGGTCACTCTCGACTCTGATAAACGATATTCTTGAACAAGAATTGCTTTGACACCCAGGTAGACTAAGTAAATCGCGCCAAAGTATTTAATTACTGAAAAGGCGATCGCAGACTCCGCCAGGATGGTTGACAAGCCAAGAGTCGCTGCTAAAGTGTGTACTAACGTGCCAGTGCTCAGTCCCAGGCTTGTCAAAATGCCTGCTTTATGACCGCCAGCAATGCTCTGCGTCACTACAAGGGTTTGTCCGGGGCCGGGAGTGGAGATTAAAGCGATAACTGTAATGAGATAAGTCGTGAGTCTAGTGGGGTCAATCATTCCTTTCATTAACTCGGTAAAAGCCCATATCAATGTTTTTTTGAGGCTACATGAATTGAGTTTTGCGTCTGGGGATGAGCAATGAGCTAACGGTAGGATGGGTTGGCGACAGCGTAACCCATGCGGACGTTGGGTTTCATACTTCAACCCAACCTACGTCTGCTATGTTCCACAATGTACGGATACTTGTGTGTTGATCAAACAATACCGATGATGTTTGTGCTAAGTCACTAGAATTTTCTGCTGATTTAAGTGAGTAAAACTGAGTTTGTCATTGTACAAAACTACAGCGACGTGAGTTCGACGAACGGGCTTTTCGAGCGTATAGCGTACGAAAAATTGAGCTATCAAATTCACATCAATGAGATAGTAGGGGATAGTTGCAAAAGCGATCGCAAGTACCCCACCCGTTGTCCTCAGGCAGGCGCATTCAGGTAACGCCTGTAGTACTACAGCATTGCGGTGCTTCTACCACTTCTACCTCAAACGACTGCCTTAGGCGATCGCTTCCTTGGCGTTTCTGAACCCACCGACAACCTCGATCTATGAAGTGTAAAGACTTGGTGTGGAGACAGCTAATGGTAAAGCTGAATGGCTACCGACAGCCCTTACAACAACACGGACCAACTTTGCAGATTTGCTCTAACTAGGTTGTTATGCGACAGATCACCGAGCTTGCCTCTATACTTCAACATCCTACCGAGACTTTAGAAAGCATTGCTCCTACGCAGGACTCTCTGGGCGCTCTAATTGAAGCTTCAAGCCTATAAATACTTTATGCACCTAATCAGTTCAATGTTAGGTAATCTGTCAGCTACAACTTTGCCCACCTGTGCCTGTTTCCCAAACTCTTTTGTTTTCCCGTGTGTAAATTACCACATTACCATCGTTCTCAACTTTCAATTGGCTACCACCAGACGTATTTGTATTGGAAGCCCAAACAGCAGATCCACCATCACTATATATGACAAAATTACCGTCGGGTTGCATAATTGCATGGCTCGAATTTCTTTGGGATGTTCCTGATGACCACAGAGAACTTTCCTGCTTGTTGTTATACAGAACAAGATTTCCATCAAGCTGTAAGGTTAACGTAAAGCATTTATTATTTGAAGTTAGCTGTTGACCTTTGTTTAAGCTGTCGCCTGCATTTAACACTTCTCTATTCACGTTGTCGTGAATTTGTTGAAGTTGGTATTGGACAAACTCAAGCTTTCCTCCTGTAGAAGAAAGTCCAATTACTAAATAGCAGCTTAAGAATGTATTAAGCAGAAGTAGAACCAGTGGAAATAAGCTAGATGTTGTGTTTGGATTTGAATTCTTCCCGCCTGGTAACTGCTTCCTAGAAGATTCTCTTTTTGAGATTGAACCTCTTGTTAATTCCTGAGGCCCCAAATCATTTTCAGTTGGATCTCGCCAATTACTCATTTGATTTACTGCTTTAGGTTTTTGACCAGCTATGTCTTTTAAGAGATTCCTCTAAGATAGGAAGTCCTTTCCCTGTTTTTACACTCCCAAGTATGACCTCAAACGTTAAACCTGAACACATCTGATCCAAATCCTTAATAAGGCTTTCATACAGCTGCTTGATCTTCGCTTCTTTATCAGGTAGTAAGTCAACTTTGTTTATGAATAAACAAACATATTTTAGTGAGGGTCTAGCAGTAAAGCCAAAAAGTATATTTAGTGCAGTTCGACTCCATTGCATTGTGTTTTCTTTAATTCTAGTCTGCCAACTCGTCTCACCTTCTTGCTTAAATGCATCTTTTTGCTTAAATTCATCTTGAGTTTCTTCGTCATAAGCTTTAGTAACATCGACAACTAATATCAATGAATTGATTGCTCCCCAAGTCATTGGAGAATAAGATGCTTTTTGCTCTCCGATTAATCCTGCTATGAGAGTACCAATATTTTGTCCTCTGTGATCTGCTGCATAGTATGTATACTTAGTCTCATCAGTTTCAACATCATTAGGAGTCCAAGATTTTTCAATCCAACCGTAGCGCTCATAACCAAACGTTGAGATTTTTGGATCGGCTTTCTCATTCTTTGATAAATGCCTAATCAGTGTTGTTTTTCCACATCCCCCTAGACCAACAATAATGATGGCATTTCGCTTTTCATTATTACCAAGAGGTTCTGGCTCACGTAACTCCTCATTAAAGATTTTAGCCCTAGCCTTCTGTTCCCATTCCTTTAACCTATGAACTGTAATAGAAGTAACAGCAGAAGCACCAGTAAGAATCCCAGTGCCCAGGGTTCCCAGAAGAAAATCTACATTTTCTCTATTATCTTCTAGAAAGTCCTCTACACGCTCTAACCAAGGTAGTTTAGATTCTGAAGCAGGTTGTGTAGTAGAGTGTGCGACCGCAGGATAAGGAATACTAAGCAGTGAGAAACAAAGTAAGAGTTTAGCAACACCTGTTTTCATAATGTGAAAGCTTTTGCAACTAGAATTTAGCAGATCAAGTGTATCAGCGAGGTTTAATTCTTCGTCCTGTACCTAGAACTCGCTACCAAGTCAGGAGTGATCTAATTACAGATTGGTGAATCCAAGATGCGATCGCAAGATGTATTGCTCACTACGATGCCGTCAGAGGTACGCTCTTCTCAAGTAGTTATTTACTGCGTTGGAAAGATTCTCAGCTACGTGCATTGGTGTCATTCCATAATGTACAAATACTGATCTATTGATCAAATGATACCGATAATGACTGTGCTAAGTCACTAGAATTTTCTGCTGATTTAAGTGAGTAAAACTGAGTTTGTCATTGCACAAAACTACAGGGTTTCTCACATAACAGTCCTGAGAGGATGTTTGAGAAGTCTAATCTGTAACCCAAAAGTCTGTAGGGGCGCGGCATTCGGGCAAAGATTTTGGCTTATTCCAGAGTCTACCTGCCGAATGCCACGCCCTTACAGGAGACATAAGCTACTTTTCAAACATCCTCTAAATCACTTGTAAGACGAGCGGGTTGTAAGGAGCGCATCCCCTGTTTATCTAGAACAACGCCCTGTTGCTCAGTAACATCGAGACGTTATCAAGCAACGCTTTGATGTGATGAAATAACGCTTTGATATAATGAAACAACGTCGAGACGTTACTCAATTCACACGCGCCATTCATAATTAACGCCTATCGGTTGCTTTGTAACTGATAGGCGTTACTTTGTAACAGCGAGGTGTTATCGAATAACACTTCACCCTAATCTTTAACTGGGAAGGGAGTCCTTAACTGTAGGATGGACTAGCAATAGCGCAACTGAGATCTTGCACCAGTGGCAGGAAGCATTGCCCTAGCGCCTTGAGATTAATCTCAGGCTCAAAGCTAAAACTCGTTAAAACGAGTTGGAACAATTTTGTAGTAGGCATTTGAGTCAGTTTCAACTGACTTAAGCGATTAGCCCGGAATTGATTCCAGGGCGGGTCGTCGGGCAACAGACCAGCTTGGTGCAAGATCTGAGGTGTCCCATGCAGGTGTTGGGCTTCATGCTTCAACCCAACCTACGTCATCTTCAATTTAGTTGCACCTACTTGCTTATGAATTGTCAGCAAAGCGATCGCCAACCCAACTGCCTACCGAAAATTTACCGAAAATGTTTTCCAAAAAGGCTAAACGTGAGCCTCAATTTAGCGAGATCTGCTCAGGTGCTTTACCGTCTGCTCAGCTTCAATCAGGTGATATACCTCATTGAGCCTATCCACTATGCCAAGACAGAAACGCAGTTCCAGAGTTTTAGTCAATGCTGAGCGTCGTGCTGCTAGCTTACGTTCCGTCAGCAACAGTCTTGATTTTGGGGAGGGCGTTAGCCTCGCTGACTACACCCAACTGATTGAGGATCTACGCGCTGAACTGGCCACTCATAACGAGGCTCTCTCACTGATTGATAAGTCCACTAATGCCATCCAGGACATTGAGAGCAAGCTGAGAGATCTGTCAGAACGGCTGCTTTTGGGTGTGGGCACCCGCTATGGCAAAAACAGCAACGAGTACGAGATGGCAGGAGGCATCCGCAAAAGCGATCGCAAGCGCCCTACCCGTCGTTCTCAAACAGATGCACTAGGGTGAGTAAACGCTCGGAGCCAACCCATTAAATCGGCGATAAGAGGGTGCATATTGTGCTGCGCGACGCGAGCACAATATGCACCCTCTTGGTTTTGATGCACACAGGACTTACGCATTCACCGAAGGAACAAGGGGCTTAAGCCCCTTGTTAGCGTGGCGACCGCCCGATTTTGCGTTCTGCTTGCGTAAGTCCTAGCACAGTCTTTAGTTGCCGCAGTAATAGAATTAAAACTATGGCTGTAAGTAGGGTAACGAAATTGAAATGAACCACTGTAGGATGGGTTAGCGATAGCGTAACCCATGCGGCTTAGGGAATTGATGCGTTACGACTGCATCTAACGCATCCTACGTTTAATTACGTCCACCTATTTAGTCACAGCAGTCAGGTAGGCATGAGGCAGAGCAACCCGATGACAACACTACTCATTCAAACCGAAAGTATGCCTCTGATGGTTAACTTTCCAGCGATCGCTCAAATCACCCGTGAGCAGTTCTACGAATTCTGCCAAGCTAACCCAGATCTTCGCATTGAACGTACTGCCGCTGGAGAAGTTGTGATCATGCCACCTACGTTTTCAGACACAGGCAACCGTAGTGGCAAAGTCTATCAACAACTGGCAAACTGGTCTGATCAGAATGGGGCAGGGGAAACGTTTGACTCTAGCACAGGTTTTACACTGCCCAATGGAGCTACTCGATCACCTGATGCCTCCTGGATTAGGAGCGATCGCTGGAACGCTTTGACGGAAGAGGAAAAAGCATCATTTGCGCCTATTTGCCCAGATTTTGTAATCGAGTTACGGTCTTCCAGTGATACTCTAAGCAGTCTACAAGCCAAAATGCAGGAGTATATTGACAACGGTGCAGCGTTAGGTTTTTTGATCGACCGGAAGAACCGTACCGTCCATCTTTACCGTCCTAACCACACTCCCGAAATTCTGGATAATCCTGAGACCGTGAGTGCTGATCCAGAATTACCGGAATTTGCTTTGCGAATGGCAAAGGTTTGGTAGAGATCGCTTTTAACAGTGGGAGCATCAGCCTACAATAGAATCACTCCAGCTTTGATTTGGTTATGGTAAACGTCCGTCATCCACGGCTGCACTTCAGTCAGAATCAACTGCCTCCGCTGCAAAGTGGCGATCGCCTCACCCGTCTAGAGTTTGAACGGCGCTATAGTGCGATGCCACATCTTAAGAAAGCGGAACTGATTGAAGGAATTGTCTATATGGCCTCTCCCCTGCGGTTTGAACCCCATGCTGAACCTCATGGCGATTTGATGATTTGGCTCGGCAACTACAAGGTTGCAACGCCAGGGGTGCGGATGGGTGACAATCCCACGGTTCGTCTAGATTTGGACAATGAACCTCAGCCCGACGCATTGTTAATGATAGATGCCGCTCGTGGCGGCAGGGCTTTCATTGGTGCCGATGGCTATGTGGAAGGTTCTCCAGAGCTAGTCGCAGAGGTGGCTGCTAGCAGTGCAGCGATTGATTTGGGCGATAAAAAGAGAGCTTATCGCCGCAATGGGGTGAAGGAGTATATAGTCTGGCAGGTATTTGACCAGACGATTAGTTGGTATCACCTGACCGACGAGGATTACAGTCTCCTGGAGGCGAACGAGCGTGGTGTGATTTGTAGTCTGGTGTTTCCAGGTCTGTGGCTGGATGTTTCAGCCATGCTAGGAGGCGATATGCCAAACGTTCTAGCAGTACTCCAGCAGGGGTTAGCCTCGGAAGCGCATCAAGATTTTGTGCAGCAGTTAGCAAGTTAATAAGTCAGCAACAGAACCGTCTCTCTTCTCGTTCCTGGCTTTTAGCCAGGAATGCCATTCTGGAGGCTCTGCCTCCTCTAGCTATGAGTAGAGGCAGAGCCTCCAAAGCTGCATTTCCAGGCAAAGCCTAGAAACGAGATATAGCTGTAGCCATCCAGGTTAGGACATTCTTGCACGTGAATCGCTTGCCCACGAACAAGGGGCTTAAGCCCTTGTCCTAACCTCTGTGACTACAGCTATAGTTCCTTGTCCTAACCTGTGTGACTACAGCTATAGTAAGTCAGCAACAGAACCGTCTCTTGCTCCCTTTTCCCAAGGTTGGGAGAAGGGTTGGGGATGAGGGCAATGCAGTATCTGTCGGCACTCTAGGAAAGCTGCACATTGCGTCAAGAGAGTGACGCAATACACTACCCACCTCAAGCACACTCGCGGCTCATCACCAGTCGTCCGTTGGGCAGTTGATACACTCCCTGCGGCTCTACAATTGGCTCCCCCGGTTGCCAGCGATACTCGTCATCAGACTCATTGGAAGCATCAATCTCACTTTCACCTGGAATCGGTTGCACGCTGCCTGTGGGAAAGGGAGAGGGCATCGCAGTCCCAGGACGGGACGGTAAACCCCCGGCTCCAGTGACGGTGAAACTGCCTCGCTGGTCGCTGCGGGCAATGCAGCTATTGGCAAGCAACTCGTCGGGGTCAATGGGCACCTGAGGTAACTCACTCAAACTGTTTTGGATGAAACTGAGGTCAGGCACACTAATCACTCCAGCCACCGCACCACTGGCATTGATATCAACGCGGTCGTTGCCATCGAGTGTATCGGGGTCAGTGCCCTCAGGCGCAGGTTGATAGTTTTCACCAAAGAAGGCAGACGTGTTGAGAGTGACATCGCCACCCCGCCCATCGTCAGCAAAGGCGAGAATATCGCTGTCATCAAAGGCAAGGACGGAATCTGCTGTGACGGTGATGTTGCCGCCGCCCCCAGCACCGCTCGAGACGTTGGTGCGAATGTCGCCATCGCCGCGTAACTCGACGGTTGCAGCCGTGATGTCAATGGCTCCTCCCGCCGCTCCTGCTGTGGTTGAGGTGGTGATGTCGCTATCGGTAATTTGAAGTTCGCCGCCTGTCTCAAGCCTCAAATTGCCTGCCGAACCACTGCCTGTGGAGCGAGCCGAGAGGATTCCGTCACCACTTATGGTAATCGACTCAGGAGCCGTGACCCGCAAGCTGCCTCCTTGCTGTGAGCTGGAAGTTTCCGCCGAAATGCGAGCGCCATCTTGAAAGGTAATCGCCACCTGTTGGCTGCCTGTGGTCGGCTGAATTTGAATTGTGCCAGCTCGTGAATCGGTGGCTGTTGCAGCCAGGATTCGGCTGTCTTCACCTGCAAGCTGAATATCAGAGGCGTTAATCCGAAGGTCGCCAGCATTGCCAGCGCCAAGGGTTTGAACTGAAATCAAGGCTCCGTCCTGTACGATCAACTGCTGAGCGTCAATCGTCAGGGTCTGGGCATTGCCCGTAGCCCCTGAATTGACCTGAGCGTCGATCAAGCTAGGGAAGCCCTCTTCATCACTGCCCCTCACTTCGACTACCTCGGCTGCGATCGAGAGCGTTCCTGCATCCCCTTCCCCAAAGGTACTCGCCCCTAGTGCCGCTCCACCCTCAACCAATAACCGACTTGCACCGCTGATGCGGATGTCACCGCCTGTCCCGGTCGCATTCGGTTCAACACTAGCAAACAGCCCGCTTGGAACACCAATGACCGAGTTGACTCCAATCAACTCAATCTCATCGGCTTGCACCGTTAAATCCCCAGCATTACCCGCACCAAACGTGCTAACGCCAATCTGTCCGCCGTCCTGTACCACTAGCCGTTGAGCGTCAATCCTCAGGGTCTGGGCATCGCCCGTTGCTCCTGATTCGACCTGAGCGGCGATCCCACTAGGGAAGCCCTCTTCATCACTGCCCCTCACTTCGACTACCTCGGCTGCGATCGAGAGTGTTCCTGCATCCCCTTCCCCAAAGGTACCCACCCCTAGTCCCGCTCCACCCTCAACCGATAACCGACTTGCACCGCTGATGCGGATGTCACCGCCCCTCCCGGTCACATTCGGTGCAACAGTAGCAGACAGCCCGCTTGGAGAACCATCGACCGGATTAACTCCAATCAACTCAATCTCATCGGCTTGCACCGTTAAATCCCCAGCATTGCCCGCACCAAACGTGCTGACGCTAATGAATCCGCCGTCCTGCACGACCAACTGCTGAGCATCAATTCTCAGGGTCTGGGCATCTCCTGTTGCCCCTGGCGTGACTTGAGCGGTGATCGAGCTAGCGTTGCCCGCCGCACTGTTGCCGATGACTTCGACTACCTCGGCTGCGATCGAGAGCGTTCCTGCATCCCCCTCCCCAGAGGTACTCGCTGAGAGATTTGCCCCATCCTCAACCGATAACCGCCTCGCACCGCTGATGCGGATGTTACCCCCCCTTCCTATTGCATTCGGTGCAACATTAGCAAACAGCCCGCTGCTTGCAGCATCAATGACCGAGTTGACTCCAATCAACTCAATCTCATCGGCTTGCACCGTTAAACTCCCAGCATTGCCCGCACCAAACGTGCTGACGCGAATCTGTCCGCCGTCCTGTACCACTAGCCGTTGAGCGTCAATCCTCAGGGTCTGGGCATCGCCCGTTGCCCCTGAATTGACCTGAGCGGCGATCTCGCTAGGGAAGCCATCCCCATCACTGCCCCTCACTTCGACTATCTCGGCTGCGATCGAGAGCGTTCCTGCATCCCCTTCCCCAAAGGTACTCGCCCCTAGTGCCGCTCCACCCTCAACCAATAACCGCCTCGCACCGCTGATGCGGATGTTACCACCCCTCCCGGTCGCATCTGTGTCAACATTGGCAAGCAGCCCGCTTGGAGAACCAATGACCGAGTTGACTCCAATCAACTCAATCTCATCGGCTTGCACCCTTAAATCCCCAGCATTGCCCGTACCAAACGTGCTGACACTAATGAATCCGCCGTTCTGCACGACCAACTGCTGAGCGTCAATCCTCAGGGTCTGGGCATCGCCCGTTGCTCCTGATTCGACCTGAGCGGCGATCAAGCTAACGTTGCCATCCCCATCGCTGCCGATGACTTCGACCACCCCTGCTGAAATAGAGAGCCTCCCTCCATCCCCTTGACCAAAAGTGCTAGCGCTTATTTGGGATCCATTGCTCACTTGTAAAGTGCCTGTGGTGATTTCGATATCGCCCGCATTTCCAATCGCATTTGAGCCTACTGTGTTACTCATACGGCTTTCCTGGTTCATCCGAATTGCCCCGGTTGCATTGAGACGAATATCACCCGCTTGACTATCAGGAAACCCCAACCCTTCAGAGATTCCAGCTAAAAGTTCGCTTTCTTCTAAAATGTCTATGTTCTGGGCAGTAATTGCAATGTCTCCCCCATTGTTAGCCCGCACATCTAGAGTGGTGGTATCGGTGAGGCGGACATCTGCCCGTGCCAGGTTCTCTGGAAATCTTAAACTTAGCAAGTTATTCGTTTCAGTCAGTTCCAGGGTTCCTGCCCCAGCGACAGCACCGATGTCAATGCGTCCACCCTCATCCACTCCTACAACTTGCCCGTTTTCAAGCAATGCCACAGCCAGTAAAGCATCCTCTAGCACAACTTCTCCACCTGCCAAAATCAGGCTTTGGGCTTCGTTCACCCGTAGCGTACTTCTTCCCTGCACAGTGATAGCTCCTGGTTCATTCGCCCATACTGCACCCCCAGCGGCACACTGACCGCCAGCAGGGGTGGTGCCTCTGGATTGGTCGCGCTAAACACTTCGT
>JAAUTN010000280.1 GCA_012031415.1 Leptolyngbyaceae cyanobacterium SM1_4_3 | reverse complement strand
TGCTGTCTCAAAGGAACGTTGAGCCGCCTGACTGTCTCCCAAAAACAGCAGTTCATCTGTGCCTTTGTAGCGCCAAACAAAAATGCCTTGTCTGGCACTCTAGGCGACAGTTTAGAAATGTGTTCGTTCATGATTTCGATAGTGCGATCAGGTCTGCCTGCGTAGAGAGTAGTGCTTCCTGACAGGAAGAGATAAGCGTCTCGAAAATACGGATCGTGATTCAAAATCGCTTCAAAGTATTCAGGACTAAGCTCGTAACCGATTTGATTGCGGGCAGGATTATCGCCAAAATATTGCAGGAAATCGAGAAATATCCAGTCAGCAACTAAATTGTCAAACCCAAAAGTGGGAGACTGCTGCACCAGATTGAGATAGACAATTTCTGCTTCGTCTTGCTGTCTCAATTCTTCTGGCGAAGCATCGGTTGCTGCACGTTTGAGCCGATCAAGTTGCGGTTGCTGCAACAGACCGATGCCTAAAACACAGCCTAAAGCAACGACAATCTTGCTAAGTAAAGGAAACCAGTTTTGGCGATCGCCCCCAACCATAAATTTCATCTTCCTTGCAACTACGACCTTCTGCAATTTTTGGGACAATGTAGCGAGATGCAGCTACACCAAGCACCGGGGTCAGTTTATGACAGATTCTTCCTACATGGATGGCTATCTTCAGTATGTTCAGGAAGTTTACCCGCTTGCGCCAGAAACGCTGGCACAAGTGGAGCAAATCCTGACAAATACGACTTGGGATGAACCTCAAACTGCCCTGGATGCAAACAATCTCGCAGTCGCAGCGCTGGTAGAAGCAGAAACCGCCGATGATCTGACGCTGCGCGGAGTTTATCTGGATATGGCTTTAGAAGCATTAAGCAACGGTTCTAGGGAACATCCTCTCTGTGCTGCACATTTAGCACTGCTCCACTGCATGATTGGAGAAACAGGTGAAGCTTTACAGTCTGCTTTTTCAACGTTTATCAGTACACTTCAACTAGCCTACAGTGCTGATAAGCAGGCAGATTTGGGTTTAGTCTATCTGCCGCCTAAGTTGAAGAATTCGATTAGCGATCGCTCTCACCTACTGGCTCACCTCTTTCACGCCGAAACTAGCTACGCTCAAGCGCTGTTGCTGTCAAGTGAAGTGCTGTGGCGATCGCAACTCGCTTTCTACAGCCCCGCTGGACTACGATTCTTGCAGCTTGCGGCTCAGCTTCAGCCTGATTTAGCTTCGATCAACCTCAAGTTAGGAATTTCTAGCTGGCTCAATCAGCAGTGGGAAGGGTTGCTGTATCTGCAACGCGCTGGAAAATTAGCGCCTGATAATGCTACTGTACTCCATGCTTTAGTCTTGGCTTATACGGAATTAAATCAGCCTGAAATCGCTAAATTTTGGTTGGAACGTGCTGCTAGTTATTGTTCAGGAAATTTGCGATCGCCCGAATGGAGTTGGGTAGAGCTAGAGAGCAGTACCCCCTTTACCTACGTTCCCTTTGAAAACAACTTGAAACTAGCTGTGGAGCCAAGCTTTCGTAGCATTGTCACAAGCGTTTTACTGACAGAAGGTGATTGGTTTGAGGCAGAAATGGAATTTTGGCGCAACCAGCTTCAACCTGGAATGACGGTGATTGACGTTGGTGCAAATGTCGGCGTTTATACCTTCAGTGCGGCTCAAAAAGTTGGCGCAACCGGACGAGTCCTTGCGGTAGAACCCTTTTCAGGCTGCGTGCGCTGTATGGAGGAAACCTGTCGAGTCAATCAGCTTGACTGGGTTAAAGTTTGCGCGGGGGCAGCAAGCGATTGCAACGGCACCATTCGCCTTGCTCTACAGTCTGCCAGCGAACTCAACGAAGTGATCACAGACGACTCCCAATCCTTGCAACCAGGAACGTTTGAAGAAGTATCCTGTTTCACGCTAGATAGCCTGATCGAACAAGAAAACCTTAGCCACGTAGACTGGCTCAAAATTGACGCTGAAGGGCATGAGATGCAAGTGTTGAAGGGGGCGATCGCCTCCTCCGCGACTTCAAACCTGGTATCCTTTACGAGAATGTGTCAGGTGCTAAATCCAATAACCAACCTGTTGCTGAATTTTTGATTGCTCAAGGCTACAATCTCTTCTGCTATCGTCCCTATCTTCAAGAGCTAGTTCCGGTTAACGTTGACCAAGCATTTACGAACAAGCTCAACATCGTTGCGCTTCCTCAAGCTTCAAATCTTGTTTCTAGCTAACAAATACCTGAATCTAGTTAGCAATCAGAAGAGAAATTGTTAATTTCAGAGCATTTTGTATGTCTTTCTTCCTCAAGGATCTAAAAGAAAGTGGACATCTAGACCAGATTCATTTCACTATTTGCAGCGTTGGCTCTCGCAAGCTTGAAGAGCGAGATGATTATGGCAGTCAAGATTGGAGCCTACTTGCTCCTAACTTAACGATTTATGGTTTTGATGCAGATTCAGACGCTTGTGAGGCTGCAAATTCTGAATTAGAAGCTAATTCAATTAATTGGACGGAACAACATATTCCACTTGTTGTGGCTAAATCAGTTGGAGAAGCGACGCTATATGTCACCCAGAATCCTGCCTGTAGTTCCCTCTATCCTCCTAATGAGTCTTTTTTAGCTCGATTCTCCGGACTGCCAGAAATGGTTAATTTGGACTTCACAGCAGAGCTTGAGACGACAACTCTAGATACGTTTTGTCAACAAGAAGGAATTGAAGAAATTGATTTTTTGCAACTAGATGTTCAAGGTGCAGAACTTCAGGTTTTAGAAGGGGCTTCCCAAATCTTAGAAAACAGCATTCTAGCTATACAAACAGAAGTCAGTTTTTCTGAACTTTACACCAGCCAACCTTTATTCTCTGAGATCGATACACACCTTCGCTCTGCTGGATTTGCACTATTTGATTTTGATTTGGATGCTGCTCGTCGAATTCGGAGAAATTCACCAATTCAATCGATTAGACGACCTGGACAATTGCTTTGGGCAGATGCTTTCTATCTGCGTGACCCTATAGGAAATGCCCAGAATGTTCAGCTTCAATCACCCAAAAATCTCTTAAAACTAGCCTGTATCGCTGATATTTTGGGTTTTGCAGATTATGCTCTGGAATTGTTAGAATATCTCACTTTAAAGTATGGTAGCGATCCGCATTACAACGCTGCCGACTGCATTATGAGAAGTTTGACTCAAATTCCAGAAATTGTGCAAGCAGGTGTAAATAATTTACCTATTTTCGCCAGCCTCAAAGAATTTATTACTACCAAGAATAATGAGTAAAAATCTAGTGTTTATATACTGGCGTGGATAAAGCTATTCCACATTTGTTTGTAGGCATTTTCCATTTCACTGGTAAACTGCTTGGCATTCCACAGGGGAGCAGTTTGGCGCGATCGCCACAATTTCCATTTCACCTCTTGACGTAATGCTATATCGCTGCCTAGTCGGATGCCCCACTCTACATACTCTTCATCTGTCCAAGCAATCCCCTCACTGATTCCAGCATTGACCATCATCGTGTAGCTATTTCGAGCCGCAAATTGTTCACCGACTCTCGTAACCAGCGGAATTCCCATCCAGAGGGTTTCTAGGGTTGTGGTTGCGCCATTGTAAGGGTAAGTATCGAGTACCACGTCAGCGATCGCTAAATTAGCCCGGTGAACTGATTCAGAGGAAGCTTCTGGTAAAAATCGCAAACGGCTCTGGTCAACACCTTCTTCTTCTGCTATCTGAACAAAAAGTCTTTGAATCGCTTTTGCATCAGACAAGCCTTTAATTAGAAAGTAGCTGTTGGACACGGCTTTGATAATCTGCATTTGCAGCCGAACCGTATCGGGATGGCGCTTGTGTCCTCTTTGGGCACTTAGATAAACAACCGCATCGCCCGGAATATCTAGGTTATCGCGTCGCAGCGAAGGAATTCCGATTTCAAATCCGTCTACAGCGATGTAGGTTTGGGGCAATCGCCAAATCTTTTCGGAATAGTGTGCTTGAGCGGATTCGGGTAATACGTAAGGGTCAGCGATGAAATAATCAACGGCAGGTATCCCACTTGCGTCCCAACCCAGCCAGGTCGCCTGCACAGGAGCGGGTTTCAGCGCCATGATTTCGCAGGTTGTGTCGAGCGTGATACTGTCCAGGTCAATCAGAATGTCAATTTCGTCTTGGTAAATTTGTTGGGCGATCGCAAAGCTTTCAGCAGGCAGCTTATGAGCGTGTTCAACCTGTTTGGCATACCATTCTTGCAACGGATCGAAGCCCTGTGATTTATAGCCAATGAAGTAGGCGTGGATTTCAAACTGCTCCCGGTCGTGATGTTTTAGCAGCCAGCGGGCAAGCCAACCCACCGAATGGGTTTTGAAGCAGTGGGAAAGGTAGCCAATTTTCAGACGCTTGTTTGTAGGAGAAGCAGAATTCTTGGCAGCACGGCTACGGAATTGCTCTACGTAGCTCACTGCATATTGCTCCACATTGGCTTGAAATAGCTGCATTACCTGATTTTGCATCAGCCGATTCTGCGCTAAATCGTCCCGAAAGTAGGGTTGAAAGAAAAGCGTACCATCCAGCCGTCGTGCTTCAATTTGCCTGAGTGAGGTGGGGTTTTCTTGAAGCAGCGATCGCACCAACGTCTCCTGTTGTTGAACAATTGATTCAGCCTCTTCCCATCGTCCCCCTGCCAGCATCAAACCTCTAAGAATCAGGTAAGAAGCGTAGATTTGATCGGGTAAAGTTTTAGAAAGCCGGTAGCAGGTTCGGGCAGTTTCAATGCCTTTTTCAAACTGATGGGCGCTTTGATAAAACGCTGAGAGTTGTTTCAATACTTCTAAATGCTGAGGCTCTAGACGCAGGCACAACTCCATCAAACGGGCAGCTAGAATCGGTTGACCTTCGCTATAAGCCAGTTTCACGGCAGGAGGAATTAGCGTATCAATGAAGCCTTGTGCGTAAACTGGTGGTGGTGAGCAAACTTCCAAAAATTCTAGAACAGCAGGTTCGAGTGGAGCATAACCAAGGATGTCTCTGATGGTCTGGTAGAGCAAACCGAGGTCAAGCTCAACGGGGTGCGATCGCAACAAATCAATAATTCCCGAACTCACCAAAGTCTCGTTGTCAAAATTCTTAAGTTTCACCGAAAGCCGAAAAATCTTGAGCAGATTCTCCACATCTCCCGGATGCACTTCCCGCAAATGCTGCCGAATTGTCCAGGCAAGTGCATTCTCCTCTAGCTGCTCCTGTCGTTCAGCCTCTGCCTGCAATACTGTAGCGAGTTCAGCAGACCACTGCTCTATTTCATCTGGTTCGCCTTCAGACAGCGCCAGCATCCAGGTTGTCTGCGCTTCAACTTCCTGCCCCTGAAGCAGCATTAGCAAACCTAGATACCAATAGTTCAGGCGAACATCGGGTTCAGTGTCAATCAACCGCTCAAACAAACGAGCGGCTCTAGCATAATTACCCTGTACCAAAGCTTCCCAAGCTTGCTGTTGTTGAGAGGAAAAGCTCAAAGAGAGTTCAACGTTCATGGCAGGAGACGAATTAAGTAGTATTGATACCAAGCGTATTCTTAATTAAGGTTTAAACGAGAATGGAAGCAAGCAGGATGAATCTATCTTGCTCCATAAACTATATTCAGATAAACAGATCGAAGTATCTAGAGTCGCAGGCGACTACTTGATATCTTCGTAGTCGCCTGCGCCTGTACAGTCAGTGTCAGTTACACCCGTAACATCAGCAAAGGTCTCATCACCAACTGGTCCATCGTTAACAGGAGCCTGCAAGCCTTGGCAAAGAACTGCCAGCGTAGTTGCTTCACCAGTACCTTCGACTTTACCCACTGCAACCCCACCTACATAAGCTCGAACAGTTGCTAAAGCTTCTTTAGCGGGTTGAGCTTGGTTTGTAACGACTGTACTGTCTTCACCACCATCCGCAATGAAATAGGAGTAGTTGTTGGTTTCGGTAGAGATTCCTAGACCCAAATTTCCGAATTCTTCTGGCTCTGCCCCAACAAACTCTTGACGCTCCAGGTAGTAGGCTTGCTGACCCCGGTTCATGGAGCCAACGTAAGACTTAGCTTCGGATTCGCGGGCTTTGTTTGCCTGGTTGAGGAAGGAAGGCAGAGCAATAGCAGCCAAAATACCGATGATGATGATTACAACGAGCAGTTCAATTAGTGTGAAACCTTGATCATCTTTTTTCTTGTTGAGCAGGTGCTGCAAAAACTTTGCTTTAAGTTCGGTCTTCATGAAACGTTTCTCCTTGAGTTGCGGGATATTGGATTTCTAACTCCTGGCTATAACTTGCCCATCCTAAAGCAGTTTCATATCACCCCTGCCAAGATTTTTTCGTTGTGTCGCTACCTGTTTAACTCATTGGCTCAGCCAGAATGTAAAGGAAAACCTCAAGCTTGCTCAGTAGTTGTCTGACCTGCTCAAATGCAGTTGCTTTGCTGGTCGGCTCCAGAGTAATCAGGTTATAGGGACGGACTTTGAGCCAGCGCTCTACTAAATCTGCGACAGGCTGTGAACCTTCCCAGAGCGGCAGCAGACAGCAGGCGGCAATATCGCTTTCTGCAAACACGGGAGCCGTTACTGGAATCGGAATGTATTGGCTGATTTCAAACGGTTTTTGCTCGTTGGCACAGCGAATCAGGGTTTCCTTCACTTTGGGCTGTCTTAATTGCGGATGCAGGTGTACACGAGCATTGAACCAATCCTTCTCGCTCCAAGCTGAGACAGGTTGGGCAGGGGTGGCGTGTTCAGGATGACCACACCAGAAGTCAATTAGTCGATGTATGGGATGCATCAGGTTAAACAGATGCAGCCGATCTTCAATGGAGGCTTCGGGTAGACTCAGCGCTAGGAATGCAGGCAAGTCCTCGGCATCTTTGAACAGGTCGTTTAACTCCCAATGTCGCCAATTAACCATTGCAATGAACTCTAGATCTGCTGTCCTCAATGCTCCAAATAGCTCAGGAATTCCGTAGCCTTTGTCGCTCTGCAAGAGGAAGTTCATCAGAATAGTTTGCTCGTTTTCTTCGTAGTCAGGTCGCCAGGCGATCGCCCTTAACTGCACCCGATCCTTGAGCGCTTTCATTGTTTCCACAACCAGACCGACTTCCAATTCACCGGGGTTATCTTCAGTTAGCCCCATCAGTCTGAACACTTCCTGCGCCCGAAAGTATCCCTGTCGCTGTAAGTAGTTGTGTAGGTTAGAGCGAAGGATTCCTGTCGGTTTTAGCACCGATTTTAGACTTGCCAAACCTGCTGCTGGGTCAGGTAAAAGGTAAAGCACTTCATCGCAATTTATATAGTCAAACTCTAACCCTAGTTTTGGTAGGTCTTCGATCAGAAGGGTATGAAATTCAGTGTTATCTCCAAATCCGTGATGACGCAGCCGTTCTTGAGCAAGCTTGACAGACTGTTCCGATAGATCAATTCCGACAATTTTCGCACCCGGATTTGCCTCTGCCAGCACCAAGCTCTTGTATCCACTGCCGCAGCCTGCATCCAAAATGACTTTGCCCTCTGTCTGAATGACCTGCTGATTGCGAAGATAGTAGGGTGTCACCAGGTTATGCAGAAAAAGCTGGTTGAAATTTTTGTCATTCTTAGGAGATTCATCTAGTGGAGTTCTGGGATAGGGAGAATTCTCAAACTGCTGGCGGATTTTTTCGAGAGATTCTGAGCTTTGGGTGTTCATAACAGCTATTTCTGAGCTTTGGGTGAAAGGGAGGCGGCTAGACCAAAAAGTCTGTTTCTAACGTGCCCATGTCTAGGAGCAATCATTAACACCTTTTACTCTAAAAGAGATGAGAGAAAACGCTAGGATAGGTCAAATACTGAAACTTTAGTCAGAATTTGAGTTTAGAGGACTGGTCTGCACTATTGGCAACTAACAGCGTTCCGCCGCATTTTCCAGCGCATCTCTCCAGGTTGGACAATGGCTTGACGGTGATTCATCAGAATATTCCCACAACATCGGTGGTTGCGGTGGATGTGTGGGTGAGGGCAGGGGCGATCGCCGAGCCAGAACCCTGGGCTGGGATGGCGCATTTCCTCGAACACATGGTGTTTAAGGGCACCGATCGCCTGCTGCCGGGGCAGTTTGACCAGGTGATTGAAGATCGCGGCGGGATGACCAATGCTGCCACTAGTCACGATTACGCCCACTATTTCATTAACACAACTGCGCCCCATTTAGCAGAAACGCTGCCCTGCTTGGCAGACCTGCTGCTGAATGCGGCAATTCCTGATGACGAGTTCGAGCGAGAGCGGGACGTTGTTTTAGAAGAAATTCGTCAGGCAAATGATGACCCAGACTGGCTGGCGTTTCAAGCGCTGATTGAGAGTGTCTATCAGTCTCATCCCTATGGTCGTCCGGTGCTGGGAGATGAGGTGGGGTTGATGCAGCGATCGCCCCAAGAGATGCGCTGTTTTCACCGTGCCCACTACCAGCCCGAAAATATGACAGTAGTGGTGATAGGTAACGTCACCCAATCGCAAACGCTGGATTTGGTAAATCAGGCGTTTAGCCAGTTTCCGGTGCGTCCGACTTGTCCTGCGGCGATCGCCGATGCAGAGCCACCCATTACTGAAATTCGGCGGCAAGAACTGCATCTGCCTCGGTTAGAGCAAGCAAGGCTAATGATGGCGTGGATTGGCCCCGGCGTAGACCAGTTGCGAAATGCCTATGGGCTGGATTTGCTCTCGGTGCTGCTGGCAGGAAGCAGGTCTTCTCGATTAGTCAGGGAACTGCGTGAAGACCGACAGTTGGTGCAGGCGATCGGTAGCGAGTTTTCGCTTCAGCGGGATTCGAGCCTATTTACGATTAGCGCCTGGTTAGCGCCAGAGAATGTTGATCGAGTGGAGGCTCTGATTGGCGATCGCCTCTCCGAATTAACCACCGTCCCGATTTCTGACGCTGAACTCGCTCGTTACAAACGGCTGCTGTGCAACGATTACGCCTTCTCGACCGAAACAGCAATCCAGCTAGCAGGTCTATACGGATACTACAACACGATTGCCCAGGCAGAAATCGCAGTGAACTATCCCAATCAGATTCAAACCCTTCAGCCTGAGGAGTTGCAGCAGTTTGCTAGCCAATATCTCTCGCCCTACCACTACGCCGCAACCATCCTCAAACCCCTATAGCCGCCTCTCCTAAACCCTGATGTAGAGTAAGCTATTGCTCGTGCATCAGCTTCCCCTGCCCTCCCTTTCCCCCTTCTCCCTTCCCCCTTCCCCCCTTATTTGAGGAACTTCATGTCTGTAAATTTGAGTGCTGCCCAACTGCTAGAAAATCGTCAGGTTCACCGCGCTGTGCTTGACAATGGACTGGTTGTGCTAGCAGTAGAAAACTCGGCAGCCGATATTATTTCAGCCCGAATCTTTGTTCGAGCAGGCGGTCGATACGAGCCACCAGAGCAAGCAGGATTGTCTCACCTGCTGACATCCGTTTTGACCAAAGGAACGGGCAAGCTTTCCTCACTAGAAATCGCCGAACGGGTCGAGTCAGTCGGCGCGGGGGCTGGGGGGCAGATGCCGCAGCGGACTATTGCATTCTCAGCCTCAAAACCGTTTCAGCCGACTTTGCAGAA
>JAAUTN010000279.1 GCA_012031415.1 Leptolyngbyaceae cyanobacterium SM1_4_3 | reverse complement strand
CGAGGACTCCGCGCAACCCATCCGACTGCTGCCAACCCTTGCCCCACAGATTTCTAAAGTTATCACCACACTTCCAGACATATAGCTCCAGTCCAAATCGTGCAGTCCTGGTTTCCAGTTCCACAGGGCTGAGGACTAATCCGGGTAACACCAGTTGCTCCATTGGCGTATTTTGCAGCGCAAAAACCACCTGAAACAGTGGATTCTGACCGAGACTGCGAACGGGCTGTAGTTCCTCCACCAGTTTTTCAAAGGGCAAATCTTGATGAGCATAGGCGGTTAAAGTGACATCTCGCACTCGCTCTAACAGTTCGCGAAAAGTAGGATCGCCCGCCAGATCAGTCCGCAGCACCAGACTGTTCACCAGAAACCCAATCAATCCCTCCAGTTCACTGCGATGACGATTGGCAATGGGAGATCCGATCGCAATGTCGGTTTGCCCGCTATAGCGATGGAGCAACGTCTGAAACGCCGCTAGCAGGGTCATGAATAATGTCACACCCAACCGCTGACTCACTTCTTCCAGGGCATCCAAGAGCCGCTGTGGTAGTTCCAGTAATTGACTGGCACCCGGATACTTTTGTCTTGGCAGTTGCGGCGATGAACGGACTACCGCACCCGGTAAACTGAGCGTTGGAACATCTTTTAATTGCTGCTTCCAGTAGTGTAGCTGGGCGTTTAGCACGTCTCCCTGTAGCCACTGCCGCTGCCAGTGAGAAAAATCAGCATATTGAATCGGTAGTTCTGGCAGTCCAATGGGTTTGTCTTCCACAAACGCCGTGTACAGTTCACCTAACTCTCGAATCAAAACGCCGCTTGACCACTCATCAAAGATGATGTGATGCAGGACCATCAGCAACAAATGCTCAGTTTCCTGCAATTGCCACAGTTGAACTCGAAACAGTGGACCTGTCTCTAAGTGAAACGGTTGCTGAATTTCTTGCCAAATTTGAGCTAGGGCGGACTCTTCTCGGCTTTCTGCGGGTAGCGTTTGCAGATCAGCCAACCGCACCTGTGACTCAGGCGCGATCGCTCCTCCACGAGACGAAGCAACCACTTGTACCAACTGCCCCTCTGCTACTTCAAACGTAGTTCGGAGAATTTCGTGACGCTGAATGAGGGCTTGAATACTGTGGTGGAGGTGCGATCGCCTCAGTGAACCCCTCAGCCGTAGCACAATTGGGATAACGTATAGGGCATCTCCAGGAAGCAGTTGTTCGATAAACCACAAGCGCTGTTGAGCAAAGGAGGCTGGAAAGACAAAAACATCTTCCTCCTGCTGATCTGGTTTGTCTGAAATCATTCACACCTGCACCTGTTTACCTCACTCTGTTGTAGGGAAAAAGGCAAGTTGAGAATTATGCTCTAAGGTAGATCTTAGGCGGCAGAAGTATATCTTTTTGTTACGGTTTGAGCCTTGTGGCTCATCATCCTGCCGCCATGAAAGCTGATTGTGCGTCAGCCCGGTTTGATTGTCATTACGCCGTAAGCCTCAGGCGAAAGGTGCTGTTGGGCAGCGGTTTGCAAATCTGCCGCATCTAGCGCCCGAATGTGAGCAGGATAGTTGAGGGCGGGGGCAAGGTCGCCAACCACAGACTGGTAGTAGCCGTAGAGTCCAGCGCGATCGCCTGGGGTCTCACTGGCAAAAATGTAGCGATTGGCAACCAGGGTACGAATTCTAGCAATCTCACTTTCGCTGATTGGCTCTGTTTGAATGGTGCGAATGTGCTGGGCGATCGCCGCTTCCACCACCTCTAAATTCTCTACCGGAAGCTGAGCCGAAATGTAGAAAAGCCCCTGCTGAGTGTAGGTCATGTTGCTGACCGAGATGCCAGTCACTAGCTCCCGCTCTTCGCGCAGGTCACGAAATAGGCGGGCCGTGCGTCCCTGCCCTAAAACTGAAGCAAGAATGTCCAGTGCGTAGGTTTCCTGGAGACTCACAGTCCCCGGAACGCGCCACACCATCACCAGTCGTGCCTGTTGCAGGCTGCTGTCCACATATTCCTGACGCTGAATGGTGGGGAAGGCAGACTCAGGGCTGAGGCTGGGGAACGTGGGAAGGCGATCGCCCACCAGCCCAGCACGGGTTTCAGCCTTAGCAAAGCTATCTGCTACGGTCTGAATCAGTTCTTCAACGGGCAAATTGCCCACCGCTACCGCCGTAATCGACTGAGGCTGATACCAGGTAGAGTGAAAATCGCGCATCTGCTGCGGCGTAAGCTGCTCCACCACAGCCGCAGGGCCCAGCACCGGACGGCGATAGGGCAGTTGCTCAAAAGCCAGATCCATTGAGCGGTAGAAGGTACGGCGACGCGGATTGTCGTTGGCGCGGCGAATTTCTTCCAAAATCACAAATCTTTCTCGCTCAAACGCCTCATCGGGAATCGCCGCATTCATCACCACCTCGACCTGGAGGGGAGCCAGTTCAGCAAAATCTTTTGGCGCAGTCGTGATGTAGTAGTGGGTGTAGTCCTGACTGGTTGCAGCATTGGTGACAGCCCCCCGTTGCTCGATCAGGCGTTCAAACTCGCCGCTTTCCAGGTGAGCCGTCCCCTTGAAGATCATGTGTTCCAAAAAGTGAGCCATGCCGTTGATCGGGTCAGACTCAACCGCTGAACCAATTCCCAGCCACAGGCTGAGATTGACCGCCTCAACAGGCATCCGTTCGGCAGCGATGGTTAGACCATTGGGTAAGCGATGCAGGGTAGGGGCATTCAGACGGGGAACAGCAGCAGACTGGAATAGGGCTTGGGTCATGAGGATTTTTTGAACTTGACCGTTTCTTTACCTATCTTAATCCTCACAGCCAAAAGTCGGGATGTCTACGCTACACTTCACCGCTCCTTCACAAAATTCTTCCGGGAAATTTAGTGGAATTGAGGTTGAACTTTGTACCAAGTGTCAGTTGGAGCGATCGCCCTCTCCCAAATTGACCAAAAGATGAAGCTGCCTATTGGTGAATGGGGTGAGAATCCAATAACTTTTGAGCAGCCCGAATCCTGGAAGTTTCCCCAATCAAGATACATTCCGACAGTATGTTCAGATCGATCGGGGAAAGTGCCGGAATGAGACTGTGGTTTACTCTTTCATGCTTGCCTGACTGGAGGTGGTAAACCGCTAATACACCATCTTCCCAAATCCAAACTTCGTTGACTTCTAATGCTTGATAGCGCCCCAGTTTGGAATCATCGCTACTGGTGAAATTGACCTCAATCGACAGTTTAAAACCCTCAATTTCATAAAATTCATCAGCCTCAGCAGAAGCAATACCTGCTCTTTCTTGAGTCATTGACCCAGTAGGCTTAAATTCGATCGCTCGACTGAACAGGAACGTCTCAATTAGAAAACCAATAATGCTTTTGAATAGCTCATGTACCTCACCTGGCATAAGAATTTCGATTGTGCCATTGTAATAAAACAGCCTGACTCCGCGAGTGTTTTCAAAGCCTTTTTGCAAATGCTTAAACTGTTCCCAGGTTCTACCTCGCTGAGTCGTGCGAACGTCTCCCTGGACTGTTTCAACGTGGATAGGTGATAAGCTTCTAGCGACTGTCATGGGCGTTTTGAGAACTGGTTATTGTTTAGCTGAGTATAGGTGGGGAATGGGCGATCGCCACTCCCCACTTACCTTTGAAGTGACTGTTGAAATGTTTTGACCGCTTCAACATGATTTGCCATGCCAATGCAGCGTACCAACAGATTCAGATCGATTCCCTGTAACTCCTCACTTCTAGAAATTTTCTCGTAACTCACCTCATCTCCGTCCTGCCGCAGGTGATAAACCTGTAACACACCATCCTCCCAAAACCACACTTCAGGAATCTTTAGCCGCTTGTATGCCTCTAGTTTATTGATCCCTCCGCTGGTAAATACAACCTCGATCAATAAATCAGGACGTGCTCGACCGGGAGCTAGTTTGTAGGATTTATCTGCTTCACGTTTGACGGCAACCGCTTCATTCTCTAGCGTCATTGACCCTGTTGGGGTGAAATCATACCCTGCCATCAGCAGATAAAGTTCCACTAAAGCACCAATTCTTGCTTTAACCGTTTCGTGTGGTTCTCCCGGCATCCGTCGAATCTCCAATATTCCATCTAGAAATGAAAGCCGATAGCCTGGACGGTCTAATAGCTGTTCAACCGCTTTGAACTCTCTCCAGGTCAGCGGCTCAAACAGCAGCGGTTCTTCCTTTTTGAGGGGAGCAATGATTGCTTGAGTCATAACAGTCTCCAGTCGGTGCCAGTCTGGCTTGCAATATCGTATTCCGGCCTCAGATACAAACTGTTGGTGAGTGCCGTGAGCTATGTGGATAGTTAATCATATCCCTCGTATGGAACTAAGCGCACACTTTGAGATTGCTATATGATAAAAGTATTAAGGAATGTAAATTTAAGCAGATAAGAGTCCTCTATGCCCAGCGGTCATGCCAGTCCTAAAGCTAAACGAGTTGTGGTCATTGGGGCGGGCATGGGTGGACTGACCGCAGCGGCACTGTTGGCGCACCGGGGCTACTCTGTTTTGGTATTAGACCAAGCGTTGGTACCTGGTGGGTGTGCTTCAACTTTTAAGCGACGTGGATTTACGTTTGATGTGGGCGCGACTCAGGTTGCTGGACTGGAGCCTGGAGGCATTCACCAGCGGATTTTCTCAGAATTAGCAATTGATCTGCCAGAGGCAACCCCCTGCGATCCGGCTTGTGCGGTGTATTTGCCGGGAGAGACGCAGCCCATAAGCGTGTGGCGTGACCCCGATCGCTGGCAGGCAGAGCGACAGCAACAGTTTCCCGGCAGTGAACCGTTTTGGCAATTAATGGCAGATCTGTTTCACTATAGCTGGGCGTTTCAGTCTCGCAATCCGGTGTTGCCGCCGCGTAACCTGTGGGATTTGGGGCAGTTGGTGCAGGCGGTGCGTCCAGGAACATTGTTAACCGTGCCACACACTTTCTCAACAGTGGGTCAGGTGTTGCGCTGGTATGGGCTGGGAGGCGGTTCCTGCGGAGTTGCGCGGAGCGCTAATCGCCGCCTCAAAACTTTCCTCGACCTCCAGCTTAAGCTCTATTCTCAAGTCGATGCAGAAGATACAGCGCTACTCTATGCCGCAACTGCGCTGGGCGTTTCTCAGGAGCCGCAGGGACTTTATCACTTGCAGGGCAGTATGCAGGTGTTGAGCGATCGCCTCGTCACATCGCTTGAGCGAGATGGCGGCAAACTGCTGATGCGTCACACGGTTGAACAGATTTATACCGAGAATGGGCAGGCAAAGGCGATCGCCATTCGTAACCAAAAAACAGGCGAAACCTGGACAGAGCCAGCCAATCACATTGTCGCTAACGTCACGGTGCAAAATCTGATGCGGCTATTGGGTACAGAGGCTCCTAAAGGCTACGAGCGGCGGGTAGAAAAACTGCCTCCCGCATCAGGGGCATTTGTGGTGTATTTGGGGGTTGACCAATCCGCCATTCCTGCCGGATGTCCGCCTCATCTTCAGTTTCTTTATGACTACAGCGGCCCAATTGGTGAAAACAATTCTCTGTTTGTTTCGGTGAGCCATCCCGGAGATGGACGTGCGCCAGAGGGTAAAGCCACAATCATTGCTTCTTCATTCACCGATCCGACAATTTGGTGGCAATGTGAGGACTATGAGGGGTTAAAGCAGAAGTATACGGAGGAGGCGATCGCCCGTCTATCCCAATTCTTTAAACTCACTTCTGAGACTTTGATTCACACTGAAGCCGCTACGCCCCGTACTTTTGCTCACTTTACGGGGCGCGATCGCGGCATTGTTGGCGGCATTGGTCAGCGCATTCCCACCTTTGGCCCGTTTGGGTTTGCCAATCGCACTCCAATTCAAAACCTGTGGCTGGTTGGAGATTCTACCCATCCCGGTGAAGGCACCGCAGGAGTGAGTTATTCTGCACTCACTGTGGTTCGACAGATTGAGGCATAAAAGCGGGAATCGCCCACCAGCCCAGCGATCGCAGCCACTCATTTGCCTCAAGGAAATCATCTGGTTAGAGTTCTTCGCCTGTTAGCTGCTGTCGCCAGGTGCGAACCTGAAGCTGGGCCGCGGCATAGGCTTCGGTGCGAGGGGGAATGCTCTCGGCGGTGGCGATCGCCCCTGCCAGATCATACCCAGCCTGCTGCTGAGCCGCCTGTAAAATTTGCTGGCTCCAGAGGTTAATCATCTGCTCGGCTTCAGGGCGAGCCGAACTGTCAGGTGGAACTTGTTCTGCCGTGCGAATTGCCGCTAGCAGCCCGGTTGTGGTGCCAATGCTAGCTGCCTGATATGCCTCCTGCATCCGCTCTTGCCCCTGGGTCTGATTACGCCAGGTGCGAATGTCTGCCTGCGCTTCGTCGTAGAGGGCGCGTCCCTGACCGATTTGCTCTGCAACGGCGATCGCCTCTGGCACATTGCCCAGAGCAGCCAGTTCTCTTGCCTGATCCAGGTAAGGCTGGTCTTGGGTGCGCTGAATCTGACTTGTCCAATCTCGTACCCGCTCACGGGCTTCGTCAGACAGTGCCCGCCCTGAGCCAATTCGGTTGGACTGCTCAATCGCAGATGTCAGATCGCCGCTGCTGGCAAATCGGTCGGCTGTGTCCAGGATAGGTCGATCTTCAATGGTTTCGGCTTCGCGGGTCCAGTCGGCGATCGCCTCTTGCGCCTCAGCCCGACGCGGATTGCCACGCGGAATTTGCTCTGCCTCGGCGATCGCTGCTCTCAAATCTCCCACAGAGCCAGGTTGCGCCAGTTGACGCGCCGTTTCCAGCCGCATTACGTCTTGAATTTCTGCCTGCCAGCGGCTAATCAATTCTTGCGCCCTGCCATAGAGCGGCCGACCCCGCCGCAGCCGCTGTGCCTGAATGATGGCGGCTTCCAGGTCAGCCACCGTGCCGCCCCAGGACTGGGAATAAGCCGATGCCAAATCGGTCAAGTCTTGCGCTTCTGCTTCCAGGTTGGCACGTTCGGGAATGCGACGAATGATGGCGATCGCCTCATCTGCATCCTGGCGATCTAGCGCCGACTCTGCCAATTCCAGCATTCCTCGTCCTGCTTCGGTGATTACCTTTTGGGCTTCCCCGTAGGCATAGCTGCTGCTGCCAATTTCTTCTGCCAGCTTGACCGCCTCACTCAGGTTAGACAACCCACCTCGATCGATAAACCTTCTAGCTTCAGCCAGCTTTGCCGCATCTTGACGAGTCGCGTTAATCAGCCCGTTTAACTCATCATATTTGGTGGTCTTCCAGTACGTGTTATCAACCGACAGCAGCCCAACCGCAATGTCAAACGCCTGCCGCAAATCCTGCTGCCGCAGGGCGGCTTCCGCATCTTGGTAAATTTTTTCAGCTTCCGACCAAATCTCATTCCAGCGATCGACCCGCTCTTGCACCTGGGCACGGGCAGAGGTGTCAGCGGGAATTCGCTTGGCAATGTCTAGCGCCTCTGACAATTCGCCCCGGTCAAAGGCGGCTTCTGCCAAATCAAGAACCTGCTGCGACCATTCCTCAATGTAGCGATTAATTTCTGGGCGCAAAGGATGGTCAGCAGGCAGACTGTTGACTAGCTCAATTGCCTCCAGCAAGTCACTTGCCGTTTGCTTGTTAGCCGCTAGTTGAGCGCAATACAGCCGCAAAGAGGCGGAAGCTGTGGGCCAGAAGATCGACGGACAGTTTGGCACCGCAGGCAGCTTTAGCAGCAGCGCCACCGAAATAACGCTGACTCCGGTCAACGTAAGGACAGAGGCGATCGCCCAAAACTTAAGACTAGTTGGAAACCGCAGCTTAGGCAGTTGCACTCTACGCGGTCTTGCCTGTTGAGGGTCTTCCGAATAACCTTCACCAGGAAGGCGAGACGGCTGTGCGGGGCTGACCTGAGCGTAGGGCAACGGGGCGATCGAGGAAATTGGACGGGGCGATCTCGGAGAGATACCCGCAAGGGGTCGCGTTCCTGATGTCGGCTGAGCTGTCGGACGCAGCAACGAAGACTCCGGGGCAGGCATCTTGGGCATCGGTGGCCTCTGCCGGGGTAAAGGGCGTTGGCGAGACACAGGTACTTTAGGCAATTTTCCAGGAGTTCGATGTGGCCGCCCCGCATCTCGACGGCGCTCCGGTGTTCCCCAATCTTTAGTCATATCCCAGCCCACAACAATGGCGCGGCAACCTAAATCGTCAAGCGACTATACGCAATAGTTGCAATCCTACTCCTCAATGAAGGAAAACGCCACTACTTAGGGGCTAGGGGCTAGGGGCTAGGGGCTGAGGATTGGGGGGTTAGGGATTAGGGAAAGGAAGGGGAGAATTATTGGAGCGAAGCTCTTTAACCCCTAGCCCCTTCAGCCCCTTTAACCCCTAGCCCCTGCCTCTGACTGCAAATCCTGAATCAATTGCTCTAGCTCATCGCTACTGGCCTGGTAAACTTCGCCGCAAAAGTGACAGATGGCTTCGGCTCCGTCGTCTTTTTCAATCATGTCTTGCAGTTCGTCTTTGCCCAGCATTTTTAAGGCTCCTAAAACGCGATCGAAGGAGCAGCCGCAGTGAAAGTGCAGCATTTGAGTCTCTGGAAAAATTTCCAAATTCATGTCGCCCAACAGTTGCTCAAACATCTGCTGTAGCGATTTGCCCTCTTTGAGCAACGGGGTGAATCCAGCTAGCGAGGCGACACGAGATTCTAAAGTTTGGACTAATGCATCGTCTCTAGCAGCCTTAGGCAAAACCTGCACGAGCAATCCACCCGACGCGGTTACGCCTTCAGCGCTGACAAATACACCTAAAACGAGGGCTGAGGGAGTTTGCTCAGAGCTAACCAGATAGTGCGTGACATCATCCCCGATTTCGCCAGAAACTAACTCTACTGTGCTGGAGTAAGGGTAGCCGTAGCCCACGTCCCTAACTACGTAGAGGTAGCCATTACCCACAGCCGCCCCCACGTCTAGCTTACCAATGGCGCTAGGAGGGAGTTCTACGGTGGGGTTGTCAACGTAGCCGCGTACAGTTCCATCTAATCCGGCATCAACTAGAATGCCGCCCAATGGACCATCACCGTTGATCCGAATGTTGACCCTTGATTCGGGTCGCTTCATGCTGGAGGCAAGCAAAAGCCCTGCTGACATGGTTCTGCCAAGCGCTGCGGTAGCAACATAGGAAAGGTTGTGGCGCTGTTTGGCTTCTTCGGTAAGGCGTGTGGTGATCACGCCGACGGTGCGAATTCCTCCATCTGCTGCCGTCGCTCGAACTAACTGATCCGCCATGAAAATCCTAAATACTTCTTAATAGTTCCTTGTTTTATTCTACGACGTTGGTTGGATTGCCGAGGTTGAAGGATGGGGGATGAAGTTGAATCCTGCGGGTTAAAGGTTTGTCTCATTCTTCTGCTCCCTGCCCTCTGCCCTTTTCTACTCAAGAGGCAAAAGTATGACTAGTACAGCAGTGCCTTAGTCGCTAAAACTGACTCAATTTCGGTGGTAATGGTTGAAGTTCGAGCGTCATGCTCTGGAGTTCAAGCGCGATGCTCTAAGGTTCGAGCGTCAATGCTGCGGGATTCAAGCGTCATGCTCTGAGGTTCAAGCGTCATGCTCTGAGGTTCAAGCGTCATGCTCTGAGGT
>JAAUTN010000278.1 GCA_012031415.1 Leptolyngbyaceae cyanobacterium SM1_4_3 | reverse complement strand
TTATCCAACTGAACAAATTGTTCGCATCACGCTTCAACATCAACAGGCAATGATTTTTTCAAGAAGTAGACCCGCTCTACTTCTGCCTCAATTACTTGCCGACAGAATCGAGTAATCTGTACCTCTGGTTATGCTTGATTCAGCAGATTGATGCCACTATTGAGGGGCATCAATAACTTTGCACTGTCTAGTTATTTAAGATCCCATTTTTTTATGCAAGTCTCTAAAGGCATTTGTCGATAGTGCGAGAAATTTTGGGGTAAAGGGAGGAAAATAGTTTACGGTAGGCTTTCCCAAGCTTGAGCGACAATCTCGCTGAGCCACAGCCTGCTTTGCCAGTCGAGCAAGCTATCATCGGCTAAGACCTCAGCCCTCAGATCTTCTAAGGATTGCCCTTTAGACCGTGCTACACCAATCACTCCAGCGATCGCCGCTGCAATTAACTCTTCATCCACGCGCTGCTGCCTGAGCGCCACAACTTCTTGAGGGCTAGCTGGAATGGGATAATTCATAGCTGGTTAATAAAACGCACACTCCTTTAATAAATATGAGAATTCTGTAAAGTTTTTTAAGTTATCTGATGTACTCGGAAGTGTAGCGCACTTTCAGATTTTGTCAACCCTGCTTTCAGCATTAAACGGATTGGAGTTAATATCAGTGAAATGAAAGAGATTCTTTACCTCGAAATCCCTACTCCGGATACTGCCGCTGTACGAGCCTGGTTACAGGAGCAGTTTCAGCCTGCATCGGGAGAAAAGGTCGTTACGCCAGATGGGTTTCGCCTCAGATCCCCTAAAGCTACACTTCAAGCTGCGTCAGTTTCAGAGACAGCCGAAAATCTGCCTGCTGAACTTTCGGTCTTTGTTTGGTCGGTCCAACGGACAACTTACCTTAAAGTGTTTCGGTGGGCAAGTCAGCCAACTGCAATTGAGCGACAGACGGTGCAGCAGTTGACGGCAGGGCTGCGAGATCGGTTCCCTCATCAGTATCCGGTGCCCCCAGCGATCGCCCCTGGACAGTCTATTTTTGAGGCGCTAGCGGCCGATTACCCCAAAACGGTTGAATACTTTCAGGCAATGCCTAACGGGGAATACGACCTAAATAGAGCCTATTGGTGGGAACAGCGTTGGCGAGAAGGCGTACAGAATCCTAGACAGCCCAAGCAGGTAATTTTTGCAGAGCCAGACAGATCCAGCAAACAGGTTGGGGCTGTCCAGCAGCCGTTTACGGAATCTCTTTCCTACGATCTGATTTACATCGGCGGTGCCCTGGGGGTAATTCATGCAGCGGTGATGGCGCGGTTGGGCTATCGGGTGCTGCTGATCGAGCGACTCCCGTTTGGGCGAATGAACCGCGAATGGAATATTTCTCGTGACGAGTTTCAAAGCCTGATTGATTTAGGTCTGTTTACGCCAACCGAGTTTGAAAGCTTGATTGCACGGGAATATGTAGACGGGTTCCACAAATTTTTTGATGCCAACAACCCGCCCCAGTGCAAAGCTCCTGTTCTGAAAACGCCAACCGTCCTGAATGTAGCGCTGGATGCGGAAAAGCTGCTGCGGCTGTGTGGCGACAAGCTTCAAGCTGCGGCAGGTGAAATTTTGGATGAGACGGAGTTTATCCGGGCGGAGGTGGGTGGCGATCGCGTTACCGTTGTCGTTCAGCACCTGCCTACCCAGACAACCCAAAAGCTAGAAGGGCGACTGTTAGTAGATGCGATGGGCACTGCCTCCCCGATTGCGTGGCAGCTAAACGGCGGACGCGCCTTTGATAGCGTTTGTCCAACGGTTGGAGCAGTGGTTGAGAGTGGATTTGAGCCGCAGGTTTGGGATGCTCGCTACGGCGATGTGCTAAACAGTCATGGGGATATCTCACGCGGACGGCAACTAATTTGGGAACTGTTTCCAGGTGCTAAGGATGAATTGACTATTTACCTGTTCCACTATCATCAGGTCAATGCCGAAAATCCAGGTTCGCTGCTGGAAATGTATGAAGACTTCTTTACTATCTTGCCGGAATACCGCCGCTGCGACCTGAGTCAGCTGAAATGGCGAAAGCCGACGTTTGGCTACATTCCAGGGCATTTCAGCACGAGTGAGAGCGATCGCCAAATTGCTTTCGACCGCCTCATTTCAATTGGCGATGCTGCTTCACTGCAATCGCCCCTCGTGTTTACTGGATTTGGCTCCCTTGTGCGAAACTTATCTCGCCTCACCGATCTGTTGAATACTGCGCTGCGTCATGACCTGCTCAAAGCCAAGCATCTGAATCAGATTCGCGCCTATCAAAGCAACATCTCCGTCACCTGGCTGTTCTCTAAGGGCATGATGGTGCCGACGGGTCGATTCCTGCTGCCGCAAAAAGTTAACGCTATGCTGAATACCTTCTTTGGCATTCTGGCAGACGAATCGCCTGCGGTGGCAGATAGTTTTATTAAAGATCGGGGAAGCTGGCTTGACTTTAACCGCATGGCAATCAAAGCTGCCTGGAGGAATCCTTCTCTGTTGCTGTGGATCTGGCAGCTTGCGGGTGCAAAAGACCTGGTGCGCTGGGTGGGCAGCTACCTCAACTTTACGGTCAGCGCTTTAACGAGCTGGCTGTTTCGCTGGGTGCCTGACTTTGCCCGTCAAATTCAACCCTGGCTAGAGCCTCGCTATCCGGCAGTGTGGCTGTGGCTATTGGCAAAAAGCTATGCCCTGACCTATGGCATGGGGCGACCGCTGGCCCAGGCTGAGTCAGTGGTAGAGGAGCGATCGCCTCTTCCAGCACCGACTCCTTCTCTCGAATCCATTGCCGAGATCACCACCAAAGCCAAATCTGACTCCTAAAATTGGAAACTGATTTGATTGTTGTGTAAATACAATCATTCTGCCTGCCTTTACACAACAATCTGAGCGGCGATCGCTCGGCTTTAGATTCTATTTTCACAAGTCTTGAATTTGAACAATTATTGGGAGATAAGCACCAGAGCTATGGTTAGAAGTATTGCGTTTTGGTTGCTGTGGATGGGCTTTTCTGCCTATGCTTTTTTGCTGGCTCCGCCCAATCAGTCAGATACGTTTGCGTTAATCAAAGATCTCTCTACCGGACAGTGGAATGGTATCAATCCACTGGTGATTGCTCTGTTTAACATCATGGGTGTTTTACCTATGCTCTATGCCTGTCTGGTTTTTATTGATGGTAGAGGGCAAAAGGTTCCAGCGTGGCTATTTGCATCGGCTTCGTTTGGCGTAGGCGCGTTTGCTCTGTTGCCTTACCTGGCTCTGCGAAAACCGAATCCAACTTTTGTCGGTGAGAAGAATGCTTTGCTAAAGCTGCTCGATTCTCGCTGGACGGCGTTGGCGTTAGCGGTGGGGGCGATCGCTCTCCTCACCTACGGATTAACCACCGGAGACTGGAGCAACTTCATTCAACAGTGGCAAAGCGATCGCTTTATTCACGTCATGAGTCTGGACTTTTGTCTGCTCTGTTTGCTGTTTCCAGCATTAATTGGGGATGACATGGCGCGACGTGGCTTGCAGGATCAGCGAATTTTTTGGGCGGTGGCGCTGGTGCCATTGTTGGGGGCGATCGCCTACCTCACACTGCGCCCACCGCTGGAGGTTGCTTCAGAAAGAGAACTTTCACCTCAAAGTTGAAGCTTTGAAAGTACTGATTTAGCTTCAACGCTCAAACTTGAAGTAATCAACCCTACCTAAATCTGGCACGAATGTTTCTTCGCCAGAAGGATAAACTCTGATAAAACCGGGATTCTGAACCCGATAAAAATTGCCTTGTTTAGGGCTATAGGTTCCCAGCAGATATTCGTAATCAATGGCTGGATCAAACGCCTCAGCGTCAAATAGGAGTTTTTCAACAAAGTTCCAAATGTTGCCAATTTCTTTGGCAGTGATGCTGCGGCGGCTAGACCAGAAGTGAACCGTTTGAAACGCAGCAGGGTCTTCAGGATCGGGAGCCAGTACATACTGTTGAGTTTGTAATCCTTCAGTTTTGTACTCCTCATACGGTTCTCCTTCCTGTCCTACAAAGTGTTCGACTAGCGCTCCTGCTTCAAACCAGTCATAACTGATTTCCCCTTCGCCTACTTCAAGCACAATTACTGGATGCCCTAACTCCTCTGAAAGCTGGGCTAAGGTAGCCCGTTCTAATAAACTAGAATTCCAGCCGGTAGTCACAACTGACCAATCTTGCCCAGGAATCTGATAAGTAAATGCAAATGGGCCAGATATCTCAATCTCAGAATTGAGTACGTCTTGCTGGGAAGCGATCGCCCTGTCTTCCAATGCAGTAAAAAGTATATCTAACGGCACTCTCACTAAAATGATCTGGTGTTGATGGTCAATCGATTCAATCCCCCGTTTTTCCGACCAAGGACGGGTAGAATTCTCCCGTAATTCTTGCAGCCAGTTCTCGTCAACTGCTGAAGGGACTTCAATGCCGTAATGTTTTTTGAGCGCTAAACCTCTTTCCCTCTCGGCAATCAGCCCTTGAATGGACTCTACTTGCTGATCCATTGCTCTTGCCATCTCCTCGTTGCCTTGTGCCCGTAGGATTTCTGCGGCTTTACGGACATCTTCAATTCCCAGGTGTTCTTGTCCAGGGGTTAGAGCAAATTCAACACTCCGAAAAACGTAAGCTTTAGCCATCTGCGGGTCAAGCTGAATTGCACAGGTGTAGGCTGCGATCGCGTCCTCGCTGCTACTTCCTGCCTTAGAGAGTTGTTCAGCATAGAGAAAAGCTTCTTCCGCAGAATTAAACTCCATGCCTTCACATACCTCAGAACTTAGATTATGCAGTTCATCTAAATGCATCATTTGCTCAAACAGATCAATCTTGTGATTACTCAGATTTGCTTGCGCTCTAAAAATGAACAGGATAATGATAGAACTCAGAATAAAAGGAAAACTGAGAATCAGGAAAAGCAACTTTAAATGAATTTGCATATAGGAAGCATAAAAGGAGTGCTAGTCACTCACCCGCAGCTTGTGACACAGTAGCATACAACTCACTACTTACTCGAAAACCTGCCTCTTCTATTAGCTTATCCATCACTGGTCTAATATGTGCAATCAATCTATTGTGCTTAGCTTGCAATAGGACACCCAGTAGCCCAGTAACATTGAGTCATAGGTTGCTGCTAATATCCTGCCACGGCGCTCGTCCATGAGAAGTAAATCCGCGTTGAGTTCCAGTGCCAAAACAATTGCTTCGGCTTCACCTAAGTCGATAGCATCCTGGCTAGTTTGAACATCAATAACTCTTTGAGCATTAGCAATAGGCTGAGTCTGAATCCAAGAAAGAGCTTGCACTTCAACTGCACCAGGAACCAGCTTATTCACGGACACCATTTCGTTGTAAACGGCTTCAGGAATAATGATGGTTGTATAAAGTTGGTGCAGCAAGTCTAGCTGACCCACGGCAGCAAAGTTCGTGATGGGTGAAGTATCACTGACAACAATCACAGCGAACCTAGCGACTTTAGCGTTTCAACGTCTGCCTGAAAATCTTCTACATCGTAGTTAATGCACAGTCCCCGTTTCGCTAATTCGTGTTGAAATTCAAGAACCGTCAGCCCAGTCCAAGCGCGAACTTTGCCACTGCTGATTCTTTGTTGCTTGTACAGCATGATGGCAATCTCTAGTTCTAGTTCATCTTCAGTCATCCTGGTCGCTTGGAGGATATCGTCAGGAATTATCACACTCATTGATTTCTACCCAGCAAAATTGGGCTACTTCATAGTCCAAGAATAAGCGATCTGGAGAGCAACGGTGGTTGAATATTGGGAGCATCTCCAGATGATTAGCAAACAATTCATTTCCTACATCCCGTCTTAAAAATCAAAATAGATGTACGGTGCAGTCTCATTGGGAGCCAGCAGCCACGCAGTAAATAGGCAAATGGGCACCAGCAGGATTTTGACTGACCAGTTTAACTGCACTTTTAGCCCTCGCTGAATCAGGTAGGCGATCGCCATTCCCACCCCAATCAACAGAAGCAAAACAGTGATTTGAAGGCGGCTGCTACCCAATGCTTCTACATAAATCTTTTGAGCAAACTGAATATCTGCCGGATGCCCCCAGAGCCGCTGCACCACCAGTCCAGATTCGCGCAGGTCAGGCAAGCGGAAGAAAATCCATGAGGTGAATACCATGAATTGCGTGAGTGCCCAGGCTGTTACCGTTCCGGGGAGGCTCTGCCACCAGCTTTTTAACGCAGGAACTCGTTGAGACTGTGCCTCGGTTAGCCGATGTATGACCAGGGCTAAACCGTGCAGCAGTCCCCAGACCACAAATCCCCAGGCGGCTCCGTGCCAGATTCCAGCAATCAGCATGACGATCGCCAGATTCACACAAGTCCGGGTCAGGCTCTTGCGTGAACCGCCTAGCGGAAAGTAGAGATAATTGCGGAGCCAGTCGCCCAATGTAATGTGCCAGCGTCGCCAAAAGTCGGCAATGCTGGTGGAAAAGTAGGGGAAGTTGAAGTTTTGCGGTAGCTCAAACCCTAGCAAAATAGCGCTGCCTCGCGCCACATCGACATAGCCGCTAAAGTCGAGGTAAAGCTGTAAGCCATAGGCAAAGGTTGCCAGCCACAGGTCGCCACTGCCTGCCCGCTGGAGGTTGTTAAAGCTAAGGTTAACCAGAGTGCCGATGTGGTCGGCTAGCAGCAGCTTCTTTACCGCGCCACAGGCAATTAGCCAGAGTCCTTCAACAATTTGATTGGGTTGCGGAAATTTTAGCGTTTTGATCTGGTCTGCCAGCGGATGAAAGCGGGTAATTGGCCCAGAAATTAGCTTGGGAAAGAACAGCTTGTAGCTGGAAAACAGCAGAAAGCTGCGGGTCGGCGGCGCACCACGATAAATGTCTATCAGATAGGCGATGCATTCAAACGTGAAAAAGCTGATGCCCAGCGGGGCGATGAGGCGATCGCCAATCCAGTCAGCACTCTCTTGCGCTATGGGCAGACTCAGCGCCGCGCCCACTGAAGATACCAGAAACGGCACATACTTAAAACTTACCAGCAGCAGTACATTCAGGAAAACGCCTGCACACAGCAGATTCAAGCGGCGGTTGTTCCAGTCCTGTTGGGCTAACTGCCCGTCTTCTTCTTCCGGGGTACGCCAGTCTTGTGGGGCGGCAATCGCCCGTCCCAGCCAAAAGTTGAGCAGCGTCATTCCCAGCAGCAGCGGCACATACTGAAGCTGAAGTGAACTGTAAAAGACCAGGCTGGCAGCTAGCAAAATCAGCAGCTTGAGCGATCGCGCCTCTAGTGACCAGTAGATGCCCAAAACGCTTAGCAGAAATATGCCGTAAAGAATCGAGAGAAAAGTCATAGATTCAGAGCAAACACCCCTATGGGTTTAGCCTCAAGATCCGGAGGAAGGGGGATGGTCATGACGAGCAAGAATCATAATCGCAGCTAACTTAAACTTATTCTACTTTCAAATATGCTTGATACAGCAGTATGAACAGGCAATACAGATGATGTCTGCGATTGCCCTCACTCGTCTCAACTCTGACTCTTGAACGGGTTAGATGCTGATAAGGATTGCCACGCACAGCTTGACTGAAATCATACTCGTCTAGCATATCGTCATTTTGAACGTTAGATTCTGACATAGAGTTAAACGCTGTTATAGACTCACCACTTCAACATCTAATCGTTGTTTGACGGAATGCTCTTGCTTAAGTAAGGCATCGATTCGATCGAGAGTGGTGGCATGAAAATAGCGATCGCCGCACTCCAGGCAAACTTCGGCATCCACGTTCTCGACGATGTAAAGTTTGCCTTCAAGCCAGTGTTGCCGCCTAACTTTCTTATGGACGGTTGTTCCTCCACACAATTCACAAATCATTTGTCCTCTGTCTTGTCTTTTAGATTGCAAGGGAGTTACTCTCGACCCCGTTCTAATATGGGTCGCAGCATCTCGATTTGCTGATGCCACTCTTCGGTCGTTTGGGGTGGGTGAAACCAGGTTGCTTCTGAGTCTGGGCTGCGGCGGGCAAAGAAGGCTTCCATTGCGTTCAGGTCATCACGGTGCTGAAGGATATAAGTTCTCAATTCAGCATTAGTCATTGCGTCATAATCGGGTTTCATACAAACCTCCAAATCCCGCTTTGGGCAATGATAATTTGTAGCTTTTCGCTAGTCTAGATCTAAAATAAGAGCAAAGATGGGAAATTTATTATGCAGCGGATTGCAGATATGTCACTTGATGAATTAAGAGCATTCATTTTACAAGTGCTTCACGAACAGCAGCAGCCAGTTTCAAACGAATCGACGCGATCGCTAGAGGGCGTTTTTGCTTCCATTGATTGCCATATGTGGACACCACCAACAGGAGCGAAGTCGGTAATGGAGTTGGTGCGAGAGGATCGCAATCGATGACTGAGCGATATGTGGTAGATACTAGCGTAGTAATGCAACGTTTAATTGTTGAAGTAAATACCCCACAGGTTCGCCGCCTATTTGCTGAAATGACTCAAGGCACTACACTCGTTGTACCGGAGTTTTGTCTGTTGGAATGCGCCAATGTGTTGTGGAAACAGGTGCGCTTTCAAGGAATGCCCCAATCAACAGCAGAACGTCTGCTCATGGATTTGTTGGCATTGCCGCTACAAATTATGCCAGCTAGTCAATTCATGCCTCGTGCCCTTCAAAATTGGACTAGCGAATCAACTCCCCATTTATGACTCGCTTTATGTCGTGTTAGCAGAGATGTTGGGTTGTGCCCTGATTACGGTGGATCAGAAGCAAGCTGCTGTTGCCCACTCTATTCAGGTTGCCCTTAAGCCTATTGCTGACTTCAATTAATTTTCATCTGTCATTTTGCAGCTGCACTTCCTGTAAAAGCGCCTGTGTGATTGGATGTGAGGATAGTTCTTGTGTGCGATCGCTCTCCACCACCTGCTTAATTAGGGCGTAAAAGTCATTACAGACCCTTTGCGTGTAAAAATTTCTTTCTGAAGGACATTTCATCCAGGTATCTAAAGTTTGCAGATACAGCGGTTCTGCCTCACTGTAACGTTCTAGAGTAAAGTAAAGTCCTGCTAGACTTACACAGGTATGAATTGTGTCAGGATGTTCTTTACCCAAAATCTGCTGACACATCTTTAGGGCTTGCACAAAACGCAATTCTGCCTCAGAGAAACGCTTCCAGTATGCATAAAGTGCCGCTAAGTTGTTAAGGGTATTAGCAACAGCACGATGATTCTGACCAAACAATTGTCTTTGTATCTGTAACACTCGTAGATACAGCGGTTCGGCTTCACTGTATTGACCCTGATCTGTATGGAGTAATGCCAGGTTGTTCAAACTTGTAGCAACATCTGGATGCAACTCATTGAAGAGTTGTTGCCGCAAGTGCAATGCTTGTTTATGAAGTGGTTCGGCTTTACTGTATTTCTTCTGAATTCTATAAAGCTCTGCTAAACCATTAAGAGTAGTTGCAATATGAGGATGTATTTCACCCACAAATTGCCTCAGCAGTTGAAGTGCTCTTTGATAAAAGTCTTCTGCTTCGGCGTAGCGTTCTTGCGGCACATACAGTGCGGCCAAACCATTTAGACTCGCAGCAATGTGAAGTCTAGTACTATGAATTTGAGAATGCAAATTGCTTGAGGGGCTTAGCTCCAATTCCA
>JAAUTN010000277.1 GCA_012031415.1 Leptolyngbyaceae cyanobacterium SM1_4_3 | reverse complement strand
AGCCGCGTGGCACCATGTAGGCAATCTGGTTAATCCGGGTGGGAGCGGCTTTGGGCTGTTCAACGGTGACGGTGACGGGCGATCGCAAAACTTGGTCGCCAATTCCCGAATTGAAGGCTCCATCGTGGCTGAGAAGAAGGCCGTCTGACGCTCTCCGGGAGCCTGACTGAGGATCTTCTCAACGTCTTGGATAAAGCCCATGTTAAGCATTTCGTCGGCTTCGTCCAGCACCAGCCAATTCAACTGGTTGAGCTTTAAGTCGCCTCGGCTAAGCAGGTCAAGTACCCGTCCGGGTGTACCCACGACGATTTGCACCCCGCGATGGAGCCGTTGAATTTGGCGATCAATCGCCTGACCGCCATAAACCGCCATGATGTGCAGCCTGCGCTCTTCTGAAAAACTGCGAATCGATTGGCAAACCTGAACCGCCAGCTCACGAGTTGGGGTTAGGATCAGGGCTTGAGTTGCTAGATTGCTCACGTCGATCTGTTCGAGCAGGGGCAGAGAGAAGGCAGCGGTTTTACCTGTGCCTGTCTGCGCCTGACCGACCACATCTCGACCTGAGAGAAGGTGGGGGATCGCCTGTGCCTGAATAGTCGTTGGGGCTGTGAAACCCAGCTTTTCGAGAAGACGCACACGCGCCTCAGACAGACCTAAGCTTTTGAAGGAAAGGGTCATCGAGTCTCCTTAAAGTGTACTTGTAGAGACACGGCTGAGCGCGCCTCTCAATTGCGTTTTGGTGTCAGCGACGTAACCGTAAAGGTCGTAGATATCAGCAGCGGCGATCGCCACTGGCACGATTGATCCCAACCGCGCTTCTCCCTGAACATAGACCAGTCCATCTACCTCCGGGGCAAATCGGGCAGACCGACCAATGAGTTCTCCGGTTTGCGGATTTTCTTGTTCAATCAAGACATCAACAACTTTGCCGATTTCAGCCTGATTTCGCCGGAGGGAAATCGGCTGCTGAATTTGCATCAGCGCATCTCGCCTTGCCTCCATTACGGTTTGGGGCAGTTGGTTGGGCAGAGAATAAGCAGGCGTACCTTCTTCGGGAGAGAAGGTAAACACGCCAACATGGTCAAACTGATGCTTTTGAACGAACTGCATTAGATGTTCAAAATGCAGTTCGGTTTCGCCAGGGAAGCCCACAATGAAGGTTGTTCGCAAAACAGCCTGGGGCAGTGCTGCTTTAATCCGTTCAATGATGGCATCATTCACCTGGCCTTGCCAGGGGCGATTCATTGATCGCAGCACCTCAGGATGAGAGTGCTGAAGCGGCAAGTCTAAATAGGGCAAAACGTTAGGCGTTTCCTGAATTGCTTCAATGACTTTAGGCGTTAATCCGGTCGGATAGGCATAATGCATCCGAATCCAGGGAACATCGACCTCGCCCAAAGCCTGCAACAACTCAGCAAGTTTGGGTTCGCCGTAGAGGTCCAAACCGTAGTTGGTGGTAATTTGAGAAATCAAGATGATTTCTTGCACCCCTTCTGCGGCAAGCTGTCTGGCTTCTGTAACAACGGACTCAATTGAGCGCGATCGCTGCTTTCCCCTGAGATGAGGAATGATGCAAAACGCGCATCGATAGTCACACCCTTCCGCTACTCGAAGATAGGCAACTCCTTCAGTCGTTGTGCGATAGCGAGGGGTTGTCTCATCGGCAATGTAAACTGGCTCAGCGGAAACCTCTTTGACGCGCTCCCCAGCTTCGGCCCGCTGGATTACCTCGACAATCTTGTGATAGTCCCCAGTGCCAACTACGGCAACAGCTTCAGGCAATTCATCCAACAATTCTTGTTGAAAGTGCTGAGCCATGCAGCCTGTAATCACAATTTTTTTGTCCGCTTCTGCCAACTCTACCAGAGTGCGGACGGATTCTTCCCGTGCAGACTGGATGAAACTACAGGTGTTGACGATAACGAAATCAGCCAGTTCCTCATCGCTGTCTACCCGATAGCCCGCACCAACTAGCAGCCCTAGCATATGCTCAGTATCGATTCTATTTTTTTCGCAGCCCAAGTGAGATACGGCGACGATTGGCTTGTTGCCCATGCAGTTAACGCTTAGTGGTTAGGAGTAAGTAAGAGTTTCAGGTGCGAATATGTGGCGATCGCTCAAGTTATAAACCAGCCCCACATCAGGATACTTACATTTCTCAGTGTCAAACGCTTAGCCCTAAACGCGTTTTGAAACACTCAATACTAAACAGGTATCACTAAATCGCAATCGCATCTATCGAGGCTGCTCTTGATATCCTAACGCAGATTACACAATATAACTACACAATTCTCAAATCACTCAGTTCTGTTGCTCCTCTGCCGCTCAATTGAGGATAACTACTTGCAGGGCACATTCACTGTTAGAGTAGGTTGTAGGCATCAGCGACCAGGATTACTTTGATCGTTCGTGCATCTTTAATTTTGTATCAGTTGTTCAATTGCACTGAGTCCGAATCCTAGAAACGTGGACTTAAATCAGATTTTCAAGACCGCAAACCCTGTTATTGGTGTTGTTCACCTTTTGCCACTACCCACTTCTCCTCGGTGGGGCGGGAGCTTCAAAGCTGTTGTTGATCGAGCCGAGCAGGAAGCTACTGCGCTTGCTTCGGGCGGAGTAGATGGCATTATCGTAGAAAACTTTTTTGATGCGCCATTTGCGAAAGATTGTGTTGATCCCGCAGTTGTGAGCGCCATGAGCCTGGTAGTGCAGCGGCTGATGCACATGGTAACGCTGCCCATTGGAATTAATGTGCTGCGAAACGATGCTCGTAGTGCGCTGGCGATCGCTACCTGTGTCAACGCCCAGTTTATCCGCGTCAACGTCTTGACTGGCGTAATGGCAACCGACCAGGGATTGATCGAAGGGCAAGCTCATCATCTGTTGCGCTACCGACGTGAATTGGGCAGCGAGGTCAAAATTTTGGCGGATGTGCTGGTCAAACACGCCCGTCCGCTCGGTTCACCCAACCTGACGACGGCTGTACAGGAGACGATTGAGCGAGGACTAGCAGATGGCGTAATTTTGTCGGGGTGGGCAACGGGTAGCCCACCTAGCCTGGAAGACCTGGAGTTAGCCAGCGCTGCCGCTAATGGAACTCCTGTATTTATCGGTAGTGGTGCAACTTGGGAAAACATTCCGCGACTGATTCAAGCCGCCAACGGTGTGATTGTTTCAAGCTCACTCAAGCGTCGCGGCAAAATTGAGCAGCCGATTGACCCAATTCGCGTTAGCCAGTTTGTTGAGGCAATGCGGCGCAGTGTTCCAGAAAAAGCGCAGCCTCAATCGGTTTCATCGGTTGCACTCCCATCCTACTTAGAATAGGGTGTGGGTTTTAGAATAAACTCAGCAAGTTTTACGCATTTAGGCAGTTTGAGCCAGAATAGAACAGTCAGACTGGTTCAAATTGTGGTCTTCAAGACAACCTTGACGCAAGTTTAGAGTGAAACCTTATGAGTCGTACAAGCCGCCGACGTGAAACCCCCTGGATTCAGCGCAATTCTCGGTACCTGATTGCGGCGATCGCCTCAGTGGGTGCGTTGGGAACAGCTTACCTGACTGCCCTCAAGCTGTTGGGCGATCCCGCTTCCTGTGCCGCTGGATGTGGTCGTGTATTATCTAGCCCATACGCAACCGTTTTTGGACTACCCCTAACCCTGTTTGGCTTCCTGGCATACACCAGCATGGGCGTGATGGCACTAGCTCCGCTTGCCATTAACCCAGAGAGAAATCGTGAATTGCGCCGGAATTTAGAGAATTGGACATGGCAACTGCTGTTCGTGGGAGCAGCCGCTATGACCGTGTTTAGCGGCTACCTGATGTATTTGCTAGCGGTTGAGATTCAGGCAGTTTGCCCATACTGCATTACCTCTGCAATTCTCAGTGTGAGCTTGCTGACGCTGGCGCTGTTGGGACGCTCCTGGGACGATGTGGGACAAGTGATGTTCACTGGAGTTCTGGTCAGCATGGTGACTCTGGTTGGGACGCTGGGAATTTATTCCGGCATTAACAACCCAGTGACGGCAGAAACCTCCTCCATTCCTGGAGAGCCTGGAGACCCGATTACTACTACTTCCAGTCAATCTGAAATCGCTCTGGCTCAGCATCTCACCGACATTGGAGCCAAGATGTATGGCGCTTGGTGGTGTCCTCACTGCCACGATCAGAAGCAACTTTTTGGTAAAGAGGCAGCCGCGCAGATTACCTACATAGAGTGCGATCCAGGTGGTCAAAATCCGCAGACCGCTTTATGTCAAGCTAATTCTGATGATGTGGCAGGCTATCCTACTTGGGAAGTCAATGGAGAGTATTACGGTGGCACTCAAACCCTGGAACAGCTAGCTGATGCGTCTGGCTATCAAGGTCCTCGTGATTTTAAGAACTAGCGCTGAGCTAGAGGAAATGCTTTTGTAAGAGGGCGAACGCCGTTCGCCCCTACCACCTGCCTTATTCTTCATCCCTCATCCCTCATCCCTCCTGATAGCTTGATGCTTGCAGGCTAAACATTTGCTCATAAAGTCCGCCCTGTTCCATTAGTTCATCGTGACTGCCCATTTCGACAATTCGCCCGTGTTGCAGGACGACGATACGATCGGCCATGCGAACGGTAGAAAAGCGATGGCTGACCAGGAAGGTCATTTTGCCTTGAGTCAATTGGCGAAAGCGTTGAAATAGGTCATATTCTGCGATCGCATCCAGCGCAGCCGTTGGCTCATCCAAAATTAAAATCTGCGCCGGAGTCATAAACGCCCGTGCCAGTCCTACCTTTTGCCACTGACCGCCAGAGAGATCGGTTCCATTCGGAAAAATTTTGCCCAGCATGGTCTGGTAGCCATACTCTAGCTTGTCAATGATTTCGGCGGCTCCAGCATCTTGAGCGGCTTGCTGAATCCGATGCTGATTGGTGTATTCGCGCAGGTCGCCAAAGCCGATATTCTCCTGTACGCTCAGGTCGTAGCGGGCAAAATCCTGGAAAATCACGCCGATGTTGCGCCGCAAGTCGGTCAGGTCAAACTTGGGGAGCGGAATGCCATCAACCGTGATTTCGCCAGAATCCAGGTCATAGAATCGAGTTAGAAGTTTGAGCAGCGTAGTTTTGCCTGCACCGTTCACCCCAACCAGAGCAATGCTTTCCCCCGGACTGACGGTTAAATTTAGATTAAGTAAAGTCGGTTCACTTGCCCCTGGATAGGTGAAGGTGACATTGCGTAATTGCAGCCCCTTCCGCATTGGGTGAGGAAACGCGAGAGAATTGGGCGGACTGACGATTTCGGGCTTGAGGTTGAGAAATTCAAAGAACTGCGAAACGTAAAGGTTGTATTCGTAGGTCAGCGCCAGGTTTTCTAAAATGCCCTGGAGCAGGGTTTGCGACTGTTGAAACGCGCCGGAATACATGGTCAAATCGCCGACTGTGATCGCTCCTTGCACGGTTTGGACGATCGCCCAGGCGTAAGCGGCGTAGAAGCCCAGATTGGCGATCGCCCCAATTCCAAAGCGCACCGAGTTTTGCTTAGCTGCCAGTGCCCGCGACTCTTCATTAAAGCCAGAGCGAATCGTTTGCCACTGGTCAAGCAAATGCTGACTCAGGTTAAACAGCCGCACTTCCTTCACATATTTCTGGTTGAGCAGCACCGTTTGCAGATAGTCTGCTAGCCGTCCGCTCTGGGTTTGATGGCGCAGCATCCAAAATCGCCGCCCCGAAAAACTGATCCCCACCCAAAAGGCAGGCACCGAGGTGAGCAACAGCAGCAGCATAATCACCGGACTGAAGCTCAGCAGCAAAGTCAGCAGTCCGGCAAAGCTGACAACTTGCCCAATCAGCGAATTCAACGTGCCTAAAACGCGGACGGGGTAGGTACTGCCGCTCTGCTGGGCGCGACTAAGCGTGTCATAAAAGTCGGGCAGTTCATAGTGTGCCAGGTCGAGCCGCACCGCCTGCTGGAGCAGCACATGGTTAGCATGAAGCGTGAACTCGTCATTCAGGATGCGAGACACATATTCTTTTGACTTGCTCAGCCCTCCTTGCAGGCAGGCAAACCCCAAGCCTAGACCGACCAGTCCGGCTAGGGGCATCCAGTCGGTGCTGGGTTGTCCCAGGCTGCTAATCACCCGATCGACAATCAGCTTGCTGACGTAGAGTTGAGCAACGGGGATCAGGGCACCGAGTATTGTAATGGCTAAATTGAGCAGCAGCCAGCGGGGAGCAGCATCCCAAACGAGGCGAACCAGGCGGGGCGTGTTGGCTACCATTTCCCAGAAGCGAGTCTGGGGATCAGGTCTAGAGTCAGGCATTCAGGGGAAGAGGGGCGATCGCACAGTCCTTTGTCCAGGATAGACCCTTGAATAAAGGAACATTCATTTCAGGAAGAAGCGGGTTAGTTGTTTTCTGTCAGCAGCCGTAAGGATGGGTAAGAGGATGTTTGAAAAGCCTAATGTGTTACCCAAAGGCTTGTAGGGGCGTGGCATTCGGGCAAGAATTTTCGATTTATTCCAGAGACTACCTGCCGAATGCTACGCCCTTACAGGGACATTTGCTACTTTTCAGACTCTCTCTTGGATTCATCAGCTATCTTACTCGTTTGAATTGCTGATGGAGTCTATCACTGTTTCCGCTAAGCCAAAGGAAAGGGTCATGCCTGCGCCGCTCAAGGCATTAACAATCGTGACACCGGATTCTGGCTGGGCGATGAATTCTGTCTTTCCGGGAAGTTTGGCATAGACCCCGTGCCATTTTTCGGCGATCGCCCACGAGGGCACCTGAGCAAAACCTTTCAGATAACTCAGAATGTAGTCATTGATGTCTTCTCGGTCGAATGGTTCTGGGTTCAAGCCATACTCGTGAGAATCGCCGATAACCAGCTCACCGGATGCATTTTGAGACATCATCACGTGAATTCCCCACTGGGGGAAATGGGGCGTTTCTGACTCAATACGGGCTTTGAGGGCAGCCAGTGATCGGCAGTGGGAAAAGGCGGCATAGTGCGTTAAGGTCAGTCCGCCACAGAGCGAAGCCCCCAACCTCCATTGATTGGGCTGCGGTGCCGTTCGCATCATCTGAAGCTTGACTTTGGTGATGCCGCTGGTTGCATAGAGCGAGGGATACAGCGTTTCAAAATCAGAGCCGCTACAGACCAAAATGTGATCTGCCTGCCATTGGGTTTCGCCTGCGGTGAAGTGAGGGGGGCGATCGCCGTCATAACCTGCCCAAAGCAAAACTTTACGCCGTACACTTCTGCCAAAAAAGCAGGCAGTTTACGAATCGCTTCTCTGGGGTCAACCGTCATTTCGGTTGCGCTCCACAGTGCGCCCAGCAGCCCTTTTGTGACAACCGCCGGACTTTTCTCAGCCGCTTCAGCCGCATCCAGCAACCGGACAGAATCTCTGCCTTGAGTCTCAACAAACTCTTGCAGCACGTCCATCTCATCCGCTCGGTAAGCCAGATGCAGAGAACTGCAGGGATCTAAGGCAATGCCCGCTTGGGGCGCAACTTCTGTCCAAATTTCTCTTGCCCTGAGAGCGCGTTCATATAGAGTTTCAGCAGGCTGACCGACGGGCCAGATCATGCCAAAGTTGCGAATCGATGCCCCGACTGCATACGGATTTCGTTCAAAAACGACGACCTTCAAGCCTCGTTTTGCAGCCGCTAAAGCATGGGCTAAACCCACAATTCCAGCACCCGCGATCGCCACATCTGCATAATTCGTTGAATTCATATTCATCCTTTACAAGGTATGAGATCTGCGACTTCTTTAAGAAGTCGCAGATCTTGGCATTCACAACCTACTTCTTAGCTGCATAAGTCTTGAATTATTTTAGGTAATTCCTGAAGCGAACTCAGCAATCCGTGATTAGGATGCTGAGCCAATTCTGCCTCAGTATGCGTTCCATTCGTCACACCAAAAGAACGGAGACAGTTTGCATGAATTCCAGCGGCTAAATCAGCAGGGGTATCGCCAATGTGAATCACCGTTTGAGGGTCAAAAATCTGAAGCCGATACATTGCTTTTTGAATCATAAAAGGAGCCGGACGACCCTCATTTTCAAAGATCTCTGAAGGCGTGACAGAGGCTTGAATGATTGAATCTTTCCCGCCTATGTGTTGTTCGTTTAGATCTTTGTCCCAACCTAAGTGATGCAGAATGATATTGGTGACTTCACGATAAAAACCCGTGTTGAGCGCAATTTTAATTTGCTGGGATTTCAACCAGTCGAAAACTTCTAAACAGCCTTCAGCCGGTTTAACGGGTGCAGTGCGATAGTGGTGTTCTAAAACTTGCTTGAACTTGGCAAAGCTGGCTTCAACTTTTTCGCCGTAGTCGGGATGATCTTCGCCAAGCTGCTCTTTCCATAGCGTTTGAAAGACTCGCTTTTTTGCCCAGCCCATCATGGTGTTGATCTGTTCAGTTTCTACCGTTAAGCCTGTGCTGGCGATCGCCTCAAAAAGCAATCCTGAACCTCATTTTCATCCTTGACGGTTGTGCCAGCCATGTCAAAGACAACCAGTTGAATTTTAGGCATTTTAATATTGCAAATTAGGTGGGCAGTTTGTCGGGCGATCGCTCACTTTTGGCGCTCAACTCAGTTGCTAAAACGCGACACTGCTCTGGGGCAAAATAAAGCTGCACCACTTCCCCCGACTGAAACTGCTGGGCGCGATCGGTTGGCACATCGACTTTCAGGTAAAAGTCGCCGATTAGCACCGACAGCCGCACCACAGATCCCAGAAACACCCGGCTGGCAACTAACCCGTTGAGCAAATTGGAGTTAGGCGGAGCCGTTGTCTCTGGTGGCAAAACCGCAATGCTTTCAGGACGCACCAGCACCAGCACGGGAGAGCCTTCCGGCAGGTCAGCGGCTTGAGTCTGCAAAAACTCATCGGGAATCTGAGGGTCAGGGTGCGCCGAAATTCGCACCTTGTGATCTTCCCAAAAGCCGGGAATCTGGTTCATTGCGCCAATGAAGGAAGCGGTAAACGGCGTGCTGGGCGTGAGATAAATTTCCTCTGGCGTGCCTTTTTGCTCAATTCGCCCCTGAGACATGACAATCACCCGGTCGGAAATGGATAGCGCTTCTTCCTGGTCGTGGGTGACAAACAGCGTGGTGATGCCCAACTGCTGCTGGATGCGGCGAATTTCGTTGCGTAACTGCAAACGCACTTTGGCATCCAGGGCTGAGAGCGGTTCGTCGAGCAGCAACATCCGAGGGGCGATCGCCAGTGCCCGTGCCAGTGCCACCCGCTGCTGCTGTCCGCCAGAGAGCTGATGGGGGTAGCGATCGCCCATATTTCCCAGCCCAACCAGTTCCAGCATTTCTGCCACTCGCTGCCGCTGCTTAGGCTTGGGCAGTCGCTTCACCCGCAGCCCAAAGGCAATATTCTGGCTCGCCGTCATGTGTGGAAACAGGCTGTACGACTGAAACACCATGCCCATGTCGCGCTGACTTGCAGGCACCTGAGTAATATCCTGGCTCTCCAGCCGAATCGCGCCCCCCGTGGGTCGCTCAAAGCCAGCAATCATCCGCAAAATCGTCGTCTTGCCGCAGCCAGACGGCCCCAGCAGAGAAATAAATTCCCCTGCCTGCACCTGCAAGGTGACATCTTGTACTGCCATCGTTTGACCGTTAGGCTTGAAGAGGTGGTTGAGTTGGGAGG
>JAAUTN010000042.1 GCA_012031415.1 Leptolyngbyaceae cyanobacterium SM1_4_3 | reverse complement strand
CGGCACAACGCTATGGAGAGCTACCCTGAGGCGGACAAATCTCTCTGGCGCAAACCTGAATCGAGATAGCTTAAACGAAGCAAACTTATCAGAAGCAGTCCTGACTTCGGTTGATCTCAGAGATGCACGTCTGGCTGGGGCGAATTTAACCGGAGCAAATTTGAGTGAAGCAACCCTAGCTAAGGCAGATTTGAGTAAAGCCAAACTGGTTTTGGCTAGCTTATGTGGTGCTGATTTAGAGCGGGCAAATTTGACAGAGGCAAACTTATCAGACTCGGACCTGAGTTGGGTCAACCTTGATGGCGCGAATTTGCGTCAGGCAAACCTGAGTCGGGTGAACTTGGGAGAGGCAGAGCTAACCGGAACAAATTTGTATCAGGCAAACCTAACCGCTGCAAAGCTGATTGTGACAATTTTGCGAGGTGCAAACCTGGAGCGGGCAGAGCTAATCAGCGCAAATTTGTCTGGAGCGGATCTGAGTTGGGCAAACCTGGACTATGCAAACCTGAGCGGAGCCAATCTGCATCGAGCAATTTTGGCCGATGTGCGGTTGAACTACACGATTCTGCGGGGTGCAAATTTGAGCGAAGCAAAGCTCAATCCAGAAATGCACGTTCTCAATTCTCTAGATTTTAGCTGGGCAACAATGCCTGATGGTGCAGTTCACAGCTAAATTGGAGTCTATAGCAAAAGGATGAAGGGTGAAGGAGTTGGGAATCTGTGCTTGATTTGAGGCAAATTCGAGAGAAGACGGAGCAGATTCAGGAACGTCTGAATTTGCGGGGAGGTTATGATCTCAATCCAATTTTGGAACTTGACCAGCAGCAGCGTGAGCTAGAAGGAAGGCGATCGCAGCTTCAGGCTCGCAGCAACGAAATTGGCAAACTGGTAGGTCAGAAAATGAAGTCGGGCGCTGACCCCAAAAGTGAGGAAATTCAGGCACTTCGAGATGAGGGCAATCAGGTCAAGGCGCAACTGAGTGAACTGGAACCTCAAGAGAGAGATTTAAAGGCTCAGCTAGAAGCTTTGCTGCTGACGCTACCCAACCTGCCTAGCGACTCGACCCCAGTTGGCAAAAGTGAGGACGAAAACGTTGAAATTCGGCGCTGGGGTGACGAATACTTGCCCCAAAATCCAGACATCCTGCCTCACTGGGAAATTGGCGAAAAGCTAAAAATTCTCAACTTTGAGCGCTCAACCAAAGTTGCTCAAAGCCGCTTCGTGACGCTAATTGGGGCAGGGGCGGCGCTAGAGCGGGCGCTGATTCAGTTTATGCTCGATCGCCAAATTCAGGTAGGCTACCTGGAAGTGATTCCGCCATTCCTAATCAACAGCCAGTCGCTCACCGCATCGGGGCAGTTGCCTAAGTTTGCGGAGGAAAGCTTTAAGTGCGATCGCGACGATCTCTGGCTCACGCCAACTGCTGAAGTGCCCGTCACCAACCTCTACCGCGACGAAATTCTCTCCTCTGAAGAATTGCCCATTCACCACTGCGCCTACACGCCCTGCTTCCGCCGCGAAGCAGGCAGCTACGGACGAGACACCAGAGGCTTAATTCGGCTGCATCAGTTTGACAAGGTGGAGCTATTCAAGTTTGTCCATCCTGACACCTCTGAGCAAGAACACCAAACCCTGACGCGGGACGCAGAGGCCATTTTGCAGGCACTTCAGCTTCCCTATCGAGTGATTGAGCTTTGCACAGGCGATTTGGGCTTTGCTGCTGGAAAAACCTATGACCTGGAAGTGTGGCTACCCTCATCGGGCAAATATCGGGAGATTTCAAGCTGCTCAAACTGCTATGACTTTCAGGCGCGGCGCGGCAACATTCGGTTCAAAGAACCGGGCAAAAAAGGAACTCAGTTTGTTCATACGTTGAATGGTTCTGGCTTGGCAGTCGGTCGCACAATGGCAGCAATCTTAGAGAACTATCAGCAGCCCGATGGCACAATTCGCCTGCCGGAAGCATTACAGCCATACTTGGGGCGCGAAATACTTTAGGTAGGGCGTTGGTTATTGGTCAGTTGGTCATTGGTCATTGATGCGACGTGCAACTAAAGTTCTGGAAACCGGGGTTTTCTGTGGAGCAGGTATCCTGCCTGCTTAATTTGGACGGGCAAGATGTCCATCCCACAAGGGGCTAGAAAAAGTTGCTCGTTCCCAAGCTGGAGCTTGGGCAACAGACAGACATGGAAAACAGGCAAGCACCAATGACCAGTCACTAAAGACCAATGACCCTACGGCAAACTGAACCGCCGATCAACTTCCCGTGTCGCAGAGCCTCGGTAGATTCGCTCGGATTGCTCTGGGGATAGCCACCTGGCTCCAGGGAAATGGACTTCGGGAGTCGCGTCGTCCTCAGCATAGACCGTAAACTGGCTTTGCGGTAGCACGTAGGCGTGATGCACCGGATCGTAAGCAAAAACTTCACCCGTCTCAATGTGATAAATCCAGGCGTGGAGGCTGAGCTTATCCTGGTAAAGCTTGGAGCGTACTACCGGATAAGTCCGCAGGTTCTCGATTTGAGTGAGGACATTTTCGGCGATCGCCAATTCCAGCAATTCTTCACCCTGGCGATCGCTGTAGTTTTCCTTGATCAGCCGCCGTGTTGCCTCTGCGTGTCTTAGCCAGTCACAGACGAGCGGCATTTCTTCCTCAAGCTCATGCAGCTTGAGGAGTCCTTTGATGGCCCCGCAGTGAGAATGTCCACAGACAATAATCTGCTCAATTCCCAGCGCGTGAATTGCGTATTCGATTGCCGCCCCTTCACCGCCATTCGCCGCCCCGTAGGGAGGAATGATATTACCCGCATTGCGAACGACAAACAGTTCACCGACCTGAGCCTGAGTAATCAAATTGGGGTCAACCCGCGAATCAGAGCAGGCAATAAACAAGACTCGCGGCTTCTGACCGTGCGCGAGTTGTTCAAACAGTTCCTGATGCTGGCTAAAGTAGCTGGTCTGAAAATCACGCAGACCTTTAATTAATTTCCTCATGACCCTCGTTTCCCATAGGACATTCATCCTACCGTTTTGACACTACATTTTTTCATTTATGTAGTGAATCGTAGGAGCAGATTTTGCTTCAGATCTGATTAGCTAAACTTATGCCAAATTTTCTATGAAGCTGCACTGAATCAGGGACTAAGATCTGCGACTTCTTCGAGAAGTCGCAGATCTGGGCGCTCTTTTACTTATTTCAATCAACTCCGTTGGGTGCCGCGATGCTTCACCCAATCTACGGTGTATCAATGGCTTTAGGAGTTTTGTCAGTCAACTAGGGCATTGCAACCTTTTATCGTTTCTAGCTGCGCTTCAGCAGAAATGAGAAACGGTCTTTCACCTGGTTTAGAGTGTTTGCAATTGCATTGGCTGGGCCCGGCTGCGGTGGTGTGGCTAGCTGAATCGGCTCGTCCTTGAATTCCTTGAGACGATAGCCATATTCCAGATGCTGCTGGTGCTTTCGCAGCACAGGATAGAGCCGGAAAGCTCCCTGAAGCAGGTCTGACTGACTGCCAAAGATAGCCTCGCTGATTTGACTGGAACGCTTGACGGCGATCGCCCCCACTGGATACCAGCCCTTCTTCCCTTGAATCCGAATATAAACCTCAAATTCTGGAATCCCGTCAGCCCGCATCCGGTCAAGCTGCTGAGCCGCCTCAGTGCGTTCTTGCGATCGCTTAGAGAGCTTAGCTTGAGGCTGCGTTTTCCCAAATCCAAGATTAGTTGTCATAGATTACTTGCTATAAACTGTAATAAAAGTTTACAGCGTTTTCAGAAAATTGGTTGTTGGTCATTAACGCGATTCTGCACGATGACCACCCCCTATATAAAAATTTCTGCTAAGTTGACTCATTTCTGTACATTTGCACTACAATTCACTTCTAACGGTTGAAATGCTTGTAAGGACTGTATTTCATGAATAAAGGCGATTTAATTGACGCGGTTGCAGAAAAAGCAGGTGTAACCAAAAAAGAAGCCGATCAAATTTTGACAGCTTTGTTCGAGACCATTCAAGACGCTGTGGCTAAAGGTGAAAAAGTGACGTTAGTTGGCTTTGGCACCTTTGAACCCCGCGATCGCAAAGAACGAGAAGGTCGCAACCCCAAGAGTGGAGAAACCATTAAAATTCCAGCAACTCGTGTTCCTGCATTTAGTGCAGGAAAACTGTTTAAGGAAAAAATTTCTGCTAACGGCAAAGTAACCTGAAGCGGAGGCAAAGCATTGGGCAAGTAATTCCTTGCACAACAGGGGCGTTGCTGATTGAAGGGATGAATCTCGTAGGGGTGAACAGCCGTTTGCCCCTACAGGAGGCACCGAAATAGGCGAATCATCCCTGCATTTATCTTTCTCACTGTTTCACGTTCGAGCGCGCTAAATAGATGAAAAACGGTGCCCCCAACAATGCGGTCATAATGCCGACCGGAAGTTCTTGAGGTTTAATAATTAAACGTGCAGCCAAGTCAGCCAGCGACAAAAGGATTGCACCCCACACAGCGGCATAGGGCAACAACCAGCGGTAATCAACCCCGACCCAAAAGCGAACAATGTGAGGCACAACTAATCCGACAAATCCAATCGGTCCTGCCAATGCAACTGCGCTGCCTGCCAACAAGACGACCACAACAGCAACGATCGCTTTTATCCATCCGGTTCTCAGTCCCAGACCTTTAGCGACATCTTCGCCTAACGTCAGTGCCGTAATTTGCTTGCCCATGCTGAAGGCAAGAATTAACCCAACCAAAACATAGGGCAATACTTGCAGCAAGATGTGAAAATCGCGCCCAGCAATCGACCCGGCTAACCAAAAGCGAATTTCATCTAAGGTCTGTTGACTCAAAATCAAGATTCCCGTGGTCAAAGCTGACATTAAATAGGCAAGAACACTTCCTGCCAAAATCAGCTTGAGTGGTGTCATGCCGCTACGCCCTACGGAACCAAGTATGTAGACGGCAATTGCGGCGATCGCTCCTCCTGCAAATGCCACCCAGGCGTAAATTTGGGCTGAGGCATAATCAAAGAAAAACGTGGTAGTGACAATCGCCAGTGCCGCTCCTGCACTGATACCTAAAATTCCTGGATCTGCCAGAGCATTGCGCGTTAAGCCCTGCATCAACGACCCGGCAACGGCTAATGAGGCTCCAACCAGCAAAGCAATTAAAGCTCTCGGCAATCGCACTGTGCTGATAATCAAGTGATTAGTTGAACCATCAAAGGCTGTTAATGCTTGCCCAACCGTTTGCAGATCAATATCTGCTGCACCCAGCATGATGTTAATTAACAAACAACCCATTAATAGCAAAATACCAATTGCCAAACCTAAAAGCCGGAGCGCGTGCGATCGCCTTTCTGTCCCAGCGAACTTTTCCTTCCCCCTCATTCCTTACCTCTCCCTCAAGGACGACGAGTTGACATTCCCAACTTCACGCCTTCTACCGATCGCAACTGATCCATCACTGCAATCACCTGCCGATATTCAACCTTCTCATCAGCATTGATCACGACTAATCGTTCTTGATCTCCAATCAACGGTTTGACTCGTTCTGCTAAATCTTCTACCTCGATCGGTTGGCGATCGAGAAATACATTTCCTTGATCATCAACCGTCACCGTAATCTTGCTCTGCTGCTGCAATTGAGCCGTTTGCGCTTGTGGCAAATTGACAGGCAACCCTTCAGAGCGACTTAAAAACAACGAGGACATGATGAAGAATGTCAGGATCGCAAAAACAACATCAATCATTGGCACGATGTTGATATAAGGAAGATCATCAGGTTCTTCAGGAATATTCATAGCGATTCACTCATCACTTTTGATACAGAGCTAAATCCCTCGTGGCGGCTTAGATGCAAAACTTCAAGCTGGCTGCCAAACTCTTGAATCAGGGCAACCTGCCGTCGATAAAATCCTCTAAACAAACTGGCGAAGAATAAGGCGAGTAACGCCACAATTAACCCTGATGCAGTAGATACTAATGCCTCACTAATGCCTCCAGTGACTCGCAATGCACCCTCGCTGCCTCCACTGGCAAGATCCAAAGCAGCAAAGGATTGAATTAATCCCAAAACCGTTCCCAACAATCCCAACAGAGGGGCTGCGGTAATAATCATGTCAAAAATGGAATTGAACCGTCGCAGCATCGGCAGTTCTGCTTGCGTTGCCCCTTCTAGGGTGAGGCGAAAGGCATGGGGAGGGAAATGATCGACTTCCAACGCTTCTAAAAAAATTCGGGCGATGGGTAAATCAGCATTTTGCTTGAGTTTTAACAATGCCGCATCAAAATCATGCTGGTAAATTCGCAGCACGTCCCGCGCGACTCGTCGTTGGCGACGGTTCACTCGAAACCAGAAAACAAGGCGTTCGATGATCAGGGCGATCGCCACAATGGAGAATCCCAACAGGGGATACATGACAATGCCGCCTGCAAAAAACAGTTCAACAATTAGCATTTTGAGTTCACACAACAATAGGTCCGACCTAACAGGTCAGCGGAGTGACTAAAAACCGTTATTGATATCTCTTCTCAAAAGAGATTAGGTCTTGAGTTGGCTAGTGTCAAGTATTTGCATTACAGCAGTGGTCAGTTGAGAACAAGATCTGCTTTCCGTCATTCAACTCGTTTGATACCTGGAAAAGCTTCCTAACTTAATCGTTTGCATCGACTGCTCAAAGAATAGATCAACAGCAATCAATAGATTGACAGCACAGCAGTTGAATTTTAGGATGAGCAAGTTAGCTAGAAGTATTTGCAATAACTGTTTGGCAGGAAGAATGACATTCTCAGATACCGTTGCTCAACAACGTGAACAGCACGAGAAGGCTCTCAAGCGGTTTGTTACCTACAGCTTGGCAGGGTCATTCGTCTTGCATGGGGTTGCGCTGTGCTTAAAGGTAAATAACCTTTGGCAACCTGAACAGGTGGAGCCAGAGATTGCGATTGTTGTAACAGAACCTTCAGAAGAGAACTTAGCGGAGGTGCTATCTCCAGAGGACAGTTCTTCTGAACTTAGTATGGAATCAGGATTTGAAGCATCTAGTAGTGGATCGGAGGAAGCAGGTGCTGCAACAATCGTAGAAGCTTCTGCATCTGGATCTCCTGAAGAAGAACCTGCTGTCGAGGAAGAACCCGAACCTGAACCAACTCCTGTTCCAGTCGCTGAAGATGTGGAAGAATCCGTTACAGAAGAACTTGTTGAAGAAGAACTTGCTGAAGAAGAAGTTGCTGAAGAACCATTACCCGAATTGACTGAAGAAGTTGCTGAAGCAACCGAACCACGAGCTTTAAGCGATTTCCTGGGGGAGCTAAGACGTGCCCGTGCACAGGCAAGACAAACTGCTGTTAATGGTCACAGTACAAACAGTCAGGTGGGAACGGGAACACTGGGTAACTCTGGAACAAGCAACCCTGGTGGAAATGGTTTAGGGGGCAACTCAGCCGCAGCCGTTGGTACGGGTGGTCTTGGCGACGATCTTGGAACTGGAACGGGTTCTGGTAACGGTCGTGAAACTGGAACGGATGAAGGCAATAGAACTGGAGATGATGATCGTCCCCAACAAGGCAGTCGCTCTCGTGAGGTTAGCTGTCGCAACTGTGACTTTGACTATCCAGAAAGTGCAGATGGAGCAGAAGGAACCGCACAAGTCGTTGTTGAAACAGATGCACAAGGGCGAGTTGTCTCTGTCACCTTATCTGGATCAACGGGTAATGCTGAACTCGATCGCGCCGCGTTAGAGCAAGCCCGTGAACGAGTACGGCTGCAAGGAGCCAGAGCAGGCGAAAGCTATCCCATTGTGATTGACTTTGTGCAACCTAATTCGGAAGCGGAGCAACGGGTGCGCGAACGGGGCGATCGCCGCAGTATCACGGTTTCTGATCCCGAACCTGCTACGGCTGAAACCCCATCAACGACATCAAATCAATCACCAGAATCAGAACCTGGTGAAGCGATCGAGCCAGCAGCAACTCCTGAACCGGAACCATCTGCAAATCCTACACCAGAATCAGAACCTACTCGTGCAACGGACGCTGAGCAACCGGACTACACAAATACACCAGAACAAACCACAGAGCCAGATACTCCCCCGGATGCTCCCACACCCGCGCCTATCCCTACCCCCACACCTGCCCCTATTCCTACTCCAACCCCCGTCCCTGCCCCGATACCCAGTCCTGCCCCTGTTCCTACTCCAACCCCCGTCCCTGCTCCGGTACCCAGTCCTGCCCCTGTTCCTACTCCATAGCACTGAGCAGTTAAACAATCAGTGAAATTATTGTCCGCCCTACAACTAATCTCTATTAGTCGTGGACGTTACCTCTGGATACTTTTATCAGCTACGGGAGTTGATAAAACAATGGATACTTCTACTGCTCCCAGTTGCAGAAATCTTTCCATCATGACTTCTAAATGCTGCATTGAGGGCAAAACGACCTTCAAGATGTAGTATTCGCTTCCGGCGACTCGATGCGCTTCGATAATTTCAGGCAGCGAAACCGCCATCTCTCGCAACTGTTTGCAGTGTTCAATATTCACTCGTAGCTTAAAGAACGCCATTACAGGCAAACCAATTTTTTCTCGGTCAAGTCTGATGGTGTAGCCTTTGATGATGTCTTCATCTTCTAGCTTGCGAACACGTTCAGCGATCGCCGTTCCCGTTAACCCGATCCGCTGACCCAATTCCTTAAATGAGATCCGCGCCTCTGCTTGTAAGATTGCCAAGATCTGCCAATCGACTTCATCCAGGGTTAATGCTGCCATATTTTCCTCTTGAGCAAAAACCTATTGATGCCATTCTAGCTACTCAAGCACAATTTTGGAATCGGTTGTTTTTATCAAGTCAAGTAGCTAAAACTCCTTAATACTAAAACTAATATGAACGATCGGGCTGACTTTTTGCCTGTACTTCAGATTGAACTTTCCTTACTCTAAAGATAGAGACTAAGGAGGTGATTCAATGGAACTCGGATTAAAAGATAAGGTCGTCCTGGTGACAGGTGCCAGTAAAGGATTAGGAGCCGCGATCGCCCTTGCATTTGCTCAGGAAGGGAGTAAGCTCATCCTGGTAGCTCGTACCCAAACTGAACTGGATCAGGTTGCAGCACAAAAGCCGCACTTCCGAACCTTACCAAAAGCTTATCTAAAACATATGGACAACACAATGTTTTGGTGAATAGTGTCTCACCTGCCTTCATCAAAACACCGATGGTGGAAGCAATGCTGGCTCAGATCGCTCAAGAAAAAACTCTGAGTATTGAAGAGGCTGAAACCTATTTCTTGGAAGAGAACCGTCCTCATATCGAATTAAAACGAAGTGGAACTTCTTCTGAAGTTGCAGCAGCCGTTGTATTTCTGGCTTCTGAAGCAGCCTCATTTATTGTAGGCACTAACTTACGAGTGGATGGAGGTTCCGTTGCCAGTATTTGAAATTTGTTCTAATTTGGCGCACCGCACACAACTTGAAATGCTGTTCAACAACATTACTAACGCAATGGAGAGTCATAATGACAACACAACAACCGCGAGTATGGTTTATTACAGGTTGTTCAACAGGTTTTGGGCGTGCTTTAACAGAAGCCGTGTTAGCGCGTGGTGAGCTTGTGATTGCAACTGCTCGAAAACCTGACAAGCTCAATGATTTAGTACAGCAATATGGCAGTCATGTTCTGGCATTGCCTTTAGATATTACCCAATCCACTAATGTTAAAATAGCTGTAAATCAAGCTATTGCTGCCTTTGAACGAATTGATGTACTGGTCAATAACGCTGGGTACGGCGTATTTGGAGCGATAGAAGAAGTAAGCGATGGGGATGTGAAGCGACAGTTTGAGACTAATGTGTATGGAGCATTAGATGTAACTCGTGCTGTTTTACCTCATCTGCGTCGCCAACGCTCAGGGCATATTCTCAACATTTCCTCTAGCGGTGGCTTTATTGGGTTTGCAGGAGCAGGTATTTACTGTGCTTCAAAGTTTGCTTTGGAGGGTTGGTCAGAAGCATTGGCAAAGGAAGTTGCGCCCTTAGGGATTCGCGTCACCATAGTTGAACCAGGTGCATTTCGGACTGCCTTCAATGGCACTCTGGTTTCCCCCAAGCAAACAATCGATGATTATGTGGCTACCAGTGGTCAGATGCTTCAATGGCTGCATCAAATGCACGGACAACAGCCAGGTGATCCTCATAAGGCAGCCCTTGCCATGATCCAGGCTGTAAATCATTCCAGTCCTCCTCTGAGGCTAATACTAGGAGCAGATACCCTGGAGGCTGTCCATGCCAAGCTGGAGGCTGTAGCAGGAGATTTGAATGCCTGGAGAGAGGTTTCAATCAACACTACCTTTGAGGGGGCAGCAGTCAGTGCGATTGGTGCTTATTTTTAAGGGTTAGAGTCTCAAATTCAAGGACTCAGCGCTCTGTTGATTAGGCAGCTAGTGAACCTTGCTAGAAATGAGAATTTTGCTTAAGCCTTTGTCTGAGATAATAAACCTGTCAGTTTAAAAACTCTTAGATAGTAATGGACTATGACTGCTGTGAATGCTTCGCCTAGATTGGCTTCTCGTTTGGTAAATGGAGTACTGGCGGTTAAGCCGCTGGCAAATCTGGCAAAACATCAGGCTCGCACGATGATGATTAAGCGGGCTGAGTCGATTGGGGTGTATTGGCGAGATGAGGTGAAGGTATTGCGATCGCGCTGTCAGCCAGACACCCAACCAGCCCCAAATGCAGAACTTTCTCCTGATTGGGAAGCAGACCTGGCGCGTATTCAAAACCCTGCCCTGGACTATCCAGAATATTACCTGCGTTCCTTCCATGCTTACGATGAGGGCAATCTGGGCTGGGAGGCGGCAATGGAAGTAGAAGTAGCGGCTTACGCAGTTCACGCTCGAATTTGGCCAGATGCCGGGGTGCAGGGAGATACAAGGCTACGGCAAAGCTATCACGATATCCTCAGGGCACAACTTTCTACCGAGCCAAGAGACATTCTCGATCTGGGCTGTAGTGTGGGCATGAGTACGTTTGCGCTTCAGCAAGTGTTTCCTCAAGCTAAGCTGACCGGGCTGGATTTGTCGCCTTACTTTCTGGCGATCGCCCACTATCACACTTCACTTTCCACTTTCCACTTTCCACTTCCCATCTGGGTCCACGCTGCCGCCGAATCCACAGGTTTACCTGACCACTCTTTTGACCTGATTTCAGCCAGTCTTTTATTCCACGAATTGCCCCGCACGGCTGCGGTTCAAATTTTCCGGGAGGCGCGACGGTTGCTGCGTCCAGGGGGGTATCTGACCATCATGGATATGAATCCAAAGTCAGACGTTCACTCGAAAATGCCGCCTTATGTGTTGACGCTGCTCAAGAGTACGGAACCCTATTTGGATGACTATTTTACGTTCGATATTGAGGGGGCGATCGCTTCGGCAGGGTTTACACAGCCAACGGTGACGTGTAACAGTCCTCGCCATCGGACTTTGGTTGCTCAAGTTTGCTAGTTGCAGCTTTTTTCAGGTGTGGTAAGTATTCTGGTGCCACATTCACTCAACTGGGCGAGTCTACAGCATGAGGTTGAATGCCGACATAGGAGACTAAATTGAGAGTAATCAAGGCGCATAGCGCCACAATGATCGACCTCAGGCACAATTCTGGCTGAGAACCTGTCAAGTCACTCAGGGAATCTATCTCTCTCCCTCACCTGAAAAATCCATTATGAAAACACTTTGGCTTCTATCAACGTTAGTTTTACTTGAGCTAGCTAATCTAACGGCTTCGGCTCAGGCCGCGCAATCTCAACAATCTCAAATAGATGGCACTGCACGTTTGAACCAGGACTTGAGCGGTGACGATGTGGTGGTTGCTGATGCCCGTGAGGATTTTGAAGATTGGCTGGAGCGCACTGGTCGTGACCGAGATGATGACGATGATGACGACGACGACCGCAGCGATCGCCGCGACCAGGATGACGATGACGACGATGATGATGACCGTAGCGATCGCGATCGTCAGGAAGAGGCTCGTGAAGAATGGGAGCGACAACGTGACCAGGCTGACTGGGAAGACGATTGGGAAGATCGGCTAGGCGATCGCGATGATGATGACCGCGATGACGATGATGATGACCGCGATGACGATGACGATCGCGACGACGATGACACCTCTCGGGTCGGGCGTGGGCGCGAAGCCTGCGTTGATCCTCGTGATGACCACCAGGGCTGGCGCTGGATTTTAGACCAGATTGGCGAGGGCTGCCGCTAGTTCTCCGTAGCCCTAAACCTCTGCTAAAACAGGTTCTTGCGCTAAAGCTAGACGATCAATAGATTCGGTGGCGTAAACCTCACAGGAGTTGTTGGGGCTTTCAATCAGCTTGACTTTGTGCAACTGTGCCCCAATTTTCCGAATCGGCTGTTGCAGCAGGTCGCGAATGTGGATAGCGATGTTTTCCGCAGTCGGCACTACTTCCTCAAAATAGGGAATATCTTTGTTTAGGAAAGTATGGTCGAAGGGTTCTACAACGTAGTCATCCACCGCTTTTTGAAAGGCTACCAGGTCAGCAATCATGCCCGTGCGGGAGTCCATCTCACCTTTGATGGTGACTTCCAGGTGATAGTTGTGTCCGTGTCCATTGATGCGGGCACATTTGCCATAAATTTCTGAGTTTTGCTCTAGCGTTAGCTGTGGCAGTGCCAGACGATGCGCGGCGCTAAAGTGGGTGCTAATCGTCAGATATGCTTCCATGTTGTTTCCTTCGTATTCAGCCCAAAGTTCAGGATGTTCAAAAAGCTGGATGCGGATAAGGGGCAGGTGTGGCGCAAGCCGCTGCCAGATTACCCGCGCTATGTTTTCGGTAGTAGGCAGGGTTTGCTGAAATTCAACCCATGCGTCATTGAGATAAGAGAAATCTAGCTGGCTGGTGACTTCTCGCTTGATGACCTGCTTTACGTCAGATAGGTTTAGCACCATGCCATATTCGTCTACTTCACCTGCCATCGACACATAAAGGACATAGTTATGTCCATGCCCAGGCGCACGAACGCAGAGTCCAAACCGTTGGGCGTTCTCCGCCTCGCTCAATTCTGGTAGCCAATAGCGATGGCTAGCCGAAAATTGGGCACGGCGATTGATAATGCACTTCATAGGTAAAGAAATGTATTAAGTTACGTAAATTTGCTCTACTGTCAGCATAGTCCAATTGCCCCTATCGTGCTAACCATTTGGGACAAACGATAGGCGACAGGCTTCACCTTGATTGTGGCATTTTGTGCTTTAATCAAGTCTTCTAGCGTCCTAGACCATTCTTCTCAATCCAGTCCAGCACCTCAGACTCTGACTCGGCATAGAGCGTTTTACCCGTTTGCGGGTCATAGGCGTACCAGAAGATTTCCCCGTCTGCGCTAACTCGCTCAACTGAAAGCTGGGAATGGGTGCGATCGCCTCCATCCACTCATGCCACCGCTGACTCAACCACTGAACCAGCGCTGATAGCCCATTCCCACGATTTTGCTCAACTCCAAGCTGCTGCTGTTCTCGCTCTAGCAAAGCGACCAAACACTCATTTCGACTGGCTCTAGCCACTTCCAAACGGTGAGCCAGGGAAGCATTTATGTTTGCTTGATGCCTAGCTAATATCTCCGAATCCTGAACCCGAAATACATTAGCCATTTCCACTCAATGCGTATCTAAATGAATAAACGCAATTTCCTCCTCTATAAATTTAAATCTTTTCTGTAGCTTTTGCTACAAAAAGTCTTGAGTCCATAACAAATTTCATCTGCTCGTATAAATCCAGGACTTACGCACTTCCCCTTTGAAACAAGGGGCTTAAGCCCCTTGTTAGCGTGGCATCGCCCGATTTTGCATTCTGCTTGCGTAAGTCCTAAAATCTTCTCTGGCAATTTCCTTGTTTTCCTCGCTATCAGGCTTCGACTGGTAATGATATTCTTAAAATACAAAACCAGGCGATGGAGTTCGCCTTAACCGCCTTTAGTGAAGGCTGATGACTCCTACTTTTCCGGCTTGCGATGGAAGAGTAGAGGTGTGTCAAAGAAGCTTGACTCAAAAAAAATCTCTCCTCCGTTAGCGGCTTACTCTTCACCCCGCAGCTTAAAAGGAGCGAGATGTTAAGCAGCATTCTTTGGATTTTGTTGATGGGATTTTTGGTCGGTCAGACTGTCCGACGGCTGGGCGGGCCGCCTTTGATTGGCATGATTTTGGTGGGCGTTGTGCTGGGACCTCAGGTGGGCAAGGTACTTGACTCAAGCATTTTGGAGTCAGCAGACGGTTTGCGAACGATCGCCGTTATGGTGATTTTGATGAAGGCAGGATTGGGCTTAGATCGAGAAAAACTGGTGCAACAAAGTACGGTTGCCCTGCGGTTAGGGTTTTTACCTGCAACGTTTGAGGCAGTGGCGATCGCCCTCACTGCCATCTGGTTATTCAACTTTGACTTTCCTACTGGTTTACTGTTGGGCTGTGTAATTGGGGCAGAATCCCCGGCTGTGATTGTGCCAGGAATGCTGCGGCTCAAGAGTGCAGGCTGGGGTGTCAGCAAAGGCATTCCCGATGCGATTTTGACTGGGAGTGCCCTATCTGATGTGCTGCTGCTGCTGGTTTTTAGCCTGCTGCTGAGTTTTGTGAAACAGGGTGCAACCGAAATCATCACATTACCTGGTGGATTTACCCTAACTGCACTGCAACTGTTGCCCTTTCAGGTCATTCTGCAAATCGCTTTAGGAATTCTGGCAGGATATTTGGTAGCACGAATGTTAGTCTCTCTACTCACTCAGCAAAACTGGACTCAAACAGCAGTTCAAGATGTTTTGCTGGCGGCTGGGCTGGCTCTGTTTCTAGTGATTGCGGCGACAGCGTTTCCTTATTCGGGCTATCTTGCCACCATGTCACTGGGATTCTTTCTGATTGAACTTGATGCGCCTTTAGCGCGACGGCTGCGAGGCGGCTTTGATGGACTGTGGGCGATCGCCGAAATCTTTCTATTTGTCTTAATGGGAGCCAGCATTCAGCTACAGGTGTTAGGGAATATCCTACTACCGGGGTTACTCATTTTGGCGATCGGCACTCTCGTGGGTCGCAGTATTGGCTGGTATCTTTCCACAGCGGGAAGCAACTGGAATTGGAAGGAACGCTTATTTCTTCTTCCTGGAAACTCTGCTAAAGCAACGGTACAGGCTGCGATTGGGGCGATTCCGCTGGCTCAGGGAATTGAAGGAGGAGAAGTGATGTTGGCGATCGCCGCTCTCTCTATCCTGATCACCGCCCCTTTAGGAGCCTGGGCCATTCCCACCTTTGCGCCAAAACTATTGGAGCGTGGAGAGGTTGATCCGACTAAAGTGAGTATCGTTCAACGTCCTCGGTTGTTAGTGGCGATCGACACTTCTCCCCTTGCAATTAAAGTTCTCACCAAAGCAGCAGAACTGGCTCGACGCAGCGACGCAGAGGTGATTGTTCTTCACGTTATTAATGTTTCGCAACCGGAAAGCGTCCAAGAGTTAAAGGCGCAAACCCATCGATTGCTAGCGGATATTCGCCATCACTTTCTCACAACAACGGGTTCTGTTCCAGAGCAAATTATTCAAATTGCTCAACATCATCAGGTGACAGAAATCATGATGGGCAAACGCGGACATCAGCCCTGGGAAAAAGTGCTGGTAGGCTCCGTTTGCCAGTCTGTAGTGGAAACCAGTTCAATTCCCGTTATGCTGATTGACCGCCCGTAGCAGCATACACCACAGCAGGCACTCGCTTAAAGGCTGGCGTACCCGATCGCTCCTCAATCTGTCCCTTAAAGATCACATTCACTTCCGGGTAAAACATCAGCGCTGCCCCCTGACGCACTGCACCGTAGATCACTTCCACATTTGTTAGTTTTCCGGCATCTGCTTGAACGGTGACGAGCTGATGTTCCTGTAAGCCAATCCTTTCTGCATCCTGTCGATTCATTAAAATGCAGTTGCGGTGAGGCATCCCCCGATATTTGTCGGCAGCCTTATAAACCACCGTGTTGTGTTGAGAATAGCTGCGTCCCGTCATTAACGCCACAACGATCGCAGGAGTAGACTCTGGCACTCCAAAATCTGTCGGTTTCGGCAGAGCCAGCACAGGTAAAGGAGTTGCAAACATGGAGGCTTTACCGGATGGCGTGGAGAACTTTGGCTCCGTAAAAATCCGTCCGCTAATCGTGAATTCCTCTTTTGTCTCATCAATGGTTGCCATCTTCTCAAACCCTGGAATGGTTTGGGCAATCAGTTGCCGCACATATTTGGTGTCCTGAAGCTTGCGCCAGTCCACCGGAAAGTCACCCTGAAGCCGATGCGCCAGTTCTGTCAAGAATTCCACTTCAGCAATCAGGTCAGCATTTTTGAGGTGAGTTTTTCCCTCATCATTTAAACGCACAAAGTTGTTACCCGATTCAACTGTTGTTTTATGGGGATTCTCAAAGCGATTTAGCACAGGCAGAATGATCGTGTTTTGCTTTGCCAGTCCGTGAAAGTGTCCCAGGTTTGGCTTTGTAGCCAGGTAAATGATTGTGTCAACTTTACCCAGGGCACGTTTTGCTTGAGTTGAGTCAGGATTGGCGGCGTAGAGATTGCCGCCCAAACAAATCAGTGTATCTACATTGCCTGCATCTGCCGCCTCAATTAAGGCGCGAGTGTCATATCCTTGAACCCGACTGAGCGATCGCCCCAATAACTTCTCTAACGTCTGCTGAATTTCTTTTTTGAGCCTGACCGTCACTCCCATTGAGCCAAACCCTTGAACGTTGGAGTGCCCTCTAACAGGCATCAAACCTGCTCCAACTTTCCCTACATTGCCCGTTAGCAAGGCTGTGTTGGAAAGGCTGTAAACGTTATCTACGCCGTTCTGGTGTTGAGTAATACCCATCGCCCAGGCAAACACAACCTGTTTTGAGGAGCCAATCACGACAGCAGTGGCTTCAATCTCGGCTTGAGATATCCCACAGGTTTCGGTGATGGTTTGCCAGGAGGTGTTTTGTGCCTGTTCAACCACCGCTTCCCAACCTTCGGTGTGTGCCTGGAGGAAATCCTGGTGAGTTAGCCCTTTCTCAATCAGCGCTTTCTGAATGCCAACAAACAGCGCTACATCGCTACCAGGAATCGGTTGCAGATACAGGGAAGAAATCTCGGAACCTGTCATTAAAGATTTCAGCGGGAAAGCAGGAGAACCAAATTTGACTAAACCAATCTCCATCACCGGATTAATCACAATCACTTTACCGCCGCGATCGCGCAGTTTAATCAGCTCATTCATCAACCGAGGATGATTGTACGAGCAGTTAGAACCAACCAGCACCACGCAATCTGCCTGCTTCAAATCCTCCAGGCTAACCATTGAAGTGCTGGTGCCAAACATCTGCTTTAGCCCAAAAGTGGAAGGTGCATGGCACAGATCAGAGCAATCCGCTAAGTTGTTGGAACCGAGCGATCGCATCATCAGTTGCAGCAGATAAGCCGCTTCATTAGAAGATCGTCCAGAACTGTAGGAGGCGACTCGTTCGGGCGGCTGGCGAAACCCTGCCTCTGCAATCTGATAAACCTCCTCCCAGGTAATTCGCTCGTAGTGAGACTTGCCTGCCCGCAAAATCACTGGAAAGCTAAGTCTTCCCAATCGATCTGCTTCCAGAGAAGTTAACTGCTGAAGTTGCTCAATGGAGTACTGATCAAAAAAGTGAGTGGAGATTCCGGGCTGAATCTCTGCCGAAATCGCTTCCACACTTTTCATGCAGCGCTGGAGCTTTTCACCCGTCTCATTGGTGAATCCCCCTTTTTGCCCCCCTGTGCCCCAAGAGCAAGACAGACAGGCGCTTTTGTGAAATAGAGTTTGCCACAGTTTTGCCCCCTCTGGCGACAGCGTATGCTCTGCCCAATATTGAATGACCGATAAGCCACCCCCAATCTCCGGGGTCTTGTCATTGGTTTCATGATCCGGGGGAATCGGTTGAACCGTTTGCTGTGGGTTGGTGTCCATGCGGCTTACCTTTCAGGCGACTGCGATTAGGTGTATCCCTATAACCGAAGCTAGCGTAAATTTGCGGTTTGCAACAGTGGTCAGGAGAGGGATTTAACGAGACGAGCGCTTAGGTCTGCGACTTCTTGAAGAAGTCGCAGACCTAAATTCCTAATACCAATTCTTTATAAAGCTGCGTAGAACAAGGGGCTTAAGCCCCTTGTTCGCGTGGCGATCGCCCCAGCCAAAATCTTGGGGGCGATCGCCACATAACAGACAACTGATTCCAAAAAAAATCTGGGGCATAGAACTACCCCAGAATCACTACAATCTTTCTAAAATAACTCTGAAACAACAGAATTTCAGGTTCATCCAGCGCTAACTACTCCGATTGGGCAGGCAACCGAAGTGCCACCCAACCCACAGTAACCGTTAGGATTTTTAGCGAGATACTGCTGATGGTAGCTCTCCGCATAGTAAAACTCAGGTGCATTTAAAATCTCAGTTGTAATCTCGCCGTAGTTTGCCGCCCTCAACGCCTGCTGGTAGGCATCACGAGAGGCTTCTGCTTGCTGCTTTTGCGCCTCAGAATAGACATAGATGCCAGAGCGATATTGAGTGCCAGCATCGTTGCCCTGACGCATTCCCTGAGTGGGGTCGTGGCTTTCCCAAAAGATTTTCAGCAAGGTTTCGTAGCTGACTACGTTAGGATCAAACACCACAAACACCACCTCATTGTGTCCTGTTTTACCCGTGCAGACCTCATGGTAGGTGGGGTTTGGCGTAACCCCAGCCGCATAACCTGCGGCAGTGGTAAACACCCCATCCTGCTTCCAAAACTTACGCTCTGCACCCCAAAAACAGCCCATACCAAACATTGCCATCTCCATTCCAGGTGGAAAAGGAGACTTTAAAGGATTGCCGTTAACATAGTGCTGTGAGGGCACGGAAATCGGCTCTGCTCTTCCGGGCAACGCTTCATCGGGCGTTGGCAACGTTAGCTTCTTACCAAATCCAAATAACACCATTTGTTTAGGCTCTACTGAAGTATCTTTTTAGCTTATTTAACTATAGCGTTTCCCTATTGGGGCTGTTATTTGTCATCTGCTGTGGCGATTCTAAAGGAATAAGTTACGGCATTCAACAGTTTTGTTTTGACTCGCCCAAGTTATGAAGTAAGGCTATTTTCGGCGGCTGACTTTGAAAGACTGTAGCAACCCGTTTTGCCGCGATACCATTTGTTGACCTTTAATCCAGCCGAGAGGATGTTTGAAACTCGTTCACGAACCGTACTCCGAGCTTCTTTAGGAATGTCGGCGACAAAAATTGCATCAATGATTTCGCCAGTTTCCAAGACCTGGTTAGGTTTACGCCCCAATACTTGAGGAATTGCTTCAGCGAGTGAACTCTTGCCAAACTCATCTCGAATATATTGTTGCCAGCCTAACGATCTGCGGGGAGGGTTAACTGCTTTACTCGCCTTTCCACCTCTTTTTGACGTAGGCTCTTCGGCGGCTGAGGTAGTCTTTCGAGTGTATTTACGCTTAGGTCGTGATGTCTCAGCAGCATCTTCTGCGGCATCTTCGAGTTTTGAAATATCTTCTGCGATCGCCCCCGTCCCATTCGTAGCAACCTCACTAGAAATTGCAGGTGCAATGCCGTTACTTTTGCTGTTGGGCGAAGTTTCACCTAGCTGTTGCAGCAAGTCAGAGGTGGATGATCCTCCTGAAGAAAACATCCCAATGACTGTTTTTAGTCCCTTCCTTTTTTCCTGAATTGTTTCTAACCGAGCGAGTAGTTCAGCTTCTTGGTGCGTTAGCTCAGAATCAGCCTCAATCAATTTGGAAAGAATCGGATCAGATGCTTTGCCGGAAGGTTGAGAGTCTTGCACAATAGGGAGTTCCTTTTATTCAAATGTTGAACGTCAATGCTAGATGAAGAACGGATGGCTTCAACCTATTTGATACCTGTTTTCTACAGAAGCACATATCTGAAGGGTGAAGTCCTCTTATTTGCAATTGTATGGCACAAGTACTCTTAAAGCGATCGCTTTTTGGTCTTTATATCGCTATTTTTGCGTTTTTTCCTCAAAAATATACTTTTGGTCAAAAACATCGCTAAATCTAATCTTAAATGAAATAGTAGGTTAGCCATTTGCATCGGTGACGAATGACAAATGACGAATGACTATGCGCCTTTTACAGCGCTTTGCAGACGGATCAATCGCAGGTAAGGGCGAACGGACGCTCACCCCTACAGAGATTTGTGTTTTATGCAAATGAAAACTGCTGTAAGACGTTTTTGTACGGAAGTCTCTATGCGGCAGCGAGGTTCCTACAAAAATGTGTCCTGATATGTGCGTAGCGCTATATGACTCCACTCAGAACCGCTGTAGAGTAGATTTGAAGTACCTCCTCCTGATTTGAGTAGCATTTATTTACGTGTCCGAAACAAGAACAAGCTACGACGTAATCTATGAAGTGGTGCGCCTTATTCCTGAAGGACGGGTCGCCACATATGGACAGGTGGCAGCCCTGGCAGATCTGCCAGGACAAGCACGGTTAGTCGGCTACGCACTCTATCGAGTGGATATGTCACTAGCAGATATTCCCTGGCATCGCGTGATCAACGCCAAAGGTGAGGTATCAGAGTCGCCTCTACGCTACGGCACAGATTACTTGCAGCGATCGCTCCTGGAACAAGAAGGTATCCAGTTTAGTCATGAAGGCAAGGTTGACCTGAACGAATATCGCTGGCGACCAGAACTGCCGATTAGAGGGATGAGGGGTGCCCACGCTGAGCTATAGTTGACAGAGCTATAGTTGACAGGATAGAGCCATCCGTTAGCTCATCCGCCTCAGGGGACTACCGTTTACTCAACGCTGTTGAAGTCACACTGTTTCAGCCCGAGCAATAGCCGAACGGCATCCCTACTCTATGTCTGACCCATCAATTTTGTTGTTGTTAACCTGTATCACCTGTGCCGACAGCACCAATGGCTTTACCCATCTGTCTGCGTCTGACTGTTCCACTGTTGAATCTTTCAGTCAGTCTCAGCGCCTCGCCCAGCCTGGAGGCAAGTTAGTCAATTGCACTCATGCCGTCAGTGCCCCAGAAGTGATTCCAGCTTTTCTAACCATCGCTTCTCAACCCGCAGTAACGATTCAAACTACTGCACCTGAGAGGGCGATCGCCCCCGCCCGACTGCACCCGAACCATTTATTCTCCCTGAAACCTTTACAAAGCCACCAGCCGCAAACTCGACTCCAGACAGTCAATCTGCTAGTCAATCTCAAGTCAATCCATCCCTGAGTGATTTGCCTGGTCTGCTCATGTTGGGTAGTCGGGGTGAAGCTGTCAGTAGACTTCAGCAAGAGTTACAGCGCCTTGAATATTACACGGGCCCTATAGACGGAATTTATGGTCAGCTAACCTATACTGCTGTTACCAAATTTCAACAGGCAGAAGGGCTAACGGCAGACGGAATAACCGGATCGCTCACCTGGTCTAGACTACAGGCTTTGGCAACACCTGCGATCGCCTCAATGCAACCTCCCCGTCAGGCAACAGCAATACTTGAGCAAAACGATGCATCTGCAGCGATTCCCTTGGCCACAGCCGACGAGCAGCCGTCAGAAACAGTATCACCATCAGCCTCAGCCAGCCTGGAGGATAGCAGCACAGCAGGAAAAATTGCAGAAAACGCCCCAGTCTCTGAAGTAAGCCAGGTTTCACAATCACAAGATACTGAAACCGAGTCAGAGCAGCCACCTTCCAATCAGGAACCTCAGCAAACAGATTTTGTCTTTGATACTTCCCCCAGCGGTGTTTCTTTCTATTTCTGGATAGGAGCTTGGGCAATAGTTTACATCGGGGGAATGCTGTTTATCTTCAAAAACAACATCATCAGCAAACTGGGACTTAGCTGGGGCAACGATGATCGCGAACAGCAAGATATCCATCTCCCCATGTTTGAATCCAGCCTGACGGATCAGTTCACCGCTGTGCTAGACTCTGACCAAGCTCCAGATAGTTCAGATGGCTTTGGTCCGATTGCTTCCGATCCTGCGGAGCAAGAAAAGCGGAACTTGATGCGTCAAAACGGCTCACTTCACTTTTCCAGAGAATTAGATATTCCTTCAAGGGTAGAAGAATCTCCAACAGACGCAAAAACCCCCAAAGATTTGGGCAAACCCCCTCTCATCTCTTTGTTGGAAAAGCTGGCTTACGAAGGACCCAAGCGTTCCAACCAGCAACTAACTCCTGTTTGGGCAGATGGAGGGGTCGTTGAGCCACTTAGAGGTCTGTTTAGCGACTTACCGCATCCACTGGGTAACCAGCCATCAGAGCGCAGACGAAACAGGGCAGCCATGCCTCCCCATCTGACTGCGATTCAGTCGGTCAGGCAAAGCCCACAAACTGATGCTCCCAGTACTCTAATTGCCACTCTACCTGATGAAGACCCTGAAACTAAAAATTCCTTTACCTACGCGTTGCTTGATAATGCTGAAGGATATTTTTGCTGAAAGGGAATGAGTTGAGAATCTACGACGGAGCGCTAGCCCAAATTGAGTCTGATATTGACCACACCATTGTCTTGCGTCGTACCGATGCTGAAGGGATGCAAGTAGATAAGTCGTTTGTGGTGAGCTTTACAAAAGCCGATGATGACGACGCGGCAGAAATGGCACGCTCAGCCTAAAATTTGCTTCCAGCCTGAGTATTCATTACTCTTTAACCCCTGGTAGAAGTAATACCGTTTCTATGTGAATCTGTTTTTGGAGCGTGTCCCGCGTACGCGGGACACGCTCCAAAAATGTGTAGCCTTAAAGGGAATTAGCATAAAACTATTTTGCTTTTACCGGGGGTTAGAATTTTTTGTAAAGATGCAAAAGAATCCGATGTTGTAAGCCATGATTGTAGAGTTGCTTCTAGCTGGAGTATGAGAATTACTGCCTTTAAGGGAACTTTATTGTTGTGCGAAATGTCTACAAAGATATCTTGGGTGCTCTGCCGACTGACGTTCACTCAAAGGATAATTCATGGCTATTATCACGGTTACAACCACCGCAGATAGCGGATCTGGTTCACTGAGAGAAGCAATTTCCAAGGCCCAGTCGGGAGACACAGTCAAGTTTAACTCTAGCCTTACTAACAAGACAATCACGCTCAACAGCCAAATTACGATCCTCAATAACATCACAATTGATGGTTCAGGTGCAGGTGATCTGTCCATTAGTGGTGGTGACAAAACCCGTCTCTTTGGGATTGGGAAAAGAGGAAATAAGCTGAATGTCACGATTAAAAACTTGACGCTTCGTAATGGACGCTCAATATCTGGTAGCACTACAGACAATCAAATCGGGCAAGGTGGAGCCATCCGCATTCACGATTACAGCGATCTCGTTCTTGAAAATACTGTTCTGAAGAACAACGTTGGCGAACGGGGTGGAGCTGTCTACTCAGGTTACGGTAGCTCCGTTACGGCACGGAACAGCGTCTTTGAAAACAACGATGGCTCCATTTCCAAAGACGGCTTCAGTGCAGGGGCGATCGCTGCTCAAGGTGAGGGCGGCGGTGAACCTGAATATGACCCAGGCAATGGCTTTGTCAAAATCGAAAACAGTGTCCTCAGAAACAACAAAGGCCATACTGGTGGGGCGATTTATGTTCTTCATACTCCATTGACGATTGATGGGTCTGTCCTTGAAAACAACAAGGGAAATGGAGGCGGTGGAGCCGTCTTCACAGATGGTGTTGGAGGTACAGAAAACTCACTTGTGGGCCGGCTCAATATCCGCAACAGTCGTATTTCAGACAACACCTCACAGGGGCAGGGGGGCGGATTGTTCCTATGGCTGTATGGGGATGATGAAGTCGTCATTGAAAACAGCACCATCGAAGCAAACAAAGTTGTCAGAGGTGGAGATTTCAATGATTCCAAAGGCGGCGGTATTCGCGTCGGTGGATCAGGCGGTAAAGTTTCCATTCGCGGAACAACAATTGCCAACAACGTGGCTCAGCAGCAGGGCGGCGGTATTTGGACCGATGCCAACACGGTTACGATCGAAGGCTCTACCTTCTCAGGTAATCAGGTCAAAACTGTTGACGGTAAAGGAGATATTGGCGGGGCGATGGTCCTCAACGTAGGGCAGAAGCCTGTTAGAATCAGCCACTCAACCTTCGTGGGCAACTATGCCGATCGCGATTCAGGCGCGATTTGGACGGGCAGTTCTAACAACAATATCACCTTGAGCAACTCTGTCTTTGCTGATAACTTTGCAGGCACTAAAAAGCAGGGAGCGATGAACTTTCAGCCAAAGATGGGGAGCGGCAACATTGTTGAACTGACAAAAGACGGACTAAACAATACAGGAAGCATCACTTACTTAAGTGATCTTAAGTTAAGCGGACTGCAAGAGATGAGGAATCGGTTAGTACATATTCCGTTAACCGGTAGTCCTGCCATTAGAACAGGTAAAGATGCTGGTGCTTATGATGTAGGGTCTCAAACGCCACTACCCCCACCGAGAGAGGAAGTTCTCCCTGTCAGTGAAAGTCCTACTGTACCAGACAATGGTAGTACTCCTACGCCTCCTGATAGTGGTCAACCTACATCTCCGCCTGACAGTGGCACTCCTACGCTTCCCGACCCGATCGCCCCTAAACCGCTGGTTGCTAAAGCGGATGTCATTACTACTAAAGCCAACACTGCTGTCAAGATTGATGTTCTCGCTAATGATCAAATAGCGGGTGACTTTACTCTTGCAATTGGCGATCGCCCCACAAGTGGAACTGTCACACTCGACAACAACGGCACACTAAACGACCTAACAGACGACTTCATCCAATACACCCCTGAAACCGATGTTGCAGGTGAGGATTCTTTCACTTATCGACTCAGTCGAAACGGTGAAAGCGTCTCTACGACTGTCAAAGTTACAGTCACCGAAGAGCCATCGTCAGAAAGTCCGTTGCCCGACAATCCACTGCCCAGCAATCCGCTACCCAATAACCCATTACCCGAAGTTCCGACTCCTGAAGTTCCGACTCCTGAAGTTCTGACTCCTGAAGTTCTGACTCCTGAAGTTCCGACTCCTGAAGCTCCAACTCCTGTTCAACCCCAGCCAAACTTGTTTACCCAAACCAAACTGATCGATTTACGAAACGTTGATTTGGATAACAACAGCGAACTCGATTCGCAGGTTGCAGCAGAGTTTGGTGAAATTAGCAGCAATGCAGCTTACAATAACTCAGCTGGGCTGTATGTTGTAGCAGATGAGTCAGGGGCCGTAGTTGACCCAGACAGCGACCAATTGATTCGTCCAGGAGAAACGGGCTATGCCGAGGCAGCACTCAAGCAACGGGTGGCGGGTGCAGAATTCAACCGAACGACAGGAGAGCTATCGACTGTCTTAGAAACAGGAGCGCTTTTAGCGCCGTATCTTGTCTCCAACGGTACCGCAGATCAGTTCCTTAGCCAGAACCCCAGCAATTTGCAGAACAGTGATTCACTCAATGCTTTCTTTGCTTTTGGAGTGGCTAATCCTGACCAGAAGACCCACGTCAAACTGCTCAATGACAATACCTTTGTTTTTGAGGATAAGTTGGGCGGGGGAGATCAGGATTTTAACGACTTTGCCTTCAAGCTAAATGTGCAAGGTGCTGCATAAAGTTATAGCGGTAGCCATATTGATTAGGACATTTTGGTGGCGCGGCGGAGCCGCGCCACCAAAATGTCTGTGTCCTAACCTGGCTGACTACGGCTATAACTCTAGGCATAGCTGTAGTCCTGTAAGTTAGGACAAAAAAGGGAGGTGGAGCTTAGCCCCACCTCCCTTTTTTGTCCTAGCCTGAATGATTAGCACCTTAGAATGAGTAATGGTTGAAAACCTCTGAATTTCCTTGGTTGTCAAACGAGAATACGGTAAAGGACTCTCGCTCATCTCCAGACTCCATGCCCGGTGTGCCGACTGGCATTCCTGGAACAGTAATTCCTCTCACGGTTGGCTGCTCTGCTAGCAATCGTTTAATCTCTTCAACGGGTACGTGTCCTTCGATTATGTATCCATCAACGATCGCAGTATGACAAGAGGTTAAGCCATCTGGAACTCCATATTGCTGTTTGAGGGTATCTACATCGGGGGTAGGTACACTATTAGTCTGAACGCCATGAGCTTCTAAATGCTCCATCCACCCCTCGCAGCAGCTACAGGATGGATCTCGATAGACTGTGATTTCAGGCAGGGCTGAAGCGGCTTCTGCGCTGGTGATTGTCAGTAGCACGACAGCGACGATCGCTACCCAACCTGCAATCATCAATTTAATGTATTGATGCATACGAAAATGGATTATTTTCATCATCATGATTTGTTATTGAGGTACGGTCTAGTCTTGTAGTAATTTATGGATACCTGGTGTATCAAGGCCATTCTATGAAACAATCCGTCGTTTGCTGACATTTCTCCTTATCGTTGTCCTGACGACGGCGATCGCCGTTGCCTGTAACTCTAGTGGAACTGGAGATAACAGTACTGCTCCTGTGCGAGTAGGGTCTAAAGACTTTACAGAAGAATTCATTCTAGGCGAAATGTATGCCCTGGTGCTAGAAAACAGCGGTCTTCAGGTAGAACGAAAGCTCAACTTGGGCGGTACGCCTGTAGCTCAATCTGCACTCCTCAATGACGAGATTGACCTTTACCCAGAGTATACAGGTACTGCGCTGCTGACCGTTTTGAAACTACCTGTGAACAGCGATCGCCAGCAGGTATTTGATACCGTTTCAGCAGCGTACAAAGAACAATTTGATTTGGTCTGGCTAGATCCGGCTCCCATGAATAACACTCAGTCCCTTGCCATGACGCAAGAGAAAGCAGAACAGTACGGCATTCGCACAATTTCGGATTTGGTGAGTCAAGCCGAGCAGCTTACAATTGTCACAACGCCTGAGTTTCAGGAACGAGAAGATGGACTGCCTGGACTAAAGCGGGTCTATGGAGAATTTGACTTTGAACGGCTGATTCCAGTTGATGCAGGGTTGAGATATGAAGCACTCATTCGAGGCGAGGCGGATGTAGTTGAGGCATTTGGAACTGATGGGCAAATCAGCGCATACAACTTGGTTGTGCTGGAAGATGACAAAGGCTTGTTTCCACCCTATCAAGTTGCTCCGGTCGTTCGCCAAGCAGCACTGGATGCAAACCCAGACATTCGCGATGCCCTTAATGCTCTGGCTCCTAAACTTACAGATGAAACAATGCGCCGTCTCAACAATGAGGTAGACGGGAATGGGCGTGAACCTGCTGAGGTTGCCCAGGAGTTTCTCACTCAAGAAGGTTTCCTGGAAGTATCATAATTGGCGAAGTCTCTTGCTCCGATGCACAGTCATCGAGTTTTACGGCGGCCATACTCTGGGATTACAGCCAGGACGACTCAAATAAGTTAGCCGCATCAGATGCCAAACTTTCATCAGCCAGCGTCGGGCTTCCAGACTTGAGTAGCCCCGATAACGGCAGAGTGTTCCCGACATCAAACGGGTTACGCCAGCGTTAGTGGGGCGATCGCTTTCATCTCCACTCTTTTCTTCCCAGAACTGCCGAGCTTTGTCTATCACCTCGTCGGATGGCGATCGCCCCACCAACGCAAAGCTGGCAACCACCGGACAACCCGCTAATCCATTTGAACTGGTGAGCATTTCAGAGCCGCCCTGGAGCCACTGGGGGTCTACCCACAGTAATTTCCCGTTTTGCCAGACTTCAGTGTGCGATCGCCACTCACCGCTAGCAAACTTCTCACCTCTGGCGCTGCGTCCCAGTCGAGTAATCTCCCAGCCCAGCCAGAGTGAATCTTCGGCTAAGTCAACTCTCAGATTCTGGCGATAGTTTGCGCCATCAAATATGATGGTTTCCTGCGGCAACCACTCTAAACAAGCTCCTGCGGCAACTTGAAGATGAGTAGACTGCTTTGCCTCTAAACCGTTGCTGCGATACACCTTAGCGGCAGCAGCAGTAGTGATCAGCGCCTGGGCTTGAGGATGCAGGGAAACGTTGAGAGAGAGGCGATCGCCCCCACAATTCCCCCAGCCGTATGCAAAATTACGCTGTGGCAAACCTCAGAACCTTCTGGATAAAATGGTCGCTGCACTTTGAGTGGTGCCTGAGCAAAGGCGCGACTGAGTTGAGTAGCTCCGTGACGATGGGCAAACTCTAGCTGTAGGTTGCCCTGCCAGCCTGTTAAAGGGTCAGACGTTGATTCAAGAATTTGATTCACAGCAAAACATGACAATACGACGAGGTGAGGTGCTGGTTGCAATCCTCAATAACAAACAGGATATGCAGATCGCCCGTGAGCAGCACTGGTATCGCATTCCTGTCGAAAGTGTTGAGAAGTTTTTGAAGCAACATTGGGCACCAGAGTGGCTAGCGTTTTATCAAACCAAGGTCTTTGGAGATGAAGCTTACGCTGTGAATTACTATGCCCGTGTCCAGAACATTTGTAAAGTCCGTCGTTGTGAATTGTTTCCTGATGAGGCGTTAAATGAAAAATCTCAAAAACAGTATTACAAATTAGAAATTTCTGATTTGCAGCGGTTGGAGGTGTCGATTGGAAGCGATCGCCGCCGCAGAATTCACTTTATTTCAACTACCTTAGAGAAACTAAAAACCGCAGTTAATATTAGCGACTTATCTAGTTAATTGTGTATGTATATGATTCAATGACACTGACCTAAGGGGGCAAGATCTGCGACGAATTAGAGGAAGCTGGAGCTTGGTAACGAGGGATTCGATATAGCGTTCAACTTTCCTCAGCCAAAGCTTCCAGAAAAGAATTAACACCCAGTAACCGAATGTCATAAGTTGTCATCATTGCCCTCAACCCATCATCAGCCGTAAATCTGATGTACAGCCTTAATTTCAGCCATAATGTCGTCGTCTTTAATATCATCAGCAGGGGTTTGAGCATAAAGCTCTTGAATTAAAGCTATCAGATCTGAACGCAAGCCCACTTGAACCAAGACTTTGGCAACCTCTGCCTGCTCGTCTGGCTGCAACTGTTTCACAGCCGTAATTAGTTGTTCGAGGGTGATGGGAATAGAGACCATATTAGTAGCCATGATTGAGCTTCTCAACTCTAGTTTGAACTAAATCGCTCCCCATTGCTGAAAAGCTGTTATGCCAGCCTCTTTAGAGGAGACAATCCCAACTCAATTAACCCTACTCTTCATTTTCTTGTGGCTTCAACATCTGCCAAATTTCTACATCAACTTGCGCTAAGTAATCTATCTCCAATTCACCAATCTTCCGAATGATACGCTTTCGATCAATTGCCCGCACTTGAAACACCATTGCTACAAAGGTAGAGTTAAACCGTTTTGTTCTGATGGTTGAATTTTCACTGTAAACGGGAACCGTAGTGCACCTAATGAAGATGTAACTGGAACAACCATCAACATAGGAGAAGCCGTAACATCTGCCTGCACTGCGATCGCGGACGATTCCCCTTTTCCTCTCGCTTATCTGAATCTGGAAAACTAACCAAGAGAACGTCTCCTCTCGCCATCTAATTCTCCTGGGATGCCAGTGCTGTCTCCATATTTAACCAATCTTCATCACTTGCTGACTCCCAAGCTGCAAATTCTTCAGCTAGTTCAGCAGAGTCTTGAACTAACAAAGATAGCAGAGCGACAATCTCACCATTGATAGACTGTCCATGTGCTTTTGCGCGTTGAGAAATTGCTTGATGAAGCTCAATCGGTAAGGTTATTTGAGTACTAATTGCTTCAGCAGCATTCATAGAACCATAGTAGAAACGATTGTTCATATTATGGCTCAAATCTCGCTGATTCAGTAGCTTGGCGATCGCTCTCGCTAGATCTAGCGTGGACAGTGCCCACCTTACTAGCTTGGCGAGCGTATCAAATCGCGCAGGTTTTACGCGGGTGCATATTCCGCATATTGTCTAACTTCAGGCGAACGAAAGCCTAAAACAATACGGTCTTTAGGAATGCCTGCCCTGACCAACTCTGGTGCAACTCCATCTTCAGTTCCATCTCGCTGAATCCACAGTTTGCCGTCAATAATATCAATGTGAACGAGGCTACCGTGAACCCTTCTGCCGTCATCCCAGCCCACATTCATTAAAACGTAGCGATCGCTCTTCCGATCAAACACGGCTTCAGTTTGAATATCACCGTAGGCATAGGGAATCTGAGTGTATTCATTCAAAATATTTTCGATTATTTGGCGGTAGCTTTCTAAGGTATCCATCGAACAATTACCTCCGTTTTTGGATTAAATCCAATCACTTGTGCAAGGTCGTTTTCAAGTAAAAGTTTACCTAATGGCTCATCAAAAATGTCTTTTAGGATATCTTCAGAAACAGCAAGGTACAGTTCTCGTTCTGGCTCTCTCTCCGCTAAAACAGCCCGATACACTGCATATTGACCAATTGCTTTTTCGAGGTCGTCCATTTCAGAAGCACCCACAAAACTTTTGACTTTTACAGCAGCAATCTGTCGCTTACCCTTCTCAGCAGCTAGAAGCGGCTCTGCCCCCAAATCAAGCCCATCGAATTTTCTGAATGAGATTTAGGTGTTACCAAGCAGGAGCTTGGTAATGAGGGGGAGATGTTATAGTCTACAGATTCTCACTTGAGAAAAAAGGTCACACACTAAGCAAACCCTCAAATTAATAGTCTCATTGAGAAAGGAAGTCCACCACTCAAACCAGGGACGTGCTGGTAAGTGCCCTTTATTGGCAGAAACATTGAAGGTTAATCTCTCATATGAAATCCATTGATTATTCACACGCCAACCGACCGCATTGCCGAAACAATTCCAAGCTCTCTCATCGTATTGCCCATCAGAGTTGCCACCACAACTCTCAAGGTAAATCTGCTTTTGAACGCTAAAGCCGAATTTTCCAGCACTGTTGTTTATCCACAATCGATCGATTCTACCTAAAACTTCACAAGGAAAGTTTTTGATACTGTTTACATCTAGCCAACCTTCCTGTTCGCGATCCGCAACTTTCAGCATCAGATTGGCAGTTTCTCGATCGGCCTCTTGCCATTGTTCAGCTTTCAAGAATCTTTCCAGCTTAGAATAATCAATGATGGTTGAAAAATTCAGCAATGACTGATTAGTAATTGTCACTCCAACAACCCCAACTCCTGCTGAAATAGCTAATGTGAGAAACCGCTTTCGTGTCCATTGGAGTCCAGTTGAGTACTGGCTTGTGCCAGATACACTCCTGTGGCTAACGAGATTAATCTCTATGGAATAGAAGTTATGGACTGGAGAAGTTCTTGGAGAGGTTACAGCTTTTTGAAAAATGGGTGATATTGACAGTGCAGGTGGGAGTAATGGGGCAGAAGAAGGTTTAGGTGAAGTAGTTCTTGTGTGACGCTGAATGCTTATAGTTTGCAGAGCTTCGATCGCCTCCATATCCTGACCTGAAGCCGCTGCATTAACTCTAATCCACAGTCGCTGTGCCAGATCCCAATCTTGTTTCATCTGGGCACGATACGCATCAATCTTCAGTGTTGCGATATCCGCTAAACTCGCATGTTGAGGCATCAGAATCAGGTGCGATCGCCTCAAAGGTTCAGCAATGATGTAAGGAGTCTGCCTCACCCTTCCCAGATATTGACCGACCAGATCAGGAACTCGATTTTCTAAATACTGTTTAGCCGCTCTACGGTTGCACACCTGCCTCGAATTCCCAATCCTTCGATTAAGGCATGGGTGAAGGCTCCTTGGCGATCGCATC
>JAAUTN010000276.1 GCA_012031415.1 Leptolyngbyaceae cyanobacterium SM1_4_3 | reverse complement strand
AGGGTTGCCATTACGGTAGAAGATGCGACGGCACCGCAAAGACATGAGGGCGCACCTGTGATGATTACCAGCCTGTGATGATTGTATCGGTTGACAGACTCCTCATAAATATTCCAGGAATGCTTCGGGTACGAGTTTCAATTCTCTGGTTTTGAAGCGATCGCTCTTTACCCACAGCGCTTGATGAGAGCGATCGCCCTCATAAAAAGTGAGTGACTCCAACTGATAAAACTTAGGTTCAGCAAAGTCACAGCGATAAACCTGAATCACTTCATGTCCGGGCTTCCCATCGTAAATGAACAGATTTTCCACGCAGCCTAGATAGGTAATATTCGTTAACTCTGCCTGAAGTTCTTCGTGAAACTCTCGCTTTAGTGCATCCAGGCTGGTTTCACCAAAGTCTACGCCACCACCCAATGCCCGGTAGAAGGTTTCCTGTTTGACAGGATCATAGCCCTCTGAGACGAAGATGCGATCGCCATCTTGAATGAACCCCAAAGTAATTACCCGAATCTGACCTGGTTTATTCATCAATAAATCACCCAACCTGCCTCTAATTGTTGTCAGCATACGCCGATCGCTTTGCGGCAGGAATAGGCCAATCTGCATTTTCGCCCCCAATGATCAAACGCTCAATGGTGACATAATCTTTGCTGAACTGGTTGAGCGTGTTGATTAAGACATCAAAGGCGATCGCATCAGAAGTTCCCAGGTCAAACCAGCAGCGGGCCCAATTGCTCTGATATTCAAACTCAGCCATATTGTGCATCAGCGACATCATGCTGTTATCAGCAACATCCTCGTCATAGTCCAGGTAGCTGATGTCTAATCCTGTTTCCTGCACCTGAAGATTCTCAGCATTAAAGCCGCCCAATTTGCCCAAGAAAAACCAGGAGTTAAATACCTCCTCAATGTATTGCTGCTCCATTGACGAAGGAACCGTGCTAAATTCCAGCCAAATCCACAGATCAAACGGGTCGCATTCACGAAACTCGACTTTCATAGCTCTTACCGGGAAAAACAGGGAGATTAGCCGTAATTCTATGGTATTGCGAAAGGAGGCTAGGGGCTAGGGGCTAGGGGCTAGAGTAGGTCTTTGCAAGCGAAGACACCAGTTTCCGTAGGGATGAACGCCCGTTCGCCCCTGCCTTTGGTTTACTGAGGTACATCAACGGCAGGAGGCACTACACTAAAGCCTTAAGATTAATCTCAGGCTCAAAGCTAAAACTCGTTAAAACAAGTTAGAACAGGCTTCTAGTAGGCACTTGAGTCAGTTTCAACTGACTTAAACTTTCAGCCCAGAATTGGATTCCAGGGCGAGATATGGGGTAAGAGACCAGTCTGATGCAGGACCTCAATTTACCTATTTGAGAGACGCTGTAAGCCCACAGGTTCATCAGCAAAGCCCACTGGTTCATCAGCGAAGCTCACAGGTTCATCGGCGAAGCTTACTGGTTCATTAGCAAAGTTCACTGGTTCATCGGCAAAGCTCACTAGTTCATTGGCGAAGCTCAGAGGTTCATCAGCAAAGCTCACTGGTTCATCGGTGAACGTTAGACATCTATTCACCATACCAATAGCCTGGGTTGCATCCCAGGTTTGTAGCCTTTACTCCAGCCCTTTTCCCTCAGGGCTAACTGCAAGATCCAGTCAGTACGAGTGGAGAGATTGTTCGTACCAGCTAATTCATTGCTCAACTGTGTTTAAAACAAAGTCTTTCGCACTTTGAAACTGAGAATTCACCTTTGCTGCGGAATATTCGGTCTGATGGAATTGTTAGAACAACAAGTCTTGTCAGACATAGCAGAATACTCATCGCACTTTTCCTAGAAAATAATCCAACTCATGTAGACAATCTTCAAGCTAGCGTCTTACGGAATCTGAAAGCAGTTTAGTCTTGTAGGGTGTGGTAGCAACGGCGTAATGTATGAGCAGTAAATTGTGCGTTATGGCTCCACTCAACACACCCTACAATTTGCTTCAACTCGCTTAGATTTCTTCCTAGATTTTGGCTTCTTCGCGCACGAGTTTATCCCAGCCCAAGTCTTTGAGGCTGGTGTTGCGGCGGAGGGGGCGGGTGACGAGCTCTAGTGCGTCACGGGCGTTGGTAAAGCCGTGAATTTGGGCAAAGGTGAACTCGACTGACCACTTGGTGTTGATGCCGCGTGCTTCTAGGGGGTTGGCGTGAGCCATGCCTGTGATTACCAGATCCGGTTGAACGGACTGAATGCGCTGAAGCTGGTTGTAGTTGTCGGGCTTTTCGATGATTTTGGGATTGGGAACACCCATTTCGTGACAGGTCTTTTCGAGCAGGCTCAGTTCTGCTGCCTGGTAGCGCTTGTCCATGTAGGGAATGCCGATTTCGGGGACGGTCATGCCGCAGCGCACTAGGAATCTTGCCAGGGAAATTTCTAGCAGGTTGTCGCCCATGAAGAAGACAGACTTGCCGCGAATCAGCTTCAGATAGTCTTCCAGGCTTTCCCAAATTTGAGCTTCCCGTTCATCCAATCCTTTGGGTTCAATGTTGAAGACAGAGCAGATTTTCTCAATCCAGGCGCGGGTGCCGTCCGGTCCAATGGGGAAGGGTGCGCCGATTAGTTTGCATTTGCGGCGACGCATCAGGGTGGTGGCGGTGCGTGAGAGGAAGGGGTTTACGCCGCTGACGTAGTAGCCTTCTTCGAGTACGGGTAGCTCGGTGTAGCGTTTGGAGGGGAGCCAACCAGAAACTTTGATGCCTTGTCGCTTAAGTTCCAGGGTGAGTTGGGTGACGACGGGGTCGGGCAGGGAGCCAAACAGGACAAGGGGCGGATGATCGGCATATTCGGATTCTTCGGCGGCAACATCTTCTTTCTTGCGCCCAAAGTTGAGCAGTTTGGCGATCGCATTCCGTTCTTCCTTTTCCGAATCCAACTTCGGAGCCTTCTCTGGACAGCGATGCGCCATCGCTGCCAGAACGGTATCTTCGCCCTGGGTAAAGGCATAGTCCAAACCATTCGCACGAGCGGTCACAATGGGAATGCCGATCTCAGCTTCAAGCTGAGGGGCTAGCCCTTCCAAGTCCATTTTGATAATTTCGGTGGTGCAGGTGCCGATCCAGACGATCACGCTGGGGTTGCGATCGCGCTTAATCTGCAAGCACAGACGCTTTAGCTCCTCATAATCGTTTAGCTGTGCTGAAATGTCGCCTTCCTCCAGTTCTGCCATTGCGTAGCGCGGTTCGGCAAAAATCATCACGCCCATCGCGTTTTGGAGAAAGTAACCACAGGTCTTAGTGCCAATGACCAGAAAAAAGCTGTCTTCGATTTTTTGGTAAAGCCACGCGACGCAGCTAATCGGACAAAAAGTATGGTAATTTCCAGTTTCACACTCAAATTCGAGGGCACGGGGTTCGGAGTTTGCCAAAGTCATGGTAAAGGTTCCTCTTAAAAATTGGGGGCTAGGGGCTAGGGGGATTCGCGAGCGGGTTCAGTGGCGGCGGGGCGACGGATGCCCCGGCAGTCTTCGTCCAGGGTGGCGGGGAGGCGACTGGGAGAAGGGGCGATCGCCGGATTCACAGCAGCACCTGCGCCGCCAGGCAACATTCGTAGCGGCTCACCTAAAGGGTCGTCTTCTGCCTCGTTGAGCGCTTCTAGCTCAAAGTCGGGGTTAAAGTTGAGTCCCAAAGCCGCAACGATGCGATCGGGGTTAGTGCTGAGGTCTACGACTAGCGGCAGCAGTTGAGTTAAACGGGGTTCCAGGATCGATAGGGTCGCCAGAATGAAGCTAGACGAGGGGCGGCGCTGCCCCTCACAATTCACCCAAACGCCCAAGCGAATGAGCCATGAGCGGTTTTCGCGGTAGTAGCCCAGCCACTTTGCCCGGACGGATTGACGCAGTTGCTCAACGTTCACGATCAGCCTTAAAACGATGTAGATCGCCCCTGTAAATTGCCCCAATTTAGCCGCTTTTCATGCCAACAAAAACTACGCCAGTGGGTCATATTGCTCTTCCTCCTGAAGGTCAGGCAGCAGTCGAGAGAGGTCAGCCTCTGCATTGCTAGAGCGCACATTAACCGTTGTTCCGCCCTCTTTTGAAAGTTCCATATCTGGATCAAAGTTTAGTCCCAACACTTCAACTAGGGCATCTTCGTTAGCATTGAGTCGGTAGAAAGGCACCATCAGGTTGCCTAACTTTGGCTCAATGGCGTTGACAACACCCAAAATTAAATAGGAAGAGGGTCTACGACCTCCATCGGGCGTGCGGACAGAATGGTTTTCCATTTGCAGACTTAACCAACCCCGATTGGTTTGAAAATAGTCTAGCCACTTTTGCTTAATGGAAGTCGTAAAGTTCTCAAAAAATGCCATGTTCTTGATGCTCTCAAGCTTGCTGAAGGTATAAGTTTGAATGCCTTAAGACTTCTAGTCAAGACCCATAAGTCTGTACAGCATCATACTGTGGAATTTACCCACGCAATCAGCACCGCTATCAGGTTTAACGCAAAATAGTAAAGTTTTAAATCCTGAAGCTAAAACTTGCAATCGTGTCAAAAATCAAGCTTCAAAACTTTAAAACTTTCTGCTTAGACCATCATGAGATCTAACTCTTCTTCGGCTCTCACCTGGGGTTTTGCCGGGTTAAGGTAGAAATCAGACAGCAGCGAGAACAATTCGCGGTCAGGTGAATCGTTAGGCACAACGCCTTCCGGCTGCGCCAAGATTTGGTCGGCAATGTTGAGATAGTAGTCGCAAACATAGCGAAGTGACGGATCGGTTTCTGCCATCTCAAATAGCGTTTTACCTTTGACCCGCGAAACACGAATGTCTTCGATTAGCGGCAAGATTTCCAGCACGGGCATGGGCACGGAGTCAATGTATTTGTCGATCAGGTCGCGCTTGGAGGTGCGGTTGCCGATCAGCCCAGCTAGGCGTAGTGGGTGAGTCCGGGCTTTCTCGCGCACCGAGGCGGCGATACGATTGGCGGCAAACAGGGCATCAAAGCCGTTGTCTGTGACGATCATGCAGTAGTCAGCGTAATTCAAAGGAGCGGCAAAGCCACCGCACACTACGTCGCCCAGCACATCAAACAGAATTACGTCATATTCGTCAAAGGCGTTGAGTTCTTTGAGCAGTTTGACGGTTTCGCCGACGACGTAGCCGCCACAGCCTGCACCGGCAGGCGGTCCGCCTGCTTCGACGCAATCCACGCCGCCATAACCTTTGTAGATTACGTCTTCGGGCCAGACATCTTCGTAGTGATAGTCCTTTTCCTGAAGCGTGTCGATGATGGTGGGAATCAGAAATCCGGTCAGGGTGAAGGTGCTGTCGTGCTTGGGGTCGCACCCAATTTGCAGTACTTTTTTGCCGCGACGAGCAAGGGCGACAGAGATGTTACAGCTTGTCGTGGATTTGCCGATTCCACCTTTTCCATAAACTGCTAATTTCACGCTGGTAATCTCCTGGTGATTCTTTAAACGGGCTGGGTGCCAACTGGTCTTGTGCTACCGTCTTGCGCCTCAGCCTCAAATTTTGTTTTGGGTTAATCGCATTATGTCGAAGCCTTTCGGTAAAAGAAAGGGGCACTGAGAATGAGTTAAGGCGATAAACCGAGGAAAACGCATTCTAGAGCTTTAAGCTCTACAGGAATCACCCTAATTCACTCTGAAAGTTTTTGGAACCCGTTTGAGAGGATTTGTAACTCTTTTTTTGTAAAAATCAGAACAAAAGACAAAAATTAATTAGGTGAGGGATCGCTTGGTTTTTGCATTTCGCGGAATCAGAGATTCAGTTGAATAGCCCTTCTGAGAGGTTGAGATCTGCGACTGCTCTCAGAAGTCGCAGATCTGGTGCTATGGGCTGCAAAGCATCCCACTCCCACTCCACTTCCGCTCTTGTTAAAAATAATAAATTTTAGCGATCGCCCTCATTTCCTTTTGCTTTTCCAGCCTGATGCTCTTTAACTGCCTGCGTCAGTAAATAAGTCACCAAGCTGCTTACTGAGCGACTTTCCTCAGCAGCCCACTCTTCTAGAGCCTTCTGAATTTCTTCCGGTAAGTATGCGGTTACACGTCCGCGTGAAGCCATTAATTCGACAACCAAGTATTTCGACACAGTATATCTTACGCCGCTTTGAGTTACTGCAAGTACAGATACCACATTATGACGTACAGTGTGATTTTATGCGTCATAATGTGGTAAATTCAGTCTTGCCAAAAGCTAAAAGCCAGCACCCCTAGTTTCTCAGGCTCCGGGTGCTGGCTTCGGCTCCGCTATTCGAGGAGACAAATTAATTATGACGTACCGAGAACGCCTAACCTGTTGGGCGGTGGTTCGCCTGCTGCCGAATATGCAGCGGATAGTGGTCGCCAGGTTTCGCAGTCGCTCTGATGCAGATGGACATCTGCAAGTGCTGCAACGAATGTTGCCAATGGCTCAGTTTAGGGTGGTGTTTGATTTGGAGGAAGATAGTGGAGGGATGAGGGATGAGGAGAAATTTGGGTTAGAGGCAGCGTTGGCAAGATAAAGCTGACTGACCATTGTTTCGGGTGCTATGGGAGAAGTTAGGCTTCTGGTTCAATGCCAAGCGATCGCAACTGCTCTGCCAACTGTTCTGCCCGTTGCTGTGCTTGAAGTGCCTGCTGCTGTGCCTGAAGTGCCTGCTGCTCCGACCGAAGTGCATCTTCTTCAGGCGTTAGAACCAATTGTCCTTCAGGGTCAAAGTAGCGAAGCTGTCCTTGATGAACGCCCAGATACAGATTCAGGCTTTCGCTCCAGAGGAAACCTGCTGAGTTGGGGGCGATCGCCTGATAGCGCTGACCAATCAACCGATAACCCGCTAATTCCAAAGTATCTGGCGAAAAGTAAAAATATTCTGGAGTGCGAAAGCGATCCTGATAAATCTCTTTTTTCAGATTTCTATCGTTGCCAGCGGTTGAGTCAGAGAGCAACTCAATGATCAGATCAGGATATTTGCCGTCTTCCTCCCAGACGACCCAGGAGCGACGCGGGCGTTTTTGCGTTTTTTTCACCAGGAAGAAATCTGGGCCGCGGAAGTCCTGAGTTTTAAGCTGTTGGCGGCTGAAGTAGATAGTCAGATTTGCGCCAATGAAGAAATCATTGCGATCGCGCCACAGCCATTCCAGACAGGCAACTAGCAGCGCCAGTTGAGCATAGTGCAAAGAACTTTCCATTTCTGGCTCAACGCTCTCTAGCTGAGTGGCATCCGGCATTAAGTCTGCTAATTCTGGAGCAGTCAGGGCCATGGATCAATCCTTAAATAATATTCTCAGACGATATCGTTGAAGGACTGAGATTTCAACCTGGATACAATTTATAGCTGATTCAATTCTAGAAGCTCCATAAGCTGAAAAAATAGACAGTTAATGGACAGTTAAGATTGGCGATCGCCCCTTCAACATGGTTTACGCAATCGATTTTGGCACCAGCAACACCGTTATTGCCCGTTGGAATGCAGCTACCCAACAGCCTGAAACTCTAGCCTTGATAGATTTGTCGTTTCGGTTGGGAAAAAACCCGCCGCTAATTCCCAGTCTGGTTTATGTCGAAGATGCCGCTAGCGGTAAAGTCTTAGCGGGTCAGACAGTGCGCGATCGCGGATTAGATTTGAGCAGCGACCCCCGCTTTTTTCGCAACTTCAAACGAGGCATTGGGGCAGAAATTCAGGGATTCTTGCCAGAGTTGGACGGGCAAACGGTTGCGCTAGAGCAAACTGGACAATGGTTTTTAACGCAAGTTATTCAACAGCTTCAACGCGACCCAAACTTTAATTCCCTGGTGTTTACGGTTCCAGTAGACAGCTTTGAGGCATACCGCAACTGGTTGTCCGGCGTTTGTCAATCGCTGCAAGTGGAACAGGTGCGAATGCTAGATGAGCCGACTGCTGCTGCTCTGGGCTATGGCTTGGCAGCGGGGGAAACGCTGCTGGTGATTGACTTTGGTGGCGGTACGTTAGATCTGTCACTGGTGCAGCTTCAGGGCGATCGCCAATCCCAGTCGAAACCGCTCGGCTTCATTCTCAAGTGGGGACAAAAAACGCTGACAGAATCCGGTCAGCGTCCCAAAATTGCCCGCGTTCTCGCCAAAGCTGGACAGAATCTAGGCGGCTCGGATATCGATAACTGGCTAGTGGATTATTTTGCGACGACACAGGGCTTAGCCGTCACACCGCTGACATTACGCTTAGCAGAACGGCTAAAGGTGCAGCTCTCGGAACAAACTGAAGCAGCCGAGGCTTACTTTAACGACGAAACCTTTGAAAGCTACGAATTGCAGCTAGACCGCGATCGCTTCACCACCATTCTGCAAGAACACCAGTTTTTTGAACGATTAGATGAGTCGATGACGCAAGTGCTGCGGCAGGCAAGACGGCAGGGGCTAGAAGTGTCTGACATTAATGCCGTTTTGCTGGTTGGTGGTACTGCCCAAATTCCCGCTGTTCAGGATTGGGTGAAACAGTATTTTGAGCCTGAAAAGATTCGCTCAGAGCGTCCCTTTGAGGCGATCGCCCAGGGTGCTTTGCAAATCAGCCAGGGCATTGATCTGAAAGACTTCCTCTATCACAGCTACGGCATCCGCTATTGGGATCGGCGCAACAACCGCCATAGCTGGCATCCGTTAATTAAGGAAGGGCAACCTTATCCCATGCCCGATCCGGTTGAACTGGTATTGGGCGCATCCACTGACAATCAGCCCAGCATTGAACTGGTAATTGGTGAATTGGGGGCAGAAGTGGGTGGCACAGAAGTCTTTTTTGAGGGCGATCGCCTCGTCACTCGCAGCCTTAGCAGCGGCAAAACTCAAGTGCAACCGCTCAATGACCAGGCGAGTACAATTGCTAAACTTACGCCTCCCGGCTCTCCGGGGAGCGATCGCATCAAGGTGCTGTTTTGGTTAGATGGCGATCGTTTCCTTAGAATCACCGTTGAAGATCTGTTTACTGCTGAAACACTGTTAGAGAATCGAGCGGTGGTGCAGTTAAGTTAGGTGAGAGGTGGAATGTGGAAGGTGATAGGTATGGGATTTGTCGTTGCTGATTTGATGTATGAATTGCGTAGGGGCATGGCAATGCCATGCCCCTACAGAGGGGATTGAGAACCGTGAATCATACCCATATTCAGCAACGCCTGGGATTTATCTGGGGACTTGCATTGATTTGGTCTGTTACCCGATGTCCTGCCCTGGAATCAATTCCGGGCTAATAGCTCAAGTCAGTTGAAACTGACTAAGACGTTTACTAGAAGCTTGTTCTAACTTGTTTCAACGAGTTTTAGCTTTGAGCCTGAGATTGATCTCAGGGCGCTGGTGCGATCCCTTCTGCCACTGGTGCAAGATCTCAAATCTATCTGTCAAGAAAATGTATGAATAGCTGTTCAGATGTTAGTATTATGGAGAAGTCGATTTTGGTAAAAACTATGGCAACTGTGACTCAAATGAAATGTGCTTGTGATGCTTGCGTTTGTATTGTGGCAATTGAAGATGCAGTGAAAAAAGACGGTAAGAATTATTGCAGCGAGGCCTGTGCAAACGGACATCCCAATGGTGAGAACTGCGGGCATCAGGGTTGTGATTGTTAGGTGAGGGGGCGATCGCTCCATTCACTTTTGCACGGTCAGGAAATATATCTGTAGGGTGCGTCACGCCGCACCCTACAACTCTTTTATGGCGACTCTGGGTATACCTGTGGAGTTGCCTATACTCGTAGCCGCATAGCCAACCCCTCGAACGGTTCAATGCGAT
>JAAUTN010000275.1 GCA_012031415.1 Leptolyngbyaceae cyanobacterium SM1_4_3 | reverse complement strand
TCATCCTTGTGCTTGGCTAGCCCTTCAATCACAACGGCGGTGACACTCAGATCAGCACAGAAGTAAGTACCAGTCCGCTTGGCGTAGGTTTCAGAAAAAGTGCCGCATGGCTTCGAGGCTCTTTTCGGTGGCTTGGGTAGGTTTCTCAGATGTATTCATTGGATTAGAGCGACAGGTCAGCCGAATAATTCTATAATTAAAACAACATTTCTGTTGCTTAACTCTATTGTAGGGTACTTTAGCAACATCGAAGTTGTCAAAGTCTAGTTTAGACTCTAAATTAAGTTAAGTTAAGTTGGTAACTTGATTCGGTTTGAATTGGTTCTTGGCACCCTGTTCTCAGCACCCCATTAGGAAGACGATGGCAACTACGCATGAACCTTCCACCAAGCAAGACATCCTGAACTATCTGCTCAAGCAGAGGCAGGCTAGCGCTCAAGAGTTGGCTGGCGCTCTTAATATCAGTCCGCAGGCGGTTCGCCGTCACTTAAAAGATTTAGAAGCCGATGGCCTGATTGAGCATGAAGCGATTCAGGCGAATATGGGCCGCCCTAATTTTGTTTATTGTCTGAGTCGAGAGGGGCGCGATCGCCTGCCTGACCGCTACGACGAATTTGCCCTCTCCCTGCTCAACACCCTGGCCGAAACCGTGGGGTACGACCAGGTAGGAACTATTTTGCGAAAGCAGTGGGAACGCAAAGCTGAAGAATACCGGGAGCATCTAGGCACAGGGGCGATCGCCGAACGGGTCGCTAACCTGGTCAAGCTACGGCAGGCAGAAGGCTATATGGCAGAGTGGCATCCGGTTGAGCCAGAAAACTCAGAAGACCCTGCTAGTTCTAAGTTCATCGTAACTGAATACAATTGCGCCATTTCGCACATTGCAGAATCTTTCCCTAGCGTCTGTGGGCATGAGCTAGAGATGTTTGCGGCGGCACTGCAAGACTGCACCGTAGAGCGGACTCACTGGCTGGTGAATGGGGAGCATCGGTGTGGGTATTTGATTCAGGGAAAGGCAGAAGCATGACTGATTTACAAGAACCGATGCAGTTTTTAACGCCGGAGGAGTCGGCTGAGGTCGATCAGGCGTTGCTGACTTCGCGGGATAAGTTTTTGACGCGGGTGGCAATTTATTCGCTGCGATCGCTCAAGCAACTCTCTCAGCAAAACGGACTGGCGATCGAAAATATTACGGCTCAACAGATTGCCAACTGGATCGAAAATGACGAGAGCTTGCAGCAAGAGGCAGCCGCAAATGAGTCTTTCGGGCCGTTTTTTACACAACTGGTGCTGTCTTCGCTAAAACCGCTGCGGCAGGTGGCAGAAAACGAGGGGAGGGCGATCGCCACTCTTACCCCTGCTCAGGTGATTGCCTGGTTTGAGCAAGAAGCCAAAGTCAAAGTAGGGAAGGAGTTGAACTCACAGCAACCAGACGGTTAGGTGTACTCTCAAGGCGGTTGTGGAAATGGGAAGATGCCTTAGTTCTGGGGGACACTGTTTTAATTGGTCAAGTCGTTTTGGAGAAGCTGGATCTGTTGGTAGACTGCAAGAATCACAAGCTGATCTCCAACCCAGCAAACCCGGATTATCCTGTTACCTATGTTTTCTAAAAGTATCTGAGCAAGCGTGTCTTTATACATGAATCCTTTACCTTCTCCTCGGCCTAAGCAGCTTTCTTTAGGTCCACTGGAAACCGAGATTCTAGAAATTCTTTGGGATCTGAGTTCTGCCACCGTAAAAGAGATTCACGATCGCATTCTCACAGATCCCGATCGCGAGTTAGCCTATATGTCTGTCACAACGGTGCTGCGACGGCTAACGAAAAAGGGTTGGTTAGTCTGCGATAAGCAGGAGCGAGCTTTTCGCTGGCGACCGCTGTTGACGCGGGAAGAAGCCAGGGCTTTGCAGGCACACCAGCAGCTTAAGCAATTTTTGGCGATCGGCAATCCAGATATCGTCGCCGCGTTTGCCGATGACCTAGATCAGGCTAGTCTGGAGCAAATTGAGGCGATCGCCCAACGTCTTCAAGCAGCCCGCAAGGAGCGAGACAGGGAGGAGCCATGATGCATCTCAGCTTAATTTTGCTGACCATTGGCTTAGCTATTCTGATTCGATTGGTTTGGGCAAGACAGGAAACCGCCTGGGTGAAGCGCTGGCAAACTGCTTTAGCCACATTTCTACTGCCCCCTTTGCTGTTGCTGATGACCAGTGTTGCAGTGCTGTGCATGGGCACTCAAGGGCAAATGTTAGGGCTACAGGTAGGATGGCTAGGCTATTCGCTGGCGTTGGGTTTTGTCGGGTTTGCTGGAGTTTCCCTGCTGTGGCTATTTTGGCAGGGGTGGCGATCGCTCCAACAAGTTCGCACCTACGACATCCTCGATCTGATAGATCAGACCGGATATTTGCTCGACAGTCCAACTCTTTTTGCTGCCCAGATTGGCTTCTGGCAATCCAAACTGCTCGTCAGCCGAGGCTTACTGCAAAACCTGACTCCCGCCCAACTAGATGCCGTCCTCACTCACGAGCAGGCGCACCACCACTATCGTGATACGTTCTGGTTCTTTGGGCTGGGCTGGCTGCGGCACCTGACAACCTGGCTGCCCAATACAGAAGCGCTATGGCAAGAACTGCTGCTGCTGCGAGAACTTCGGGCAGATCAATGGGCTGCTCAGCGAGTAGACCCTCTCTTGCTAGCCGAAGCGCTGCTGTTGGTGGTCAAAGCGCCCATGACCGATTCAAATAATAATTGTGTTGCTTTTAGTGCCGCCCTTCCCGTCAACCGACTAGAAGAGCGAATTAGTTCACTGTTAACCCCATCGGCTGAGATTGAGCAGTCCAAAATCTATCAGTGGGTCTGGCTATTTCTGTCGCTTTTTCCTCTTCTTAGCCTAACCCTTCACGTCTAGTGCAGCGCTAAGCGTATACCTTAGTACCCTGTTTGTTTGGAAGCCCCCGCTTAGCGGGGCTTCCAAACAAACACGTCTTAATCGACGCACGTAGCACCAGATTAAGCAATATAGCTGTAGTCACAAAGGTTAGAACAAGGGGCTTAAGCCCCTTGTTCACATAGCAAACGCTCTGCGGACAGGACTGTACTAACTTGAATGACTATCGCCATACCTATCTACACAGTGACAAAATCGTTCTGGCGAATTAGATTAGCCCGAACGCCAAACAGTACAGCTAGCTGGTTATTGTCCAAGCTAATCACCGTGTTGCTACCTCGCTGCACGATTGACAGGTCAGTAAAGGCTGTTTGGCTAGAAATGCCCAACCGATCTTCACTGTCTACAAAGTCGCGGATCAGGGCGCGATTGGCAGTAGAGTTGCCCAGGACGAATGTATCTCTGCCTGCTCCACCTCGCAGCAAATCTACCCCTGTGCCGCCGCTAAGGAAGTCGTTGCCTTCGCCGCCATGCAGGTTATCGTTGCCTGCACCGCCGCTGAGAAAGTCGTTGCCGCGATCGCCAAACATCTGATCGTTGCCACTATCGCCAACCAGCGTATCATTACCATCTCCACCCAGCAGCCTATCGTTGCCTACGCCACCATTCAGTCTGTCGTTGCCTGCAAGCCCGACCAGGCGATCGTTGCCGCCCAAACCGTTGATCAAATCGTCGCCCAAAGTGCCGATAATGCGATCGTTGCTGTTGTTGCCGTTAATGCGAAGGCGAAGCACGGTATCCTGACGCGCACTCAGATTTTGAATGCGAGAATCACGTTCAGGAGCTAGATCCACAGCCTGGAAGGGATCACCCAGGCTATCCAGGTATTCAGCCAGTGCATCTTGTTCCGTTCCTTCGGCTACAAAAGTAGCTACACCGTCTGGCAAGTCAACCGGCCCGTCTAGCCGACCATTGCGGTTGAGGTCTTCCTCACTGTCCAACATCCCATTTTCATTTGCGTCTTCTTCCCCAGCCAGGTCAACCCGATTGGCAAAAGTTGGGTTTGCGGCAATAAAGTCATCTAACGGATAGTCATCGCCCCCATTCGCCAAGAAGTTGAGTGTTACAACTCGAATCGGGCGATTGGAATTGCCCACCACTCGACCATCACGGGCAATCACATCTAAAACTCTGCCAGACTCGTCTTTGACCGCCAGAGAGCGGACACGACTGCCCGCAGGCTGACTGGCATCAAAGCTAAAGGCTAAACCGCCAATCTGCGGAAACTGACCCGGTGTTGCTCCTGCTGCTGTCGCCGCTACACCATGTTCAACTAATTGCAAAAGCTGGGTTGCCGTTACTGTTACCAGGGTCAGCTTGTTGTTGAAGCTAAGGGCATTTTGGATATCTAGCTGGGAAACATCGCCTTCTTCCTTGTCTGCTATTGGGTTTGCGGGGGGAGGCAATCTGAGAAAGTCGTTTGGATTGGTCGCGCCAGGAGGCACTTCAATTACGCCAATGTTGTTGCGAATGCCGCCGCCATTCTTAATCGAGACAGTAACGGTGCGATCAGCCTGCTTTCCGACGAATAAGTTTGCGTCGGCGGTCAGGTTGCCCAGGTTAGTCTCCTGGGTGCGAACGTCGCCACGTGTGCCATTGAGGAAGACCTCGGTGTTGCCAAAGATGTTGCCTTCCTGCTCGGCGATGACTTCTCTCAGCGCGTTGGTAATTTCTACAACGTCTGGGTCTGGGGTGCCTCCCACTGCCATAACGCCCTGAGCATCGGTCGCATAAGCGCCACTCACATTAGGATTAATGCTGTTTTCAATAATCAGTCCTGTGGTGTCGTCAAAATCGACGACGAGGCGACCCACATACTTGTAGTTGCCGTCTGTGTTGACGATGGCGATCGGGTTGCCTTCAGCATCGTCCAGCAAAATCGGGTAGTTTCCTTCGCGGGTGTCGCCTGCACGGAGGCGATCGCCCGTATCTGCCAGCAGCGTATTCGAGCCACCCGCCATGATGATGTCTATATCTGTCAGCAATGGGGCTAGCTGCTGCTCCAGCGCAATCTGCTGGAGGTGAGCCATTAGAATCACCTTATCAATGCCTGTTGCGGTGAGGGCATTAACAGAAGTTTGAATTTCAGCCGCCAGTGCATTCAAGTCGTTGGGGTTAGCGGGCAGTACCGTTACACCACCGGGAGAAGAAATGGTAGTAATCGTAGGAGTCGTTGCCCCGACTACGCCAATTCGTTCCCCATTAACAGTGATGACGGTGCTTTGCGCGATTCTGTTCGGAATGGTGCTGGCTTCTTGCCCATCGGCGGTGACTAAACCCGCCAGGTTCTGGTCTGTGCTGAAGTCAAGGTTAGAGCTGAGGTAAGGAAACTGTGCCCCCTCAAATCCCTGTCCGCCTGCGATTAAGTCTCTGACAACGGTTGTTCCCAGGTCGAACTCGTGGTTGCCAAAGGCGATCGCCTGAAACCCCAATTCGTTCTGAATCAAAATATCGCCGCGCCCAACGCCACCAAACGCAGTTGCACTTGCCGATAGGAAAGGCCCTGGAATGTAAGCATCCCCTGAAGACAGAACTACCGTGTTAGCAAAGTCGTCTTTGAGCGCATTCAGAACTGCTGAAAATCGAGGCGCATCGTCTAAAGCCGCAATGCCGCCTTCCTGGTCAGATGCGTGCAGCAGTTGAAGTTTGAAAACCATTACTTGTACCCGTGAGGTGAAGATTGTTCGGTTGCATTTTTAGCAGTCCGTTTCCATAAATCTCACGAGCAGGTTAAGGAGGTTTGATGGTTTGTTTAAGCGTATTTGGGAGGATAAGGGGAGTGGGGGTTAGGGGTAGTGAGTTGCAGGATGGGCAAAGCAACGTGTGCCTATCAAGCGAAATTCTCTGACAGAACAGGCACGGGCGATTACCCCAAAGGGGGAACTGCTTCACATCGCCCTTTGCCCCTACGGCAACTTACATCGATAGAAAGGTTATTGTTTAGTTTAGGGTTCAAGGATCTCTTTTGCTCCTTCAATAAAGAACTTGGCAACTGGATGGTCAATCATTTTCTCCAAAGCTGCAAAGTTACCTGCTTTAAGCCCACGTAGAAGTTGAGATTTTAGCTGTGGATCTTTTTCAACCTGATCTATGGCTTTGGCTCCCAAAACTCTAGGGCTGTCAGTCGGATGGTCTGCGGAGAGATGCTCAAGCAAAGCCTGGATATTTTTGGCTGCCTGTCTCAAGCTTGGAGAGCTGTGCATTGTAGCCTGATAGCCTTGCTCCTCCTGCAATTTGGCTCGTAGCCCAATGACTGTTAATCCTACAACAGCACTTCGGGCTTCGTCATATCGCAAAATTACTCCATTACCAATATCTACCCCTAAGGCTGGCTGCGGTTTACCAACTGAGACGTATAGCACATCAGCTTCATCATCGTAGTCCCACGATACATCAGCTGGGTTGTGTAGGATTCTTACTGCGTCCATAAGGTCATCCTCCGTGTGGAGGGGCGATTTGTAAAATAGGCAGTCAAGATAAAACCATCATCAACCGAAATTTCTCGATAAGCAACTACCATAAATTTGCTGGTTAGAGGCGTTTGCGAGTAGAAACGAATTGCCAACAGTTCTCCAGTGTCGCCTGCTTGAATTTGATCAGGCTTGGCGATCGCCTCTAGCACTTTCTCTTGTTGGTCAACTAATTCTGGATGCCGATTTATAATGTGTTGCCACCGTTCATCTGTGAGGCGAACTGATACCCCATTGATAGAGGTGATTATTTGCATCAATAGAAAAGTTATTGTTCGGTCTAGGGTTCAAGGATCACTTTTGCGCCTTCAATGAAGAATTTAGCAACTGGATGGTCAAACGGCTCCCTCAAATTCTCTATCACAACCTGGGCTTGAGCATGGTGCGTATCTGCTTCATTTGCTAAAGCTAACCAAAAACCAGTGTCAGCAATCACCATGTTTTGCATTCCAATCGGTCTTTAAAGTTGATTTATAGTCTCTGGATAAGTTAGGGTCAGCTTTACCGCAACCAATAAAACCGCTAGTTTTGAGTACAGACAAAGGATCGGTAGGGTGTTGCTGCAACTGGTTGTAGTAGAGTCGATTGCTTGTCTAATAATTTCTGGTGTTGTTTGATTGATCTGCTGTTGAATGTAGGAGAGTTTGTTGGCACTAGTTTCATCTAGTTGAATAGTGAGATCCATGATGGAACGCTCCTGTCTTATTTAACCGCAGTTCATATATTTTAAGATGCCAGTAATGCAGTCACCGTTTCATCTGACATAAAACGTCGAAAGTCTAGAATTTCAACTAGAACAAGTTTGGCATCTTGCGAATAATGCAAAATCACTTGCCCTTCGTCTTCAGCGTAAGCGATGGGTTCATTAGACAGTTCAATCAAGAGTGCATCAACGTCTTTGCTGTAGCTAATCTTTTTCACTCAATCTGACTCCTATCTTTCCAGATTTGCTAATCGCTTCTTGGCGAACTTTCGTACTTGCTCATCGGGATCGTTAGTTGCGCGATCGCGCAATAATTTTAGAGTTTGAGGATGATCAGGATAATTTCTGAGGATTGCTGCTAGTGCTATTTGTCGAGGGTTGTTTTCAAACATTGCAAATGCACCTGTGCCCTGTTCGTAGGGATCATTAAGGACGCGATCGCACAAAAACTCAAACAACTGTAGGTTATCTTCCCAATCTTTAGCTAGGGCTTGCATTGCTACGATTCGTACATTCCAATCTTCATCCTGTTGAGTGCACTCCTTGAGCATAGGTAAGGTATCTGGGTTATCCTTCCAACCCTGGGCTAGAGCTTGCACTGCTGCAATTCGCACATTCCAATTCTCGCCCTGTTGAATGCACTCCTTGAGCCAAGGTAAGACATCTGGGTTATCTTTCCAACCTTGGGCTAAGGCTTCCGCTGCTGCAATTCGCACATCCCAGTTCTCATCCTGTTGAATGCGCTCTTTAAGCAGGGGGAGTGTATTTGGGACATCTTTCCAACCTTGGGCTAAAGCTTCCACTGCTGCAATCCGCACAAACTCATCTGCGTCATATCGAGCGTGCTCTTTGAGCAGGGGTAGAGTATCTGAGTCGTCTTTCCAACCTTGGACTAAGGCTTGCACTGCTGCACTTCGCACAGCCCCATGCTCATCGTGTTGAGCACGCTCTTTGAGCCAAGGCAGAGTTTCTGGGTCGTCCTTCCAACCTTGAGCAATCGATTGGACAGCCGATTCTGGTACATATGAATAGGAATCCAACTGAAGGCAACCTTTTAGCCAGGATAATATTTCGGTGTTCTCCTGCCAAAGGGTTGCGATGAGAGTGGTTAGCACTAAAGCTGCTTCAGAACTAAGCCGATAAGGATACTTCTGCTCAAGTTCATGCTGCAATGCCTTTAGCAATTGGGCAGATGTGGGGGCAATTGCAGTTTTGTTTCTGACTTCAGCAAAGCAATTTGCAGCTAACACGAGGTTGCTTAGTCCTTCCTTTTTCTGTCGGTGCCTCTCCAAAAATGCTTTCCTATCTACTTTTTGCTCCAGCAGATAATAGACTTGTTGTGAAATAAGGGTTGAGAATGGGCAGCACAGATTCCCCTCGTAATCAAATAATTTAAGCAACCATGAGGTAAAAGTTCCATAACCCACAAGCAGTTAACATCAATCGGTCATCAAAATCAGTGACACGATTCCTATAAACCTCGCTGACTGCTCTGTAACGCTTCACTCCAGCAAAAGCGTTTTCACAGCGTACTCGCCTGCTGCTCCGCTCTTGGTTCTGTTGTTTTTGCAGGTCACTGAGTTCTTTCCCTTTCGGCTTTTTGTGAGGGATTTCGATATTGACAAACTCATTTTGCAGACCTTGGAACCCCAAATCCACTTGAATGGGAATCTCATCTGGGATTCCTTCAACCAGCGTTTCCTCATCTAGCAGTCGCTTATCATGCACTTTGCCTTCTCTAGCTTTGCTCAATCCAATCACTCGTTTGGTTTCATCGACTACCCCTAAATGCTTGCGGGTATTACGCTTCTTTTTGCCCGAGTAAGTGTGCTTCTGTTTTTCGCGGTCTTTAGGGCGAGCAATCGGTCGCTCGGTGCCATCAATCATGACTTCTTTGACTTCTGGGTAACGCACGAGAAACTGCTCAATCGTCTCTAGTTTGCGTTCCGGTAAAGTCATTTTTTCTCCCAGAGCAGCTTCTAATATCGCTTGTAAGCGATGCATCCATCGGTTTGCTTGGGAGCGGTCAAAGTCAAATAAAAAGCCTGCGACATCGCAGGTGGGATAGCATTTGAAATAAAACAGGATGTAGAACAACTTCTCCTGGTCGCTCGATAACTGAGCCTTCTTGCCTCCTCCAGGTGCCCGTTGCCGGGGCTTTGCCAACTTTGCGGCTTGCAGGGCTGCTGCAAAAGCAACTAACAGTTCATCAAAGGCTTTGCGGTTCAATCCTGTCAATGCCCTCATCAGGCGGTCGTTATTCAGCGCACGATGAATATCCAGCATCTCTTCTTCCTGCAAAGCAAACTGCTATCATTGTCGCTTATTTCGCAACAAGTCTAATCAATCAGTTCTGCAACAAATTTGGCATCAATCATGCCAGCAATCAGCCGCAAGACTTCATGCCAGGTTTCATCCTGCCAGTGTTGAAATGCTTCCTGTTTAAGTTGCTCAAAAGTTAGAGTTTGCGTTTCCTTAAACTGCCAGACAAACTCCCAGGCACAGAAATATTCCAAAAAGGTGCGGTGAACAAAGGCATAGGAATCTGCACCCAGATAACAAGGATGAAGTTGCGGGTGCGGAGTTGGTTAATCATCAAGCGGGCAACGGTTCTGGGT
>JAAUTN010000274.1 GCA_012031415.1 Leptolyngbyaceae cyanobacterium SM1_4_3 | reverse complement strand
GTATTTTGTAACCCTCATGCTGTAACTTTTGGTGCTACCCTACGGTATTTCTTCAAAACCCGCTTGTAACCTTCAGTCTAAGCCTGGGGTATTTTGTAACCCTAACTCCTCCAAAGTAACTTTTGAGCTAGCCTTGGGGTATTTTCAATTGTTTGGTTACAGGTTGACTGAGACTGTATGTTGTTTGTTGAAGGAAATTATGCCATAAAGGAGATGCTTAAGTATTGTTACTGAAATAGGTCCCATGTCAGAGCCCGTTACTCTTACTGTTGGTGCGATCGCTGCTCTAGCATTCACCAAATTTCTGGAGTCTAGTGCTGGCGAAGCAGCCAAAAGACTTAACTCCACTTATCTTTAGAAGAAGATAAACGTTAAGCCAGAAGGTAGCTGAGCTTGAGAAGAGGCTTGCAGCACTAGGAGCCGCTATCAGATGTAATTAAACCGTTCCCCATGGGAAACAGCAGAAATAAAACTTCAGTTAAGTTCGATCGTAGCTCGCTCTTCATTGTTAACCCCATACCCGCCAATTAGCAAGTAGGAAATTCATCTGATGCTCTCTTCCAGCTTCCATCAGAGACTGCAAGATTTAGAAGACAACATCGCCAAAGACCAAGAACTGCTCAAGGACTTTGACGATGAATTGCGCTACGAAACGCACCCTAAAATTAAAGCTAGATATAATCGCGACATCGAACGACTACGGGAATCCATTGCTGGCTATCGACAGGAATATAACGAACTTCAACAAGAACTGACAGGTCAACCCTCGGCTCAGATGCAGAAAATGGGAAATCAATTGCAGCAGATGGATGTGAAGTTGAACATTTTACTGAGTAGTCAGGTGGCTATTTATGAAAACCTCGATCGAATGCGTCAAGACTTGTTGCTCCGCTATGACGCAACCGAGCAAGCCACGATCGAAGCAGTGGCTCAGCAACTCGATCGAAATCAATTGCTGTTGACACAGAACCTTCTGGACGCACTGGAAGCGAACCAAGTACCAGAACAGCAGATGCAGCAGATGCTGGCGGTGCTAGAGGAGCGGGTTCCTGCTTTGCCTCCCAGTCAAGCTGCCGTTGCTGAAATTATTAAAGCCCCCGAATTAGATGCCAAGCATAAACTGAAAGTCACACTGCCCCTTGTGCCTTTTCTGGTTGACTATGAAGGCGAGTTGGAGTTGGGAAGTGGCTTCAACATCAAGTCAGCCTGGGAGCAATTGCTGACCAAGTTGCGGAGGAAGTGAGAAGTGAGCCTGCACCAGCACCACGAAGAAGAACTGAAAAAAGATTTAGAACTGCTCAAAGAGTATGAAGAGGAGCGACGACTTGCCAGAGATCCACAGGAAAGACGCAGATACCAAAAAAAAATTCAAGACTACAACAACAAATCTCCGAGAGGAAAGCTGAAATCCAATCACTAAGGGAAAACAGTCTATCACCTCAAGCTCTGATTGAGCATTACCTCCAAGCTGACTTAAGCGAACTAGAACCAGCAGACATCCGAAAAATCGAGCAAGCCTTGCAATCCAATACTTTGGATGCAAGTACTCTAGCTCATGGGTGCATTCTTTTAAGGAAAGAGAAGGGGCTTGAGCTTGTTATCAATCAGTTGAATTGGATTTCTGAACTGGCTTACATTGCAGATGGTAGTAAGCCTCGGTACTTTTTACCCGCCTTAAAACCAACGGGTCGGCTAGCTTCCACAACTTGGATAGAAGCCCTATTAAAACAAGGTTTACCTGGGCACTATTCCGGTAGTGTGGCACTGACGTTGGGAGCTTTCGGTGTTTTCATCCCTGAAATGATTCCACCTCTACGATTTTTGTTTACCAACTCAAAATATGCACTTGAAAGTAGGGATGCGGCATTAATTTATTTAAGCTTGATGGGTTCATCAGAAATTATATCAATGCTCATTCAAGCAGCAGATACTCCTGAAAGTGAAGATGATTATCTTTACAGCCGAGGGCTATTTGGTTTGTTACTAATTGATAATGTTAACGTGCTTGCAGAGCAGCTTCATAAAGCTTTGCCACATGCAGATTTAAATGCTTATGCGTATGGACTCGCAGGTAGCCGTGACCCGCAGGGTCGAGTTTTGCTGGAAAAGATGAAGAATCATTCCAATGAGCGGGTTCGTACTGCAATAGCAAATGCACTCAACAGCCGTTGGATATCAGCCCCTAGAAATGCTAGTTCAATCGTTGCTGCTCAATCACAAGGTTTGCTTGCTACAAGTCAGATTCATCAAGTTCAATCGGCTCTAAATCTGATGGAGTCATCCTATGTTGATGAGTGGAAACTTTGTTTTCTAACCTCCAATCAACACTCAATTCTAGAAGATATTCTCATCAAGGCACTTTCCCTTGGGGATCAAATAGCTCAGCGTAAAGCTATCAAGGCGCTATGTTGGCTAATGGGTACAACTATTCAGGAATGGAGCAGCAGTTCAGGGTTGATTGTAGGTAAACACCCTCCACTCTGGCATAGAAAATTGTCTTCTGAGAAGATTCAAGAAATAGAAAAGTTTCTACGGGGACAAAGCCTTGATCCACAAACTTTGGCGGAAGGTTGCTTACTCTTGACAAAGGAGCAGGGGATTAATCCAGTGTATAGCGGAAGAGATTGGATATACGAAATCGCCATTATTGCAGATGGTGCTAAACCCCGACGACAGCTACTAGCTCCAAAACCAATGGGTCGATTGGCTTCTGTCGATTGGATGAAAAGGTTTTTGGTTAATGAATTTCCACAGGAGTGGTCGTGTTGGGTTGCACAAACATTGGGTGCACTCGGAGTTTTTATCCCGGAGATGATTCGTCCTCTTACGTTCCTATTTACTAGTCCAAACTATGCAGAAGTAGCTCGAGATGAGGCTTTAATCTATCTAGCACTAATTGATATGCCCCAAGTTGCACCTGTTTTGGCTATGGTTGCTGATATGACCAATGATTATTATTCCAGTCGAGGACTCTTCGGGCTTCTCCTCCTTGATAATGCTGATGCTCTTGCCGAACAACTGCTCAAAATTCCCCCCAATGACCACATGACTGCCTACGCCTATGGACTGGCAGGTAGCCGCGATCCTCGTGGTCAAGCTATGCTAAAACGAATGAGAAAGCACTCCAACAAAAACCTTCGTGAGGCAGTTGAAGTATCTCTGGCGGCACCTTGGAATCGCTGATAGTTACACTTATTTGTCGTTCTTTGCCTCTTTATAACCCTCCTTGGCAGTCTTAAGAATGGTTTGAACTGACTGCTTATCCTTCATAATTTCGTCAACTGCTGTCTTCAAATTCTCTTCATTAACTTGACTGGATTTTTGTTGCTAAGCAACTTTGAAAGTGCTTTCATGTAGATAATTCCTGCGGTCAGTGTAACTCCATAAATAGTTGCACCCATTACAGCAGCGCCGCCGACCGAACCGAGACCAGGTATAAACTTGAATGCACTCCCAATCACCATAGATGTCATGGCAGCGGCACCCAGGTTGGTTACAACTCCAGTCGCAATGCTTTTTACGAGATTTTCAGTAAACGGTAACTCAAGCTCTTTGTTAATCCGCACATACATTGTCCAGATATTAGCTGCTGCTGCTGCCATATCTGCACCGGGCACTGGAATAAAGGCGCTTCCAACAGCAATTCCCGCGTGCAATTTGACAATTCCAGCTAATTTTCCTGGGAGATTTTCATCAGCTGTTTGATTCAATGCTTTCGCTACTTCAGCGGCTACTTGAAATAATTGGCTCTGGTTATCCATAGATTTACTCTCCGCTTGTTTTTTCTGCAAAACCATCTCTAACTTGAAAGCATTTCCCACAGCTGTGGTTAGTTCTAGTAAATCACTCACCCCCCAAGCATCGATCGTGGAACCATCAGGCAAGCCTAACGATTTAGCTAGGACTGGAATCACTGGTACATTTTCCGGTACGTTAGCTTGAATGAATTCAACATATTGCTCATAGTCACCGTAGGATTGAGTAACTGCGACAATACAAGGGATATCCAACTCGCTGCAAAGATCAACAAACTTCTGTTGAACCTTTTGCCACCTAAACGATTGTGCGCTTACGCAAAGCCACACGCAATGCACCCTGTTGTTGATATCTGTATCTTTTGAACGCTCGTTGATAAATTGAGCAATTGTGTCAACTGTGTTTTGGGAAACTTCAACCTCAAAGCCTTTTGTATCAAAGAGGCGTAGCTGACTCCTAGGTACTTTGTAAGAAAAAACCTCCTGTGTGACGGGCTCACCAACACCGGTCATTGATATATCGAGATTGAGTACCGCGTTAATTAAGGTACTTTTGCCTTCCCCGGTATTTCCAATAATGACCACATTAATGGTGTCATTCGTTGAGTTAAAGGTCATCACTTTTGCCTTCTAATCGATTCTTCTATTAGCGTTGTTGCACCTGACACAATCTGATGTTGATGAGTTGATAGAGCTGATGAGATCGCATCGATAATTGAACCTGCTGTTGGAGATGTACCCGCCCGAACCATGTCACCCACGGCGGCAATATAGGTGGTGCCAAATATTTTGACGACTGTTCCCGCAATAGTACCGCCAATCAGTGACGAAGCGATCTGACCTACAAAAGGAATGAACTTCATCGTTTCAGTAAAAATTAATTTTCCTCCCACTGTCGCCATGACAATTCCCAGAGTGCCTTTTGCAACAGCCATTTGCCCTTGTTTCTCAAGATTGATTCCCAGTGCCTTATTAATCTGGTGAATCATGTTTATTTCAAGTGGAACTAACAATGCTGCATGACCACCTGGAACAAAAGCAGCAGGAAAAGATAGACCAACCGCTGCCAGCGAGGTCACGTTGACCACTTTGGTCGCAGCTTCTAGTTTCCGATTAAAATCAGCAATCTGGGAAAACTTAAGTGCAGCTTGACACGCTGTAGGAATCAGATTCAAGGTTGCATTGAGTAGTTGAACCAGTCCAAAAGGTGCGACACGAAACTTGCCAAGATGCATTTCCTTTGCCAATACTGGAATAATGCTATCCGCTTCAGCCAAAGATTCACCAATCACTTTCAAGAAAGCTTCGGAAGCATCGTCTTTCAAGTAAGATTTTGTAATCACTACAATAATGGGGATCTGAAGTTCAGAGCAAAGGCGAACTAGATCGATGTGCACCTGTTGTAGCCGCCGTGATGTTGCGGCAATACAAAGCCACACTATATGAATATGCTGCTTGCTATCTTTCTGCCTTCGGCGAGATTCGATTAATTCCTTTACCGCACCAACTGTTCGCTCTGAATCCAGAACTTCAAAGCCTTCGGTATCAAATAGAGTAAGTGGCTTGTCTCGATACTCATAACACTGAATCCCCTTCGTTACGGGAAAGCCAGTACCCGTCGCTGCTAGTTCAACACCCAGCATCGCATTAGCTAAGGTGCTTTTGCCGTCTCCGGTGTTCCCTGCAAGCAAAATATTGACAGGAGCATCAAAACCAAGAGCCTCATTGTTCACAAGGTTATCAACTTCATTAAGCTCTTCACTATCTAGCGTGAGATCGGGTGGTACTGCCCAAGGGTCGTCTTGGTCTTCACTTTTCATTAATTAGCTCTTAACTAGCTGATTGGGCTGTTGCAATGATTCTAAACAAATTTTTTCGTCGTGCCAAGATATCTGCCAAGAGACCTGCAAAAAAGCGATACCCGTACAGTTAGAGGATAAGAGGTGGCTGAATAGTATTGAGTAGGGAGATCGGGCTTGATGTCGAATGACACTCTCAAGGCACCCAAGGCAAAGTCAAAACCTACTGTAACTTTTAGAGCTGGTCTGGGGATATTCTATGGTTTCAATCCGTGTTGTAACTTTTAGAGTTAGCCAAAGGTATTTCTAAAAAACAAAAGCCTGTAACCTTTTCGGCTAACCTTGGGGTAATTCTGTCTTGACTAAGAGGTTGTTTCCAAGGTTCAGGTTTGCCTGAAAAGTCTTTCAAATGGGATCTGTGTAAGCGTTTTAATCCAGTCGTGCTGCGTGCTGTTCGGTTAGTTGCTTGTAACCTTCAGCCCAAACCTGGGGCATTAAAAATCAATTTTGAACTGGCTTACAGAAGCACCTGTGAGTATGGTCTGGATCTCTAATCCAGCAAGCTTCTTGGAAGTTTTTCAAAGCCGCGATCGAAAGCTGTAACGCTACTCATAATGTGGAGTTGATCGAGCTAGCCCCTATATCTAGAGTTTAGTCTTGCCACAATGTAGCCACGACGTAACCACATCGGACTGCTAAAGGTTACAGAATGCATTTGATGACTACATTGTGGCTTGAAGCACAGTGAACAACAGTGTTTGATCTTCAGGTGTGATGCTGCGTCTGCCCGTTTCAACCAGTTTGACCCAGCTTGTACTCTTGCCAATCTTGGCAGCGAGAACACTTTGAGTCATCCCTCTGGTCAGCCTCAGTGCCTTTAGCTTTTCCCCAGAATCAATCTTTTCAGTCGCTTTGGTGTTTTCAGGTAACTGATTAGATGGTTCAGGAGACAGCAGGCGACGCTCAGACTTGCGGGACTTTGATTTGCTAGAGGATGGTGGCGGGGTTTCAGCATCCGAGGATAGCTTGGACAGTGATTCCCCTGCGGAAATGCTACGTACCGGGCGTGATTCCCTTAGCTCTTCTAACTTCCTGGAAATCTCTTCTGGTGGTTGTACAACCATTCGAGCTGTCAACAACTGCTCAAAGCCCCCATAGGGTCGTTTCACAGTATCGGTGAGGCGATCGCCCTCCCCCTTAGCCCCATCTTCCAACCAAAACTCGGCTGCCTGTTCGGGATCATCGGGAATGTCAGTTAAAGGCAATAGGTCAGGCAGATCAGGTAGGTACTGAGGTGGGTAAGTTGCCAGATCAAATGTGAACTTCCAGCCCTGTTCATCCAATACTTTCAGGGTAGTTTTCCATTGGGAAACCAAACGCTTACGGGGAGCAGACGCTTTCCTGGCTTGTTCTACCTTCTCTGTCCCAAACGCCACCTTAAATAGAGTGCCAGCTCGAACGGGTCCATTCCCGACCTTTGTTTTGAATAATAGCCAGAGAATCAAACGTGCAGCCCCTTCATGGTTATACCAGATGGTCATCAAGTCTTGCAGAATGCATTGAGACAGGATGCCGTACTCGTAATAACCATTACCGTCTTTGCAGCGGCTAGGATTGAGAAAATACTGCGCCCAGTTGCCTGCCTTGACTTGTAGAGTGAAACCTACCATCTCAGAGTTACCCATCAGATCTTCCTGGAAGTGCAGAATGGGTTCTGAGATCTCCCAGAGCCAAGTGCGGCTGACGCTAAAGGACTTTACCTTCCCTTTTTCGGGCCAGGAGACATAAACCAGTAAATGACAGGGCTGTTTTGCCAGCTCCAGCAATAACTCTAGCTTTTGCTGCTTATTCAGCTTTTTGTTTTTGTCTAAACCGAGATATCGCTCAAGCTGGCGATCGTTCAGAACAAACTGTTGCTCCCAGGGGCGTTCTAGTTGAGTTGCATAAGCGGCATAGATCAAATGCAAACAGGCAGCTCGAATGTCAAACTGATCGATCAACGCCAGAGCGGCTTCCTCTTCCAGCACCGTTGGGTGTTTGACGTGTAGCTCATTCGTAATCCAGAAGGAAAGATATCCCTTGCCCTTCGCAACACTGCTTTCGTAGTAGGGTGATCCCGGACCTGCTTCGACCCAACCAATATCCCTTCCCTGGGAAAGAATATTGCAACCTTCCCAAATGACTTTGTTAGAAGCCATGCGATCGGTTTCGCCGTTAGGAAACAGATCAGCATGAGTTGGCGGACGTTCAAAGGAGTGATAACGCCCTCTACGCTTTCGTTTAGTTGTGGCAGCTTTTTGGGTTTCTGTTTCTGAGGCTACGACATCTACTTCGATCGCGGCGATCGCCAGTGGAGTGTCATTCCCAGGAGTTCCGGCTTGTTTCATAATGGCTCACGAAGGTTAAAGAGGTTACTCGGAGCCAGAAACGCCATTCCATCAGTTCTTTCAGTTTCAGAACCGATGTGCCTTTTCAGCCGCATAGCGATTTGCTATGATGCAAGAGCGTGGAGAGGCGGCAACCAATCCAGCCCGGAAGACAGATATTCGATATGGTCGCTCTGGCTATAACAAAAAAACATCGAGAACACCAAGGTTTCACCCGCCAAGACGAGACCTTGGTGTTCTTTGATCTGAGGCATTGGTTAGATCACACATGTTGCAGTTCGCTTGACGAGACATTGTTGCTCCTTCTCACACAATTGGTAAGAATCTGAATCCTGGTAACTTAATGAGTGGTAACAGACGTTCCAACGGGGATCAACCGTCGGGCAATCTGTTCAATAAACTCAGATCGAGAAAGCTGGAACTCTGCGGCAAGCTCATCTAGTTGTTCAACCGCTGTGGGAGTAAGACCAATCATCGTCGGCTTTTTAGGCTCTGTATAATACTGTCCTTGCCCCTTACGGCTCCGCTTTTCCTTATCGGTGTTCATAGTTACCCATGATCGCTTATATAAGAGATACCACAGAATTTAAATTCTGCTTGAGAATTTCCAGCAGCCCTCTAGATCTCTTGTATAAGAAACAGGTTGAGCTGCCAACCCTTGTATAGGAGAACTAGCCAGGTGGACAGAAACCATTGGTACCTCTGAATCACGTTTTAAGATTGCATCCTTCGATTGGTCAACATTGGAGAGCAATATAGCGCGACTTAATGTGAGATCGTCGTGTTGCGAACTTCGAGAAGACCAAAATAACCAGCTACCGCTGTACCAAGCCGACTTGTGGATGAAATTAGCGGAGTCATTATGATGCAAACCCTTCCTGCTTCCTCCCCGGCTGTCTCTTTTCCGTTTCAACTGACTGAGCAGCAGCGTAAAGCACTGGACGCAATGTGGACATTTCTGCAACCGGCAGTCACCGCCGCCCTATTTCTGCTGGTTGGCTACGCCGGAACTGGAAAAAGCAGCATCGTGTTCCAATTGATTAGAGTTTTGGTCAGCCAGGGGAAACGGGTGGTTATAACTGCCCCCACCAATAAGGCTGTCGGTGTTTTGCAACGTATGGCATTAGAAAACGGGGTGACTGGCGTAGACTTCTTCACCATTCACCAATTGCTAGGGCTGGGGATGGTTTCCAGAGGTAATGAAAAAGTGTTGGCACCGACTGGAACGTCATACATCGGGCTGTTCGATGTTGTGTTTATTGACGAGTGTTCCATGATTGGAGAGCAACTCTGGCACTGGATTGAGGAAGCGTCTAAAAGAACATCAACGTGGCACTCGCTGAAAATGATTTTGATGGGTGATCCGGCTCAGCTCAACCCAGTGAATGAAGGCAGATCTCCGGCTTTCAACATACCCAATAAAGCGGTGTTGACTCAAGTGGTACGCCAGGGCAGTGATAGTCCACTGTTAGAGTTCATCACGGCTTGCCGTTATGCAGTAACTAAAATCAAAGTGCCCTTTGAGCCATTTGCAAAATATCTACCGGACAAGAGTAACGGCTCGCTGCTGGTAAAGCGGCGATCGCTGCTCAAATATGCCTTCAAGAAAACCTCCAAGGAATTCACCCAAAATCCTGATTGCTTCAGGATTCTTTGCTGGACGAATGCTCAAGTGGATTACTAAGTAGTTTAACCTAATTAAACATAAAACGTTCAACAGTATATCCTCCCCGTTGCCCTCTCGCTTCAATACCAGAGATAATCGCGTGAGCCAAATCGACCTCGTCCTCAAACGCCCGACTGGCTAATTCATCGCGT
>JAAUTN010000273.1 GCA_012031415.1 Leptolyngbyaceae cyanobacterium SM1_4_3 | reverse complement strand
TGATGCAGCGATAGCGGGGGTGAAGCCGTTGAGTGAGCGATCGCCAGCAGCTTCCTTCCCCCATAAAGCCATGCAAAACAAGAGAACTGGACCCTGCCCTACCTCTAGATAGGCAGCCTGGTAAGAATCGGTGTTAGCTAAGCTCTTCAGCGGTAGAATTTGCTTGTCGCTCATGGTGCGTAGAAACTTGTAGAGTAGATGTGAATAGAGTAGATGTGAGTGGGTGACAAATGGTAATGGCGACAAAGTGATGGCGATAAAGTGATGGCGACAAACGTAAATGGGCGATCGCACCTGGGAATACTTCGGGCAAGTTCGCCAAATTTTGGAATCGTTTGCCGCTAGTTTGCAATCAAGTTTATACTTCTCAACAGTTAATCCCAAAAGGATTACACTTCATTGCAAAACTCAAAACAAACGAACGTTGGAATGATACGTTCTATAGGTCAGCCTTTGACACCCTTTGACGAACATCCTTTGACGCAGAGTTTAGAGAGGAAGAACACTTTGGCTTCGCAATCCGAACAACTTTCAAATCCTGCACTTCGGGAAGGCTTTAGCGAGTACGTCGCTCACCTACAGCTTCACATGGCGTTACAGGCTCGTAACCTGGTTCCCACCCTGACTCAAACCATCGACAGCCGAGAACAACTGTTGCACCAAACCCAGGCCAACTTCGAGAAATTCGTTTCTCGTCAAGTTATTTAAATTGTCGATCTGCTCTCAGATACAGTCTGCTTTCAGATAAAACTTCCAAAATCGGAGCAATGTGTCTCCGATTTTTTGTTGTCTCAACGGGAACAATAGAGTTCAATTGACCAAACTCTGTGAATAAGGCTCTTACTGGTTCACGCTCCTACTAGTTGGTTACTGTTGAGTTCCGTGCGCCAGAGATCAGGCGCTCCTACAAACGGCAAAAAGTGAGATTCTCTCCGTGAACTGTCCTGATTCAGACAAACCTAAGGTTTTGGTTGTTGATGATCATCCATCCAGTCGGATGACTGCTATTGCCCTGCTTGCGGTAGAGGGTTACGAAGTTTTAGAAGCTGACAGCGGCTCTGCGGCCCTCAATCGTGTAGTTGAAGTCAATCTTGATCTGATCCTGCTAGACGTGATGATGCCGGAGATGGACGGATTTGAAGTTTGCCGTCGGCTTAAGCAAAATGAGCAAACTCGCCTGATTCCCATCGTATTTATTACTGCCTTGAACGATCGCCGCGCTCGTTTGAGGGGAATTGAAGTTGGCGGAGACGACTTTCTCACAAAACCTTTCGACCAGCTTGAGCTTTCTGCTCGGGTCAAGTCCTTGATTCAACAGAAACGCCTGAATGAGGATCTAGACCACGCCAGTCAAGTATTATTTTCAATTGCCCGTGCCGTTGAAAGCCGTGATCCTAACACGGGGGATCACTGTGAACGTTTGGTTGCTCAAGCTCAAGCATTTGGTGAATTTCTTAGCCTTTCTCGACATGAAATTCGGGATCTTAGGTGGGGTAGCTACCTGCACGACATCGGCAAAGTTGGCATTCCTGATGCAGTTCTACTCAAGACGGAGAAGCTCAGCCCAGAAGACTGGACTCTGATGCAGCAGCACGTGCTAATTGGCGAACGCATTTGTCAGCCGCTCCGAACGATGCAAGGAGTAACTCCAATTATTCGTCACCATCATGAACGTTGGGATGGCTCTGGCTACCCGGATGGTTTGGTCGGAGATGACATTCCCTACCTGGCTCAAGTTTTTCAGCTTGTTGATATTTTTGATGCCTTAACGCACAGTCGTCCTTACAAACCCGCCTTCCCAAAGGCAAAGGCTTTGCAAATTATGCACGCAGAAACTGCTAGAGGCTGGCGAAATCCTGAACTGATGCAGCTATTCTCTCACTTTATTCTCAACTTATCGGGTGTAGAAAATAGCGAAGTCACAACATCAGAGTTGTTTGTGCATCCAGGACTGCCTATCTAAGCTGAGCAAACAGCGTCGCTGGCACGGTATACTCCGTGAGAATGAACTGATTGGGGAAGGTATGGTAGCGGTAGCAATTCTGGCAGCGGGACGTGGGACGCGAATGAAATCTCACTTACCTAAAGTCTTGCATCCCCTGGGGGGGCGATCGCTAGTTGAGCGAGTTTTGCAGAGTCTAGCAGAGATTCAGCCGTCGCGTCGGTTGATTATTGTTGGCTATCGAAGCGATTTGGTGCAAGAAGCACTCAGCCCCTACCCCGATTTAGAATTTGTCGAACAAACGGAACAGTTGGGCACTGGGCACGCTGTTCAGCAGTTACTTTCTCCGCTGGCAGATTTTAAGGGAGATGTGCTGGTGCTGAATGGAGATGTGCCGCTGCTGCGTCCCCAAACGCTCAAGGCGCTGTTGCAAACTCACCAGACTCAGCAGAATGCAGCCACCATTTTGACAGCGCAGCTACCTGACCCCAAAGGTTATGGGCGTGTGTTTTGCGATGGGCAGAACGTAGTAACGCAAATTATAGAAGATCGAGACTGCACCGCAGCACAAAAGCAAAATCGCCGGATTAATGCTGGAGTCTATTGTTTCCGCTGGGCTGACCTGGCGCGAGTACTGCCTCAGCTTCAGTCTAATAATGATCAGCAGGAATATTACCTGACCGATACAGTCAGCATCCTGGAACCCGTCATGGCAGTCGATGTAGAAGATCATCAGGAAATTCTGGGAATCAACGATCGCAAGCAGCTTGCCAACGCCTACAGCATTCTCCAAACGCGAGTTAAAGACGACTGGATGAAGGCAGGCGTAACGCTGATTGACCCAGACAGCACGACCATTGACGATACGGTGCAGCTTCAGCCCGATGTGATTGTTGAGCCTCAAACTCACCTCAGAGGCAAAACGCTGATTCAGGCAGGCAGTCGGATTGGACCAGGTAGCCTGATCGAAAATAGCCAGATTGGAGAAAATGTAACGGTTTTGTATTCGGTGGTGACAGACAGCACCGTTGCAGCAAACACCCGAATTGGCCCCTACGCTCATCTGCGGGGCCACGTGCAGGTCGGGAATAGCTGCCGCATCGGAAACTTTGTCGAGTTAAAGAAAACGAGTCTGGGCGATCGCACCAACGTCGCTCACCTGTCTTACTTAGGAGACACCACCACTGGGGAACGGGTGAACGTCGGGGCAGGTACGATTACGGCTAACTATGATGGCGTGAATAAGCACCCAACTCAAATTGGCGATCGCACCAAAACCGGGTCAAACAGCGTCCTGGTTGCTCCGATTACAATTGGTGCAGATGTCAATATCGCCGCAGGCTCAACCATTACCGAAGACGTACCTGACGATTGCCTGGTCATTGCCCGTGCCCGTCAGGTCGTCAAACTGGGCTGGCAACTGAAGCCACGTTCAGAAGAAGCTTGAAGAATTTTGGCGATTAAAGCGGAATGAATTCGTAAATCATCCGAAAGGACTCTTGACTCGCTCAGCTTTGAACTGCTACGTTTGATACACAAGGACTGAAATTGGCAAAAAGCCGCCTGACAGACAAAAGCTACCTGACAGACATGGATTACTCAGCTTCCTACTTTTATTTTTGGTTTATGGAGGTTCACCTGAGGTGAGTCCAGCTTTGCATGGAGCCTCTGGTGAACCGCAGAATGAAACCTGCGGTTTTTTGCTTTTTTAAGCGTTCGTTTTTGAGCCATTCATTCAACAAATAGAAATGCTGACCTATCTCAATAGCTGGTTTTACGGCTTTCACTTTTTTTGGACCAGGGAAATACCCGGGTGAGATGGTCGTGCAATCCTCTACCAACCCGGGACTTCAGCGGTTCCGGGTTTTTTGATGGCTCACTTCCTACCGTTTGCTTGCCTCAAGTTTGATTTCTTTCCAGTTCGCCTTCTGTCTAACCCACCAATACGTTTTCTTAAAAGGAGTATCCCGTGCAGAACGCTAAACTCGCCGCTAAAGCTGATCCCAGCCATAAGACTGTCATCAAGCTGTCAGAGCAAATTGCAGTCGGAGGTCAAGATTTACTGATCGTAGGCGGCCCTTGCTCAGTCGAGAGTCAGGCACAAATGGAGGAAGTCGCCAGTCGCCTTGTCGCTGCTCCGGTTCAAGCCCTCAGAGGCGGCGTGTACAAACCCCGGACTTCACCTTACGCCTTCCAGGGATTGGGGCAGGAGGGGTTAGAAATTTTGGCGACCGTTCGCGATCGCTGTGGTCTACCCGTGATTACCGAGGTAATGGCGATTTCTCAGATTGAGGCGATCGCCACCCACGCCGATGTCTTGCAAATCGGTAGCCGCAATATGCAAAATTTCGACCTGCTCAAAGCCGTCGGCGAAGTAGACAAGCCCATTGTCCTGAAGCGTGGATTAGCCGCCACGATCGAAGAATTCGTCATGGCCGCAGAATACATCCTCAGTCATGGCAATCCCAACGTCATCCTCTGTGAACGTGGCATCCGCAGCTTCGACCCCTACACCCGCAATGTTCTTGACCTGGGGGCGGTTGTTGCTCTGAAGCAAATTACTCATCTACCTGTCATCGTTGATCCCAGCCATGCAGCAGGCAAACGTGAACTGGTTGCTGACCTTGCTAGAGCCGCTGTTGCCTGTGGTGCAGATGGCATCATGGTTGAATGCCACCCCGAACCTGAAAAATCCGTTTCCGATGCGCGTCAGGCACTTTCTCTGGAGGATATGGTGAGTCTAGTTCAGAGTCTCAGACCTGTCGCCGCCGCTGTAGGACGATCGATCCCCATGAAAGCCGGACATTTGCCCCGGCTTTCACTCGTTTAAAGGGTTTTTAGTCATTGGTCAGACGCAACGTGCAGCTTCCAGTCTTCCTGTGGGATGGGCATCTTGCCCGTCCAAATTATGTTGCTACACGCCTTGATTAAGTCGTTTCTGCATGGAAGTCATTGTATAGCAGGGGCTTCCATGCAGCAAAGTCCTGATGTAAAGGCGTAACGCTATGAGCAGCGATATAGATTAGAAAACTGCACCTAGTTACCCAAGAACTGCTATAAACTTACCTACGCGAAACTTGTTTAACCCGGTTAAATTTATGCAGTTTGGTCCTGGCTTTGGTGCTACGTTTTTGTATTACTTCACCAGCACGGCGATCTTGTTCACTCTAGTCTCATCCCAAGCGCTAGGGGTAGACATGGGATCTGGAATTCCACAGCAGGTTGGACTAGTGGGCGGTCTAGTTGCTGGGCTGATGGGCGCATATTTTAACCGAACGACGACCCTCTCCGTTACGTTTAAGGGCAAGAAGGCTTTCCTGGCAAACTTGAATACTGTTTTGAGTCAGATGGGCTATCAGCAAAAGTCAGAGGAGGATGACTTGCTGGTCTACGAGCGCTCGGCACTCGGCAGGTTTCTATCGGGTAAGGTCTATGTTCAGATTGAGCCTGAGAAAGCCACGATCGCCAGTCGTTCCCTTCAGTTGAAGCGGATTCAAAAGCAAATTCAGTAGCAGTCTAGGACACGCTGAGCGGGGCTTTCACACAAAAACGTGTTTGAGGTCGCTGTGTTACTGACTGATAGCAATCTTCAGGCTGCGGCAAAATGTTTCGATCGCCTTCAACCCCTGAGCAGGCGTTCCTTCTGCCAGTCGCTTCACAAAAGCGCTGCCTACAATCACTGCATCTGCACCCCATTCTTTCACCTGACGAGCTTGTTCAGGTTGCGAGATGCCAAAGCCAACCCCGATGGGTTTGTCGGTGACATTCCGCAAATCCAGCAGCAGGTCTTGAACCCGGGTTTCAACCTGAGAACGGATTCCCGTTACGCCCGTGACGCTAACCAGGTAAATAAAACCCTGAGATTGAGTGGCGATCGCCTCAATTCGCTCTTTTGGGCTAGTCGGAGCAACCAACAGCGTCACATCAATTCCGGCTGCGGCTGCGGGTTTAAGCAGTCCTTCTACCTCCTCTAATGGCAAGTCAGGAACAACAAGCCCTCGTGCGCCAGCCTCCGCAATCTGCTGCAAAAATGCTTCAATTCCTCGGTTTAAAATTGGATTGTAGTAGGTAAATAGAATAATTGGCGCTTGCAGTTCAGGGCTAACTCTTTGGACTACTTCTAGCACCTGCTCTAGACGAGTTCCCTGCTGAAGCGCACGGGTTGCTGCCGCTTGAATCACAGGACCATCAGCCAGCGGGTCGGAATAAGGAATGCCTAGCTCGATCAGGTCAGCACCACTGCGGTCGAGCGTTCTAAGTGCTTCGGCAGTCGTTTCCAGATCAGGATCACCCGCTGTGATGAAGGGAATCAGCGCACACTGACCGCGATCGCGCAGAGCATTCATGCAATCTAGAACTAATCCCATGTGTGACCTTGCCCGCTCCGTAGATTCGCTAAAAATGACCGTTCCCCATTCTACGGCTCGTTGGTCGTCTGCGATCGCTCCATTTCTCTGGCTGCTAATTTCTCTTGCTCAATTTCTGCCTGGAGTTTGGCTAACTCCTCTGGAGTCATTTCCTCCAGCCGCTTTTGCAGAACCGCATCCTCATAGTCCTGAAGCTGCTGGTTGTAGGTCATATTCTGAGTTACCGCTCGAGCCAGGTAGGTCAGCAGCCAGCCCACCAGCCCACCCACCAAAGCAGCCTGACTCCAGATGCCAGCATCAACGCTATCCAGCCCAGCCCATTGCAAAACCAGGTAGAGTACACCACCTGCCACAAAAATTCCAATTCCAATTCCAATTACGTCAATTCGTCGCATTCAGAACTAACCTGCGTAATCTATTAGCTAAGTCCCGATTTGCCGCCTCTGAGGACGAAAATTGAGAAATGGGCTAAGCAGTACCAGCCCAGGGAAAAACAGAAACACAAAAAAGTACATCAACACCCGTTCAACCGAGCTAGCGACGTACCAGCGCTTTTTTAGATAGAAAAAGGCGATCGCCGGGATAACCAGCAGATAGGTGCCTCCCAAACCCAGATACAGCAGTGGAACCAGTGGAATTGACATAACCTTCACAAATAGCTCAGCTATTGACTGTTTCGACTAACCCAGCACAGACCTGAGTGAATCCTCTTTATATTACCGCTACCTGGAGCAAACAAACCTCTAAACCCCATTAGCCCAGCCGACAGCACGAATTAATAATCGTAATTTTCCCTGCAAACTGATTGGCAAATTCAGTCTAAGGACTACTAGTGTCACAAAAGAAGTTGCATAGACCCGTAAATAGTGATGGAATAGACAAATATCAAATCAGCAAATCAACAAGCTGCAAGTTAAATGACGGGGGCATGGCGGAATGGTAGACGCTGCGGACTTAGAAAACTGAGCCTTGACGGGGAAACCCATCAAGTGAAAGCTCTCAAATTCAGGGAAACCTAAATCTGGAACAACCCAGACAAGGCAATCCTGAGCCAAGCCGATCAGCATTTGTAGCTCAGCGCCAAATGTTAAACCCAATCGGAAGGTGCAGAGGCCCGACGGGAGCTACCCACACGTTTTTTTGAGGTTTGAGAAAACCCAGAAGACGCGGGTAAAGGGAGGGTCCAATTCTCAAAGCCTGGTCGGATCAGAAGCCTGGTCGGATGAGGCAGTAGCGAAAGCTGCGGGAGGATGAAAATCCGTTGACTGTTGAAGTCGTGAGGGTTCAAGTCCCTCTGCCCCCATATTCAGCTAAGGATTATGGACTAAATAGAACCCAACATTTTTGGGAGGACCGCGCGTCCTCCAAAAACGTTAAAGGTTAATCAATTCACGACCCTAGATATCCCCTTACTGCTGCTGCTGAAGTTCCTCCTGAGGGGCAAGCTTAAACTAGTAGAGCTTGACTGGCTGTACAGGTAAGGTTTGTAGTAGTTACAATTTTTGTCGGTGTAGGTCGTACCCAGATCAGGCAACTTCGATCAACTGGGGCACCCTACTATTTGAGGTGCGGTACATGAAGTTTTTATGAAGAAAAAGCTGCGTACCTCCAGGTATCTTCTGTCACAACTATAAATCTACTGTCAAATTAAAAAGCTGCACTTGCTTTTCATAGGCAACGTTAATGTATCCTAGAACCTTCTGGAAGGATAGACGCAACTACTAAGGCAGCTAAGGCAGCTAAGGCAACATTTGCATCTCGTCACCGGAATCAACCAAATTGCGACTGAGGATTAGGGAGGAAAGAGAATTTCAAGCATCAATTCGTCTGGGATGGTGAAAACTGCCACTTCTAGACACATTGAGCAGACACAGCAGATTGCCAAATTTTTGAGTGAAGCGCTAGTCACTTTGGGTACTGTGATGATTGTGGATAGATTGACAGAGGGACAGCCTCCAGCGAAATCAAATCGGAGTCGGCGAGATGTCTCGCAGGCACAAAACATAATCTACAATTACCTCCTGGAGATTGTTAAAACATGGTCGCCTGAAGATGTTTTAGTAGAGTTTAGGCATCTTTTTATCCATCACGTCGATACTGTTAGCTCGGATACGCTACCCGCTTTATACGAAATTGTTTTTGCCAACCAGGAGCAAGAATTTCGGAATACGCTTAAACGAGCCTGCTACATTCTGATCAACAACTGGGATATCGCTAGAAGCCATAAATCGATTCAGCAGTTGATTCAACTATTTTCCGATCCAGTTCTTAATCGACCAACCCTTTCTCCAACCTTAAAAAGGCTTCGTAGCTGGCTTAAAAATTTTGTTGATAGCCTCGATTTTCAGGAACTCAAACTGTTTGCTGCCAGGTATGAAAATCAGGAGGAAAGTCACTGGAGCCAGCGATATACTTCTTATTTGCTGGTGCCACAATACATCAATTTGAAAAACCCGATCGAGCAACGCGAAGCAGCAAGAGCTTTATCGAGGCAACTGAAAGATAAGTTTAAGTTTGAATTAGCGCTCTACACTGCCCGCTGTGAGACGGCTGCACCCAAAGAAAAGCTGCCCAAGAATCCAACAAGTTTGGGTGATAATGGGTTGCGTTTAATCAAGATGATTGTGGCAAGGCGAGGGCAATTTAGTTACGCTAATCTAGCTAATATTTTTATTAATCAAACCAGGACTTTAACCTATCAAGATTTTAAGCGCAGCCTCAAGGAATATTTGCTTTTTTCGGTTGAGCATGGTGATTTTGTAGCAACTTTCAAGAAGCAGTTGTCTGAAAAATTAAGTGTGCTGTACACCAGCCATAACGATAAGGTGATCACCGATGCATTGCTGCTCCGGACTTCTAATCGGGTCATTGAATATCTCACAACCGAGAATCAACAGGAGCCGTCTCCACTGTTTGTGCTGCTGCTTTCACAGGGAAACCCTTTAACTCTGGTCATCGTCCTGTTAAAAATTATCTTGGTTTGCAAGTATGCACGCACTCATCTAGAAGCCCGCATCGCTGATCTGATTAAATATTACGAAGGCTTTTCTGAGGAAGAGTGTCAATGGGTCGTCAACTTCTTTGAGATTTTCAACATTACGATGGCAATTTATGCAGAAAATGTTGAATACAACCTGGTTGATATGAATAATCACAATTCTCCTCAGCCAGCGAAGCTGAGCCTGGATGCCTGCCGAATTTTTTCTCAGTTTAAGCGGAATGGTCTAGCGGTTGATGAACCTGAGGCTTTAGAAGATGCGTTAGAAATACTTGCTGAAGAGGGTGAAGAGGCACCTTTTGAGTAAGGGCTAACTATTTGAGTGAAGGCTAACTATACCCGGTTAAGCTGTTACCTACTCAATGCTGACTCCTCGAAAGGTTTTAGGATGCGATCGCCCACCACAGAAGCCCTCTCAATTTCTCTTGCCCTTACCTGATGCTGCTGAAAATGCTTCT
>JAAUTN010000041.1 GCA_012031415.1 Leptolyngbyaceae cyanobacterium SM1_4_3 | reverse complement strand
GAAGGGATGAACCGATTTTCGTGTCTTTACCCCTTTTATGTTTGGTGATGGAGATCATATTTCAGTCGTTCTAAGAAGGAACGTGAGCAATGGATATTATCTGACGAAGGAGATACTTTGTCGCATCTCAGTTTGCTTGGAGTTTCGGAAAATGTTTTGTACGGGACTCGACGCGATTTAGTTAACGGTATTTTAGAAGAGTTTAATACAGAAAATCGGGGTGGTGAGCTAGTTGTAAGGGTTGAGGATGAGCAGTATGGCAGTACGCTCTACAGCTTCGTTCAAACTATCATGCGGATTTCTGATTTAGTTTATCTTTCCAGAGAAAGGGTTAAAAGTGCTTTCCTAGAAGACTTCAAGAATTTGATCAGGGAGGCAATTCCTGATGAGGACAGATATGAGTTTGATTGGCATGACAAGCAGCGAGATCCTTACTCAAAGTACAAGGTGGATTGTCGTGTTAATAACATGGCGAAGCCACTCGTCATCTTTGCACTTCAAAACGATGGAAAGATTAAAGATTCTACAATTACTATTCGACAGTTTGAAACATGGAAGATCCCTTTCTTCCCTATAGGAATATTTAAGAACATGGAAGAGAATAACCAGAGGGTTGTAGCAAGATTTTCAGATGCATGTGAAAAGGTATACTCAAATCTTGAAGAAGAAGAAACGCGCGAATCGATTGTTCAATATTTGAGGGAAAGAGCGGGAGTAACATTTGCTGAATAGCAAAGTCAACCTATGAAAGTACTACGCTATGATTTCCGTCCAAAGCTGCACTCTTTGTGGCAGTAAGAACTTGAAGCTATTTGACCAGAGCGAGTTTAAGGGATATTCAGTGACCAACTGGCTCTGTCAGTACTGTGGATTGGTGACGCTCTCGCCTCGGCTGAGTGATGAGGAACTGGCAGAATTTTACTCCGCCGAGTATCGCCAGATGTACCAGGGATCGCAGGAACCTACCGCTAAGGATCTGGAAGTGCAGCGGGGACGAGCCAAACATTTGGCAGAGTTAGCCCGTGAAGCATTGCCTCAGTGCAGGAGCCATTTAGATATTGGCTGCTCGGCGGGGTTGCTGATGCAGGCGATCGCCCAAACCCACTGCACTACCATTGGCGTTGAACCCGGAGATGCTTACCGCAACTACTGCATTCATCAAGGGCTAACTGTTTATCCCAATCTGGAAACCCTTAAAGTCAAGCAGCCTGATAAATTCGACCTGATTACGATGTCTCACGTTCTGGAACATATCAGCGATCCTGTTGACTATCTGATTATGCTGCGAACTGAGTTGCTGAATTCTAGCGGCATCCTGTTAATTGAAGTGCCCAATCTTTATGGTCATAACTGCTTTGAAATTGCTCACAGCTATTCTTTTTCTCCCCACACATTGAAGCAGACATTACAGAAGGCAGGCTTTGCTGTTGAGCAAATGAAACAGCACTGTTTGCCTCGAAAAACGACTAGATTGTTGTATCTGACAGCGATCGCCCGTCCCTTTTCCCATCCTTCCACTGCCTACCGCGTTCGGCGTAATTATCCCTGGCTCGTCTATCTACATCGAGAAGCTGGATTAAAAGGAATCAGCGCTTTTGAGTTACTGCAAAAGCGTACTCAAAAGCGCATTGATCGCTTATTCAACGGAAGCTCAAATTGAATTGGTACAAGCTTCAACTTGAAGGATTAGCGCCATACAGTTTTTGCCTTTTTGAGCGCAATTTCGCAATTTGAACTAACCGCCAGTAGATGTGATCTACATAATCAGGGAGTACTTTTAACAAGCTGCGATAGCGGAAAGGTTGAGTTACACACTCATATCCCAACCGAGTTAGATTGTCCTGATTCAAGCTTTCTAGAGCTTCCAGTTCCATCAGGTTTAGCTCATTTTGCCAACTGTCCACGCGCCCTTTAGTAATTGGTTGAAACGTTTTAGCATTCCAGCCTTTTTCACCTGTTGGCACTAATTTTTCCTTTGCGTTTTTCTCGTAATAGTGCAGCATTGATTCGTCAAACTCTACACTAAGCCATGAACAAATCGTTCTCAGTTCATGCTCTGGATTCTCTACTAATCGTTCGTATAGCACTGTGTGAAAACCTGGATCATGCTTATAATGCTCAGCTACATCAACTACATAGCGCCATTGCTTTGTGACTGAGAGAACGTTGGCTTGACAAGATCCCTGCCAGCTCTTGAAATTTTTCTCCGTTCGTTTGAGTGAACCGTAGGTTCCTCGAACATCTCGAATAATCAGCAGCAGTTTTGCGTTGGGGAAGTACTTCCGAATTCGCTCAACGTGATAGACGTGAACTGGATTTTTGTCTCCCCAAAAGCAAGCATTTGAGCCAGTTTGCTGAAGATAAGTACGATAAACAGCAGCGACAGCCGCTGCATAATTTAACGGAGAAGACTTGCTCAAATTCTGGCGCAGCAACTCTGGATCAAGGTTCCAGTCTGTGAACAATTCAACTTTGTAAAGGTCAGCTAAAAACTGGTCGAGGCGATCGCTTATATCTTTCAAATGTCCGTACTTCGGCTCCAGCCTAACGAAAAATAGACACTCAGACGGAATACAGAATTGAGGATGAGCAGTCAACATCAAGCGCAGAAGCGTTGTTCCAGAACGCCCCATTCCAAAGATGAAAACAGGGCTTTCTTTCAAGAGTTCTACCTGCATGTGCTATTTTTCATAAAATGAACGGCTGCATTTAGAATGATGTAGTCCTTTGTTTAAAGCCACTTTCTTTAGATAGAAACTTTTCTTTACACTAATTCGAGTGTGTTCAGATTTTGTGCAAATGTGGGCAGAATGTTCTCCTTTACACAAAAATCAAATCAGTCTCAATTCTCTTTCAGGCTGCATCTTTTGAAGCCTGAAAGAGAAGGTATTAACGGTATTAAAAAGTAGACCCAACTTCCACTCTAAAAATCTGAATAAATCCGATCGCCAGTTGAATGAGTGGCCAACCGACCAGGCAAATTAGCGTTGCACTACGAGTTTTCAGGTTTAGTCCTTCGCGCACGGCAACAATGACAGCTAGCAAGCTCCAAGCCGCCAGAATCAGTTCAATTGGCCGTCCCAACAGGGGAATCAGCGTCAGAAAGTTTAAGACCTGAGGCGCGTAAGCAAAGCCAATCGGACTCAACAACTCGCGGTAGCCCGGTGTGTTGCGGTAAAACCAACGCCCCAGCTTCCAAATTGTGAAGGTCCAGAAATAGTAGCCCACCACGATCGCCACCCCCTGAAGCAATAGGATCAGCCCCAATAGCGGCAGTGTGGTGCGATTGATCAGCAGAATGACTAAACTGCCTAGAAGCTGAGATAGTGCAGCAAGCAACACAATGGTGAGAGCTAAGCGTTGAGCGTGAGGGATATGGTGGGCGTTATCGTAGAATCCGGCTCTCAGCGTCAAGGCTCGCCAAAGTGTTTTGCCTAACCCTCCTGGGGGAGTCTTGTTACTCACGATCTGTTCTTATAGCGTGGGATAGATGTCACTGATGCAGAACTGTAATTAGATGACCAATACCGTTTCCACGTGCGGCCTAAAGAAAATGAAGATGAGGCTTGCAGAACTACGGCGCAATGGGCGATCGCCATTCATTTCTGTATTTTATTAAAGGCTGAAAAGGCTAAATATGGTTAAGCTAGTTGGGCAACTCTTGCTCTGGCTGCGGGGTGGTAGTCTCAAACTATTAGTCATTGCTGGCTTAATTCTACTGGCGTGGGGAGTATTTGCCCCGGTTGGCACACTGGTCTGGTGGGTGCAGCAAGGAGCCAAGTTTGCAGGACTTAGAAAAGAAGCTCTTGCTTTGCCACAGGGCGATCGCTCCGCCGCTAATCCTCCCGAAGCTTCAGTCAACTGCTACATCGTTTTTCTCACAGGGGTCGGAGACTTTTCAGCAAATCAGCTTACCCCAGGTGAGGAGCGATTTCTAGATCGACTCGTTCAGTCTCATCCTAACTGCGTCGCGGTAAGGGACGTTTTTCCCTACTCAGCCGCCAACGAAAGCTTAGGCGGCAGGCGATTTCTTGCACCTCTCTGGAGGTTTGCCCAGGAAGCAGAGGGCTGGCTAGAAGGGCTAGACATTCTGATCAAGATCCGTAATCTCTGGCGCTTTGCCATTTCTGTAGACGATCGCTACGGTACAGTCTACAGCCAGGGAATTGCCTCAGCGATCGTAGAGCGAATGTCAGCCGAAAGCCCAATTCCTGCATCGTCAGAGCCAATCACCATCATCCTAATTGGCACCAGTGGGGGCGCACAGGTTGCTCTAGGAGCATCGCAATATTTGGATCAATGGCTGAGTGCAGAAATCCTAATGATTTCAATTGGAGGCGTTTTTTCCGGTACAGATGGATTCAACTCAATCGACCAAATGTATCACCTGTACGGTCGGCGCGACTGGATTGAAGATTTGGGCGCAATTCTCTTTGCATCTCGCTGGCCTTCGACGGTCGGCTCCCCATTTAACCAGGCAAAACGCCAGGGAGACTATACGGCTCAAGTCATCGGTTCCCAAGCTCACGATGGCAACGAGGGCTACTTTGGGCTGGCACCTCAACCCGACGGTACGACCCCTCTTGATGCAACCGTGCAGGCGGTAAACCAACTGCCGATTTGGCCCTAGCGTCGCGTCCGAGGAGAACGGCGTTTTCGTCCAAACAGACGCGGACGAAAACCACTTTGTCGCTGATCTTGATTTTGCGGGTTGCCAACACCCAGGCGAAACTGACTGAACCGATCTCTGAGCAACCGAGCAGAAACGCTTTCCTGCCCTGGGGGTTGTTCACCCGTTTTGCCTTCTGGCGTATCTTTAGACTGAAAACCCCAGGCAATCACCCCTGCGGCTAACCCTGCCAACGCTCCAAAGAAAATGCTAAGCACCACTGAGTACCCCAGCAAAGCGAAGGTCAGCAAAAACAGCATCCAGACTTTTAGCCCAGTTGAGAAACCGTCGTTGGTCGTCGTTTTTGACATTGCCTGTCTCCTCTTGCCCTATCAATATAGCGATTCTCATGGGAGTGGAGTACAAAGCGTGATCCATAGGTTAGGACACCAGGACTTACGCAAGTAGAACGTAATGTCAGGCGATCGCCACGCAAACAAGGGGCTTAAGCAAGGGGCTTAAGCCCCTTGTTCCACAGGGGAATACGTAAGTCCTGGACACGTTTTTGAGGGAAAACTCTGCTTGCGGGTTTCACACAAAAACGTTTTGCTTAAGCCGGGTAGCGCCATATCTTTAGGGCTGAAAGTTGATGCTGAAGTAAAATCCGTAATCTTGCGCGTTTTCGCCGCGATCGCTTAAATCAACTAACGGCAAAGCAGCATCTAGCCGAATCGTGAAATCAGGTAGGGGTTCCCAGATTAACCCCAAACCGACTCCTGCTAAAAAAGTCTGGTTAGGAAGCTGGTTTGGATTGTCGTCAGAATTCCAAACGGACCCAATTTCTGCAAAGGGAGCAAGTTGAAGGGTTGGAATACCTGCCTCATCTCGCTGGATCGCCGTTCGATTTTCGACGGAAAACCGGAAGCCATTGTCGCCAGAGCGAGCGTTTTGGCGATAGCCTCGGATAGACTGTCCGCCGCCAATCACAAAAATTTGGGAGGGCAGCAAGCTGTCGGGGGTCAACTGCACGTCTGCCTGCACAATCAGCAGATTATCAGGGTTTAACACCTGTACCCGCTGTGCCTGACCGAGCCAGCTAAAGAACCGCCCATCGGGAACTGGCTCAGGGTTAATGGTGGCATCGAATAGGTCAACGCCCAGGTTAAACTGCGATCGCAGTGCCCAGGCTCCCCGCACATCGCGCCGCACATAGTCTTGCCCAAACCGAATGACGCTGGTGCTGCTTCTGCCCTGGTCATTGGGGCCAAACTGGAAGGGGGTAGGAATATTAGAAATAAACGTTTGCCCATCCTGGTGAGTAAAACCGACGGAGAGGGCAAATTCTTCGCGAGGCGATCGCACCAACGGTTGACGGAAGCTAATTTCGTACAGGTCAGAGTTTCCCTCAATGTCCAGGAATGAAAATTCTGGATCAGTAACGCGATAGTCGGTGGGTGAATAGCGAAGCTGGAGCGTTCCGTTCATCGGGTTGAGCGGCACCCGGTAGCTGAAATCCAAAATGTTAGAGCCGCCCGTCGTCGAGCGATAGTAGGCAGTCGCCAATTCGTCCCCCAGTCCCGTTGGGCTGCGATAGCGCAAGTCAATGCCAATTCGCTCGGAGCCGATGCCCGGAGGCGAGTAGTTATCGATACTGAAATTGCTGACAAACGGGTCTGCCTCGGTCACTCTCACGGTCAGAATGCTTTGCCCCAATCCACTGCCAGCCTGGAGACTGGCTTCTACGTTGTCAAACAGTGGGTCTAGCCGCAGCAGCCGCAATTGGTCTTCCAGATCTGCCTGGTTGAGTGGGGTGCTGGCTCCTAGCTCAACGCGATCGCGCACATAGGATAAATTAACCCGCTCAGTTCCCTCAACCTCAATGCTTTCCAGGGAACCTTCCACCACGACAATTTGCACAATTCCATCGGTGATAGTCTGGTCTGCCACTACTGCCCTGGAGGTGATGTAGCCCCGGTCGAGGTAAAGCTGGGTGATGGCATCTGCGACGGTAATTAGTTCTTCACGGGTAAGCGATCGCCCTTCAAACGGCTGCACCACAGGCGCAAAGTCATTCTCATCAAACACCGTGCTGCCGACTACTTCAATTTGACGCACCTCAATTTGAATCGAGGAATCGTCCGGTATGGGTGGGGTTGCTTCTGGTGCTGGTTCCGATGCTGGATCTTCGACAGGTGCAACCGGAATCTCTTCCTCCGGGGTGACTGGAAGTGGCGCAGGAGCAGGCTGCAAAAAGCGATCGTCTGGATCAGGTAAATTCTCCGGATCAGCGGGAGCCTGACCCAGTTGCAGCCATTCTGAATCGTCAATTTGAGGAGTTTCAGTTTGAGAAGTTTCAAGCTGAGGAATTTCAGCCTGAGGACTATCTGAATTGAGAGCCGTCTCAATTGAATTTGGCACAGCCGCCAAGCTGGGAGCAATGCAAGCCGTTATCCCTGGAATTGAAACCCCACACCAAAATGCCAAAAGCCTGAAATGCCAGCGCATAAACGCCTGCGTCTCCAATTTCTCGGAAAGGTCATGCAAAGACTACCAGAGTTATTAAACTCCATTCCGGAGAATCCTCCAATTTTCTGCTTATTTACAGAATATGGGTGATACAGAATGTGGTTAATCAACGGCGGCGGACTTTGCTCACCATCTTGCGCGAAAAACGCAGGTTTAGCTGCGCCGCTTCTGCCCAGTCTTGCAAAATTCGGAAAAATATTTGGCGGTCTTCGGCTTGCAGCACAGCGGTTTGGTCAGCCGTTTCTATCACGTAAGGGTATCCACTGCCGATAATCACTTCGCCGCGCACCCAGTCCATAACGCGCTCTAGCAAGCCTGCCTCGTACATCCACAAGGGCATCTCAACGCGGGTAGGGTAGCCTTCTCGTGTGGTTTTGAGGTAGGTGAAAGCAATCTTATCGCGCTGCTCCTGGTAGTCCGAGAGAATGCCAAATCGCTGACAGAGAAACAGAGGGGTGCGATCGCCCCACTCCATAAACGGGTTAACCAACTGAGCATCGTGAATCGGGGCGACTTCCGGTAGTTTATACAGCTTTGCAGCAGCACCGTCAGGTCACGCGCATAGGTTGTATCCACATAGCCCACTAGCGGCACACGGCATTTCTCACTGGCGCGAAGCAGATTCAGAAAACAGTCAAGATATTTTTGGCGCAAATCTCGGTCAAAGGCATCGGCAAACGTACCCACCAGGGAACCGTCAAAAAACACCAGGCAATCGTCAGAATTGGGATGTTCTTCAATGTACTGGATCAGCCGCTCGGTTTCCATTTGAAAGCGGCGCAAATTTACCTGGCGATCGGCGGGTTCGCCGCTGCTGCCAACCTGCAATTCTCCGGGTGTCATCACATCCAGGGCAATGTCTTTGTTGTAGCTGCCGCTGGGTAAATGCGGGTTTTCAAACCAGCCAATCTGCACTAGCGCTATCGGAATAGAAAGATCTTTGCCGGGATAGATTTGAGAGCCATCGACTGCAAATGTGGAAATTCCGATGAGGCGATCGCGCACCCAGTTCAAGCTCTGCTCTCGGCTTTGCCAGACCAAGTTACAGGGCAGAACGCCATTGACTGCGCCCGTGAAAGGTTCTAGCGATCGCGCCCCCACCTCAAACGGGAAATCGTCGAGCATACTTTCAAGTTTGGCTGGCGGCAGTTTCATTAGTTCTGCCAGCGCCGCTTGATATTGCTGCAAAAACTGCCAGGTTTGACGATCAAACGCATTAAACTGCTCACGCTTGGCATCGAGAATGTCGCGGATTTGGGAGGGTTTGAGAGGCATAGGCGGAAAGGAATTGAAAGGGACTGGGGGCTAGGGGCTGGGGGCTAGGGGCTAGGGATTTAAACTCGTTGCCAAGCTCCAGCTTGGCAATGCCGTTTGGGAAGCTCCAGCTTCCCCTGATAGAGCGACACATCCCACTTACTGCAATCGGCAGGTTCCCTACCCATGCAGGAAGCTGGAGCTTCCGGGACACTGTTACCAAGCTGGAGCTTGATAACGAGGAAACAGGCGTTACAAGGCTTTGCCTTCTAACGAAAGGGTGGGAAAAATTTCCCTAGCCCCTAGTCCCTAGCCCCTAGCCCCTCATTTCGATATATTAAGCTCTATTTCAATCTGCTTACATCTCCAGGACGAAGTAAAAAACGTCTGGAAGTCCGTGATACGATGCATCCCGTAGCCTTAGAGATGGGAGAAAAACCTTTGGCACTACGGGTTGCTGTGGTTGGTTCGGGTCCGGCAGGCTCTTCCGCTGCTGAGACTTTAGCAAAAGCTGGAATTGAAACCTATTTATTTGAACGCAAATTAGATAACGCAAAGCCTTGCGGCGGAGCAATTCCGCTATGTATGGTGAGCGAATTTGATCTTCCACCCGAAATCATCGACCGCCGCGTTCGCAAGATGAAAATGATCTCGCCGTCTAACGTCGAGGTCAATATTGGGGGAACGCTGACCGACGATGAGTATATCGGGATGTGTCGGCGGGAAGTATTGGACGGGTTCTTGCGCGATCGCGCCCACAAACTCGGCGCAAAGCTGATTAATGGCACCGTTCACGCGCTAGAAATTCCGTCGAACAGTACTGATCCCTACACGCTTCACTATGCCGACCATTCCAACGGCAATTTGGAGGGCATTGCTAAAACCCTGCAAGTTGACGTGGTGATTGGGGCGGATGGCGCAAACTCTCGAATCGCTAAGGCGATCGATGCGGGTGACTACAACTATGCGATCGCCTTCCAGGAGCGCATTCGCCTGCCCGAAGACAAGATGGTATACTACCAGGACTTAGCGGAAATGTACGTGGGAGATGATGTCTCCACCGATTTCTACGCCTGGGTTTTCCCCAAGTATGACCACGTTGCGGTGGGCACTGGCACGATGAAGGTAAACAAAGCCGACATCAAAAAGCTCCAGGCTGGCATCCGCGCCCGTGCGGCAAAGCGCTTAGAAGGCGGCGAAATCATCAAGGTTGAAGCGCATCCCATTCCAGAGCATCCCAGACCCCGCCGAGTGGTCGGTCGGGTGGCGCTGGTGGGCGACGCGGCGGGCACCGTCACCAAGTCATCGGGTGAAGGCATTTACTTTGCGGCGAAGTCTGCTCGAATGTGTGCTGAGGCGATCGTGGAGTTTTCCAGAAGCGGTGAGTGCATTCCTACCGAAGCTGATCTGAAGGTTTACCTGAAGCGGTGGGATAAGATGTACGGCTTGACCTACAAGGTGCTTGACCTGCTGCAAACGGTCTTCTATCGCTCCGATGCGACCCGTGAGGCGTTTGTGGAAATGTGTGCAGACATTGATGTACAGAAACTCACCTTTGACAGCTATCTGTATAAGACAGTGGTTCCGGCAAATCCGATTACGCAGCTTAAGATTACTGCCAAGACGATTGGTAGTCTGCTGCGCGGTAGTGCATTGGCTCCGTAACTCAACCCAGATCTGGACTTCTTCGAGAAGTCGCAGATCTCTTTGGGCGATCGCCCTTTAGAAGAATTGGGGATATTTCCTGTGTCATAGGAAGTGTCCCCAATTCTTTTATTTGGACGGGCAAGATGCCCATCCCACCAGGGTTTGCAAAAGTTGTACATCGCGTCATGAGTCACTGATTACTGGTCATCGACTGACTAGACAAAGGACAGATGACTAACATCAAACACGGACTGTTTGTGGGTCTGGCGACTTTAGATTTGATTTACCTGACCGAGGCACTGCCGACCCAAAATCAAAAAATTGTGGCGCTAGATTACACCGTTGCGGCGGGTGGCCCTGCGACAAATGCAGCGGTTGCGTTTAGTTATCTGGGCGATCGCCCCACACTTCTCAGCATTTTTGGCACTCATCCAATTAATCAGCTAGTGCTGGCGGATTTGGAAGCGTGTGGCGTGGCGATCGCTGACCTGAATCCCCAGCAAACCGAACCTGTCCCCACCTCTTCGATCATCGTCACAAAGGCAACCGGAGAACGCGCAGTCGTTTCCCTGAATGCAGTCCGATCACAGGCTAGTTTGGAGCAGATGGAGCAGGCGTTGGGCGATCGCATTTCCCCAGATACCCTATCTGGTGTTGATATCGTGCTGATTGACGGACACCAGATGGAAGTCGGGCGAGAAATTGCTCAACGGGCAAAAGCACATCAAATTCCTGTTGTGATTGATGGCGGAAGCTGGAAGCCTGGATTTGAGCAAGTTTTACCTTTAGCAGATTATGTAATTTGCTCAAGCAATTTTCATCCCCCAGGCTGCTCTACCGCTAAAGAGGTTTTAGCTTATCTGACTCATTTGGACATTCCTTACATCGCAATCACCCAGGGTGGAGAACCAATCCAGGCTTTTAGCAAAGGCACCGCCAGTTTAATTCCAGTGCCTCAAATTTGTCCTGTAGATACTTTGGGGGCAGGAGATATTTTTCACGGCGCATTTTGTCACTATATCTTGCAGCTCAGTTTTGAGCAGGCGATCGCCGCTTCAGCAAGCATTGCTGCTCAAGCCTGTAAATCGTTTGGCACTCGCACCTGGATGAAGAGTCAGCGTCATAGATTAGAATGAGGAGCGATCGCGCTGTTGGCAACACACTTGATGATCAACGCTTTATGATCGATACTTTCGACGAAATTATTCGCGCTGCCCTCGCTCTACCCCCCAACTCCCGCGCTATGTTGGCTGAACATCTGCTGAGGAGTCTTGATGCTCAAGACCAAGCTGTTATTGATGCTGCCTGGGCAGAAGTTGCTGAACAGCGCATCCAAGAAATTCAACAAGGTAAAGTCACCCCTATCCCTGCTGAACAAGTATTTAAGGAATTGCGACGGAACGCTTGATGGCTTGCGAGTTTCATCCAGAGGCAAAGCGCGAACTTTTTGATGTGGTTGCTTACTACGACAGCATTGATCTAGATTTGGGCAATCAGTTTATCCAAGAAATTGAGCAGGCTCTTGAGCGGATCGAACAGTTCCCGAAAGCATGGACATCGCTTTCAGCAAACTCTCGTCGCTGTCGCTTAAGCAGTTTTCCGTATGGCATTGTGTATCAAACTGCTCCTCAAGGAATTATGATTTTGGCAGTTATGCATCTTCAACGAAAACCTAACTACTGGAGCGATCGCTCCACCTGAGACTGCTCTTGAGTCCAATCAAGACAAAATTTTGAACCATTTAAGAATTATTCAATCTAGATTCTCAAGAATGCAGTTCTGAACTTCAACGATGCTGTTTAAAGCTGGAATGATGGAGTTCTGAACTGGAAAGATGGAGTTCTGAACCTCAACGATGGAGTTCTGAACTAGGATGATGGAGTTCTGAATTGGAATGATAGAGTTCTGAACCTCAACGATGGAGTTCTGAACTAGGATGATGCCGTTCTGAATTAGAATGATGCTGTTTCAAACTGGAAAGATGGAGTTCTGAACCAGGATGATGTCGTTTGAAGCTAAAACGACGTAGCGATCGCCACTAACCTTTCTATCGTGACTGAGGAAATTTGAGTGCAAAGCCTACAATCCATTGCTGGAACCCCGGTTGAAGATATTTTGGCGATCGCCCGTACTCTAGGCTGGGGAGCCTCACGCATTTTGCGGTCATACTATCGGGGTGAACCCTGGCAAGATGGCACTGAGCGTGATTTAGAAGTCCAGGAAAAAAAAGATGGCCCTGTGACGGCGGCTGACCTTGCTGTAAACCGCTACGTGCTGGACAAACTGCAAGCGGCTTTAGGGACAGAAACCTTCGGCTATTTGAGCGAGGAAACCTACAAGGCTAAAGCGGCAGCGATCGCTCATGAATGGGTGTGGATCATTGACCCGCTCGACGGCACCCGTGACTTCATTGACAAGACGGGAGAATATGCCTTTCACCTGGCTTTGACGCATCAGGGTCGTCCTGTGCTGACGGTGGTGACTTGCCCTGAATTGGAGAAACTTTATTACGCGACTTTAGGCGGTGGCGCATTCGTTGAAACGCCCGATGGTGCTATCAGCCCACTGCGAGTCTCCGAGCAAAGCCGGATAGAAGAGTTGAAACTGGTGGTTAGCCGGAGCCATCGAGACGAACGCTTTAATCGACTGCTGCAACAGCTTCCCTGCCAGAATCAGGTTCAGGTAGGCAGCGTTGGCGGCAAAATTGCAGCGATTGTGGAGCAACGCGCCGACGTTTACTTCTCGCTTTCGGGCAAGTCGGCTCCCAAAGATTGGGACATGGCAGCCCCAGAGCTAATTCTGACTGAGGCAGGCGGACAGTTTACCCATGCTGATGGTACACCCTTGCAATACAACACGGGCGACGTAAACCAGTGGGGCTGTTTGATCGCCAGCAATGGCACTTTTCATGCAGAATTGTGTGCGATCGCCACTCAAATCCTGAATGAAATGGATAGCCAGGTCTAGGATTCAACCTCTCGTAGGGGCGTTTCGTAAGGGTGTAGCATTCGGCAGGTAGACCCTGGAATAACCCAAAATCTTTGCCCGAATGCCATGCCCCTACAGACTTCTGGGTTACAGATTAAACCTTTCAAACATCCTCTAAGATTGCCGTGAAGCAATCACCGCATAAAAGGGATCGGCTCCAGCAATGCCAAACATTTGCAGAAAACTGGGCATTGAGGACTGATTTGCCACGACCTCCGGCTGACTAAACCCTGGCACGGAGGCATAGTAGCGCTTGACTAGCTCAACGCGATCGCCCTCCGAGCCATCCCGCCACGCCTGAATCGCCTTTTGGTGAAACATCCGGTTAGAAAAGCTAATAATGCAGATGCCGCCAGGTTTGAGAACGCGATAAATTTCGGCAAAAACCTGTTCGGGGTGCTGCAAATATTGCACAGAAACCGTATTCAAAACCGCATCAAAAGATTGGTCAGGCAGCGGCAAACTTTGCTTCTGATTCAAATTTTGCACAAAGTAATGGTCTAGCCGAGGGTTACGCGCTAGCTCTTCGGCGTTCATACCGTGCCCCTCAACCTGAGCAAACGTGATCTCTTCCGGCAGGTGAGAAACCCAACTGCTCATCATGTCAAAGATGCGCGTCTGGGGCTTGAGGCGCTGTCGATAGAGTTCAGTCAGTTGTTGAATGAAGCTGTCATCGACATGGGTGACAAAGCGCGGATAGTCATAGAACAGCGTATCGTCTGAATCGTCTAGCTTGGTGCGTTGAATAGGCTGAAGGGGCATAGCGTGGAAGAAACATAGCGTTACACTTCCAGTTTAAGCGTCTATCCACTTTGCGTAAAAATTAGAGGGAAGGCTTGCCTCCCCTCTCCTGCCCTAAAACCCTCACGGCTACAGCTATAAAACGCAGCGGTGCTGATTTGCAGCGTTATTAGGACCTGAAAACAAAGCCTGTAACCCTCGAAAGCGCTAGAGATAGCAATAGCAAAACCTCAGCATTGTCGAAAGGGGACAATCTTGACTGCAAGAGTTTGTCTTTATGCCCAAGCTGATCTCTTGAAGCAGTAAAGCCAATTTGTAGGCGATCGCTGACTGACTGTAAGCACCTATGGGGCGATCGCATAATTGTCATCAAAAGAGGATTCTGAGTATCCCCAGAGGAGTTAAGCTTCGGTAAGCTATCTTCTCCCATGAGGACAAACTTACTCGTCAAAATCTTCTACCAACTCTCCGTCTAGCTGCTTCAGACGAATATGCTTGCGACCCAGAGAAATTTCAAATTCATCTCCAGGTTTTAGATCCATTTGTTTGGTATAAGCCGAGCCAATTAGCAAATTGCCGTTAGATTGAACGCTGATTCTGTAACTAGCGCTACGTCCGCCTCGTCCATTGTTGCTCTGCTTACCGTCAAGCTGAATTCCTTCCGCATCAATTAGAGCATTCAGGAATTTCATCATGTTTACCCGCTCTACGCCGTTTTTAGTAACGGTGTAATAGCCGCATTCTCTAGCCTTTTCTTCTTTGCTCAGATGTTCTAGCTCCTTGACTTTAGCAAGAAGCACTTCACCCGTCAGAGGTTCGATCTTTTTCTTTTTACTCATCAACTTGAATCTGAATTAATCAACAAGGAGTTTGTATCGTAGCCCGGTAGCTGATAGTTGCTGGGAAATCTAAAGATGCAGCTTTACATCAGCATTTGAAACCATATTACACTGCTAGAGTCGATTTTTTCACTGAGTTGGTATTGGAACAGAGTCTTTTTGATTAGTCTTCTCAAATTGAATATAAATGCGATACCGTTTCGATGTGAAGCTGACTGTTTTAGAGCATCTCCCTTGTACATAAGATATGCTCTAAAACAGTCAACGACCCTTTTTGTAAGGGATTCATCACAACCGAGCATTCATCCATAGAAGTTTTCAGTACGGTGAGACAGATTAAATTAAATAGCACTGAATATAGATAAGAAATTTCTCATAGAGCAAGTTTGAAGGACAGATTATCTAAATATTGTCTAAACATTGATACCGTTTCTACAGCAATCCTGAGCGGGGTGCGCTCACAGTCCGCTCGTCTTACAACTAATTTAGGACTGCTATAGTGCTAATCACTCAGGTTAGGACTACAGCTATATATATGAAGCTGTATATTTTGGAGCAAAGATGAAGCTAACCACTCGCGGACACTACAGCGTCAAGGCAATGCTTGACCTGAGTTTGCAGCCTCAACGAGACACCACATCTGTAAAGGCGATCGCCCACCGACAAGAACTCCCCGCTCCCTATCTAGAAAAACTATTGATCGAGCTACGCCGAGCCGGACTGGTAGAATCGGTTCGAGGTGCCCAGGGCGGATATCGACTGGCGCGATCGCCTGCTCATATTTCTCTAGGGCAAATTCTCGAAGCCGTCGGTGAAACCATTGAGCCACTGCCGCACCATTCTCCTGAGGCTAATCAGGCGGAAGATTGGGTGACTTTTAGCCTCTGGCATCGGCTTCACCAAAAGCTAAAAGATGCCCTTCATAGCATTTCCCTTGAAGATCTTTACTACGACGCTCGAAGCTGGCAGGCAGCCCAGGGAGAAGCCACCAGTTTTGTGGTTTAAGCAAACTGCTACGCCTTTCCAGGCTTGGGAATACTGAATCAAACCAGCCTGAAAGTTGTGGGATTGCTGGTTTTAGGTAGGAATGGGTGTGTGGTGGCTCAGCCGCCACACACCCATTCCTACTCGAATTAAGCAACGCCTGAAAGTCTCTAGTAGGTATTAGTATGAATCAAGAATTTGAGCCACTTGAACAAAATGCGATCGTTTATGTTAGTGAAAGCGACACATTGATTTCTGGACACACCGCTTTTGAAGTTTCTGAATGGGTTGAAGCCATGCAAAACCAGATTGAACGCAGCGAAAACTGGTTTAATGGCATCGAATGCGAAATTTTAAGCCCTGACAGAGGGTTGTATAAAGGCAAAGTCAGAATTGCTCTAGAGTTTTGCAGCGACGAGCTAGAGCTACTTGAACAAGACGACCATCAGCCCACCCCGAACCTTTCAGAAGATTTGCTCAATGAAGTTTGGCAACTTTTGCTCAACTCAATTGAATAATTCCAAGAGCCGTGGACGGGCAAGATGCCCGTCCCACAAGCGGCTAGAAAAAGTTGCACGTTGCGTGTTCTTAGTAAAATCTATTCTGTCGTTGTCAACGTTGGATAATGAAGCTGTAGCGTGTACAGATTTGACAGACCCATGTTAGCGAGCCAATCTAATTCTCCTGCCTTATCGATTCCCGTTGAACAAATTCAGTACGACGAGCAGGGGCTAGTACCCGCGATTGTGCAGGATCATCTGGATGGAACGGTGCTAATGATGGCGTGGATGAATCGAGAATCCTTGCAAAAAACCTTAGAGACTGGAGAAACCTGGTTTTGGAGCCGATCGCGTTCAGCCCTGTGGCATAAGGGTGAAACTTCGGGACATCTCCAGCAGGTGCGATCGCTGCGATATGACTGCGATAGCGATACGCTGCTGGTTGGCGTAGAGCAAATTGGCGATATTGCCTGCCACACCGGGGAGCGCAGTTGTTTTCACCGGGTAGACGGTACGGTGAAAGCACCGCCTGCGGATACGTTGTCTCAGGTGTATGAGGTAATTTGCGATCGCCGTGACCATCCCAACCCCGATTCCTATACCTGCAAGCTGCTAGCGGGGGGAGACAACAAAATTCTCAAAAAAATTGGGGAAGAAGCCGCAGAAGTAGTGATGGCCTGTAAGGATGATGATCCGGAGCGATCGCAGGTGAGGTGGCTGACCTGTTTTATCACACGCTCGTAGCTTTGGCGCATCACAAAGTTGATATTCGAGCGGTTTACCGAAAGTTACAGGAGCGGCGGCGGTAAGGAAAGGGAAGCTGGAGCTTCACTGGAGCGGTTCCCAAGCTGGAGCTTGGGAACCAGGGATAGCTTTCTGAGAACTAGGCGATCGTAACTTCAGACGATAGATATACGTCCTGAATCGTGTGGAATAGCTTTACTCCCTCCTCAAACGAACGCTGAAAGGTTTTGCGTCCTGAGATCAAGCCACAGCCGCCAGCCCGTTTGTTCACTACTGCCGTTCGCACGGCCTCAGCAAAGTCATTTTTGCCAGAAGCACCGCCAGAGTTAATTAGCCCCATGCGCCCGGCGTAGCAGTTGAGTACCTGATAGCGGGTCAGGTCAATGGGGTGATCGGTGGTGAGTTCTGAGTAAACACGCTTGTCGGTTTTGCCGTAGTTCTTGCCAGCTTCGGCGACTGCACCATAACCATTGTTTACTTCAGGTAGCTTTTGCTTGATGATGTCTGCTTCGATGGTCACGCCGAGATGGTTTGCCTGTCCGGTTAAGTCAGCGGCGAGATGATAATCTGTGTCGCTTTGCTTAAAGCTGCTGTTTCGCAGATAGCACCAGAGGATCGTTGCCATACCTAGCTCGTGGGCACGGGCAAACGCCTGACTAACTTCCTGAATCTGCCGAGTGGACTCAGGCGAACCGAAATAAATCGTGGCCCCCACTGCGACTGCGCCCAAGTTCCAGGCTTGCTCGACAGAGGCAAACATGATCTGGTCAAACTGGTTGGGGTAGGTCAACAGTTCGTTGTGGTTGAGCTTAACGATGAAGGGAATTTTGTGGGCGTACTTGCGGGAAACGCTGCCTAAAACGCCTAAGGTGGTGGCGACAGCATTACATTCGGCGGCGATCGCCAATTTCACAATATTCTCGCTGTCGAAGTACATCGGGTTAGGCGCAAACGATGCCCCAGCGGAATGTTCAATCCCCTGATCAACAGGCAAGATGGACAGATAGCCTGTGTTTGCCAAACGTCCAGATGAGTAAAGCTGCTGGAGGCTGCGAAGAACCTGAGGAGAGCGATCGGTCTGAGCAAAAATTCGGTCTACCCAGTCTGGCCCAGGTAGATGCAGCATATCTTTAGGAACTTTGGCGCGATGGGTGAGCAAATCCTCCGCCTCGTCACCCAGCACCGCTTCAATCGTCTGGGGTGCAGATAAGGTAGTAACCACAACAGTTTCCTCGACTCTACATTTCTTCCAGGCTAGCGCAAGCCCCCCCAAATCATGCGTCTAACTAAGGGCGAGGTTAAGGTCAAAGTTTGTAGACACGCAGCCACTCAAGGGAAATTTACCTTACGGCTGCACGATAAACTCTGACTCAACGGGTTCAACTCTTCCTGCTTCAACGAGTGCCTGGTAAATAAATGCTGCAACTTCGGCTCTCGTGGCGTTTTGGTTAGGTTCTAGCGTTTGGGGATTGGGGTGATTGACGACCAGACCAGATTCTGTTGCGGCGGCTACTTTGCCTCTAGCATAATCGGGAATTTCGTCCGCATCCTGATAAATTTGCTCAATTTCAGCCAGGTCAGTAGACTCGTTTAGCCCTAACCCTGTCGCGAGTGCAACCAGCGCTTGCACTCTGGGAATCTGCTGAGTTGGCTGAAATACGTTGCCCGGATAGCCCTCCAGGTAGCCAATTTGGTAAGACTTTTGAATTGCCGAATTAGCCCAAAAATCGGCAGGCACATCACTAAAGGTCGGAGCCGATCGCTCTTCAGGTTCTTGCCCAAACGCTTCCCGCAGCATAGCCGCAAACTCTGCGCGGGTAATCGGCTGGTCAGGTCGGAAGGTGCCATTCTCAAACCCGCTGACGATACCTCGCGCAGACATTTCTGAGATAAATGGCAGCGCCCAAAAATCAGACGGCACATCGGTAAACTCAATCGGCTCTCCGGCGGGTAAAGCGTCTGGCGCGGCAACAGTGGGGGAAGGATCAACCGGGACAGGAGCGATCGCCCCTACCTGTGGCTCATTCCGTTGATCCCGGTCAGCATCCAGCGGCACAGCGGCGGCACGGCGGCTCTCTGCGGCTTCCCTGGCAGGTGCTGGAATCACAACGATGTTAGATTGCCGACCCCGCTGAGGGTCTAGCCCAGGTAGCACCCCAAAGGGAGTGAGGCGATCGGGTTCAGCCTGCTCTGTAGAGAGGTCTTCCTGGCGATCGCCCTCAACCGAAGCATCCGAGCGTTGCGGCAATAGCTGTGAATCTAGTAGAGCAAAACCCTGCTCTCGACGACCCATTGACCAAAAGAAAATGGTGCCAATCGCCAGGAAAGCAACAAAAATGCCGATTAGTTCATCAAAGCCAAGTGGTCTACCAGAAGGTGGAGTAGAACCTGGAGGCGGGGAAGGAGAATTTGTCATAGCTAGATGCTGCCTGCTTGCTTGGATAGAATAGACTTTACCAACGGTTCGCGATCTGCCGCAGACTTCTATATCTAATCATTTTCTAGAAGCACTTCTCAATGACTCCAACGATAGAGTTGCTTTCGATTAGGAGTTAATACGGTAACGCGCCCCTACCTGTAGAATCATGGCAGTATACGTCTGACGAGTAGTTTCTGACGAGTAGTTTGAAGATAGAGCAGGTACGAGGACTCCAATGATGGACACCCAAAGTTTTTTAGATGCGATCGTTGCTGAACTCGGTTCCATGATTGCGGAAGACGAAAAAACCAAAAACGAAATTGCCAAACTTCAGCAGGAAATTGAACTGCTCAAGACTAGGGCTGAAGCTTCTGAAACTAGCGTTGAAGAACTGAGGCAAAACGCCATTCAGTTTAGAGCAGCCCTGACTGAAATCAAAGCTAACAAAGCTCAAGAAATGGCAAACGCAGCCCAGGCGCAAGCAATCAAACTTCAGCAGAAAGCCAACGAAGTTCAGCAGGAATCCGCTGAGCGATCAGCCAATTTGGATGCTGATGAAAGTCAAATTGAGAAGATCCAGGGTCGGGTTGACACCCTGCAAGAGCAGGCAGATGATGCTCAGGCTAGAGCAGACGAAGCACAAGAGCGAGCAGACGAGGCACAAAAGCGAGCAGACGAGGCACAAGATAGAGTAGCTGAAATGCGATCGAGCTTTGAAAATGACCAAATGTAGGTTTGTAGGCTGAACCGTCGAACTAATCAGACTAAATCGGCAATGCGCTCATACATTGCGACGTTAGCATTTTTAAAAATCTTCTCTTAGTGACTAAAGGCTGACAGTACAGTCAGTCAAAAGGATGATGAAGTTACTATCAGTGAATGTCACCTTCTAATAAGAACGCACACCTTAATTGTGCAAGAGAAGGAGAACAACGATGGTAACATCTTTAGAAGATACAAAACGCTCTGCAATTGCTATGAAGCTGGCGGAAATGTTGGCTTTGCAAGATCTATTGATTTCTAATGACCAAAAATTTTTAACCGCTGTTTCTGACACCGAACTCCGCAAGCGTTTTCAAAATATGCTTGAGGATGACCAGAAGAATAAAGGCATTCTGGAAACCGTTGTTGTGCAGTATGGCAACAAAGCAGAGCCTAAGCAAACGACTCAGCAGATGATTGAAAAAACTCAGCAGTTGATGCAAGGCTCTGAGTTAACTTTGCTAGAGAAAGTAGCTCAGCATGAATTGTTGAAGCATTCTCAAACCATGATGGGTTTGCTGATTCATAAGTGCGCTCAAGTGGTTGGTGCAGACATTGAAGCGGCGATCGCGCCTCTCAACACTGTCAACTTTGAAAACCGCGCTCACCAAGAGCAGCTTAAGGGCATCATTGAGGTGATTGGTGTTCGTGAACTGACTGGCAAAGAACCTGATCAAGGGCTGTGGGGTCGTGTTCAAGATGCGATCGCCGCCTTCAGTGGAGTGGTGGGTAGTGCTGTCACCCAAAGCTCCGACAAATCTGACATGAACATCCAGGACATCATCCGGATGGATCACCAGAAGGTAAACACTCTGTTCATGGAGATTGCAGGCAGCAACGATCCTCAGAAAATTCAAGAGTATTTTGGTCAGATTTACAAAGACCTGACTGCTCACTCTGAAGCTGAGGAAGAGGTTGTTTATCCGGCAGTACGTCCTTTCTATGGTGAGAGCGATACTCAGGAGCTTTACGACGAGCAAGCTCAGATGAAGGCCATTTTGGATGACATTAAGAGTACCAGTCCTTCTTCCCCTGAGTTCAAATCCAAAGTAGACCGACTCAAAGATATTGTCATGGATCACGTTCGTCAAGAAGAAAGCACTATGTTTGCGGCAATCCGCAACAACTGCTCTGATGAACAGCAAGAGCAATTGGCAACTCGCTTTAAGCAAGCCAAGAGTCGGGTTCAAGACCAGATGGCTGCTTCCGTTCGATAGTTTCCAGGGCAGTCCGTTTAACCGAGGGCGCTGCAACTTAAGTCAATGAATTTTAGGGCTGAGAGCTAAGTCATGTACTATAGCTTTCAGCCCTTTGTTGTGATGCCCTGTCCTGTGTTGTTTTATGAGTTCTTGGATATGAAGCCAGATCAACCCCTTCGTGTAGCGGCTTGCCCTATACTGTATTGCTGCCGATCGCTTAGCTCCCAACTGCAATCGAAATGTAAGAACTTCATCAGCGGAGTTCTCCTAATCTTCTCATTCAGCGGATTGGTAGCACCAGCTCAGGCGCAGGGAGAATGTGGCACCGCAACCTACTATGACACGGGTGAAGTCACCAGTAGCGGTGAGTCATTTGATCCAGGCGCATACACGGCAGCTTCTAGCTATATCCCTAATGGCACCTTTGTCGTGATTCAAAATATTGATAATGGGTTAGAAATAACTGTTGAGGTTAATGATTATAATCCAGGCTGGGGAATTATTGACGTTACGCCCGCTGTCATGGAAGCACTCGATCCGGGGGGAGAAAAACTAAGCCTGGAAGTTTGTCTTTATTACTGACTGTCACTCATGCAATTAATCAAGATCATGCAAAATGATACAGTGCTTGTCTAAACTAATTTGCCCAGTTTGCAAAAAGGGAGTGAGTAGACGAGTTACGGTGACACGGGTTGTACAACACGCGCTTGCTAAATCTTCGTGAGTCAGGCGAATACCGAGACGAACGCCGCCCTCTTCAGCGGGTTCTCCGATCTCTTGCTTAAGCAGCAGCAACAGTTCCCAAAGCCGATCTTTGACACGCGGCTGTCCGGAGATTAGCAACAGATGTTCTGTCTGCTTGAGCCGCTGAGCAATTCCAGGTAGAACCAGACGTGCCAATTGCAGAGAACTATTAACTTGCTCCAGGGGAATGTAGACTAGCTGTACATCTGACAAGGCGATCGCCTGATAAAGCTGCATAGAGGTCAGCAGGGAACCAAACACCATAGAGCTACCTGCCAAACCCATGAGTATCTCCTTGCCAGTCCCGGAGAAAGTACTTAACTTGACCCAGCCCTGGCAAACCCAACAAATCTCTTGCAACTTAAGCGGAATGACCTCACCCCTGGTGTAACGGTGTAATGGGTAATCTCGGATCGGGTTATGGTTCTCTTCTAAATTGGGTAACAGACTGTGTCTGGCGCTCCTTCGGACTAACCAGCATAAATAAGCAGGTTCACCCAGCGAGTTAGTCATTGTCGTGACGGTCAAAGCTGCATTAAATGCATCCTTAGAGCGAGGCTGCATCCGAGTTTCAATCTCCTGCACTCTTCTTGACTGATGCAAGTAACTTAACTTAGAGCGAAAAGGCTGACGTTCCGTTTCTACAATAAATATTGCTAAAGGTTTGCCAGACAAAAACTCTTTCGTGCAACTGAGCAATCGAGCAATCGCTTGATTCGCTTGATGAATCACCCCCTGGAAGTCAGTTACCAAATACCCATCTGGGGCAAATTCAAATAGATTTTGATAGTGGTGGCTTTCTGCCTCTATAGTGACTCTGGTTGCTACCAGTTCTTCGCTCTGCTGGTTTAACTCCTCAGCAGCGACCTGCAACTCCTCTGATGCAATGCCCAATTCTTTTAAGGCTAGGGGCAATACGTCTGACTTAAAAATCAGTTCAGTGTTGATGTTGAGACTGACATCACGATAAAGCGCAAATACGCGTTGATACACAGTCTCTATTTGTTGAATTAAGACATCAACGGGCAATTTAAGATTTCTCATTCTCCTTAAAGTTATCGAGAAAATTTATTGAACTTTCTGGCTCAAGCGACTGGCGATCGCCCGAAGGATTCGCCGAAGCAGGAACATAACTTGCCACAACACTCTCTCGAAGATTTTGCTCAGTAGCTTTACCTCATTTGCTCTAGACCCACACAGTAGTCAGTTGTAGCAGCCAGTAGGACGGTTTAGCTCGTTTTAATCTAGCGATCGCTACCAGTTAAATTGTCTATCTTAAGGACTAGTTCAATGGATTGCTTGGTATCTAAAGAGTGAAGTTCTTTTAATCTCGACTTTATCCAAACTGCTGGGGAATTAGATGAAGTTTCTTTTAAACAAATCAAAACGCAATTGTCTTAAATTCAAAGCTTTAGAGTGTTTGCCGATAAAATTCTTATCAGTACGGACACTAAGTATCAAAGACGACATGAATTTATGTCTCTTATTTAACCTTCCACCCCTACATACTGCTACTGTATATCCATCAAAAATTAGCATTGCTATTTAGCTGTTTTGCAAGCGACTAAATAGCGCTTCGCATCGTTGAACGTGCTGCGGTCAAGGTTTCAGCATTCTTCTGCTTGATAGGGAAGAATGCAAAAGATGAGCAGTGAACCCCTTTTAGATCTTCTTGCTGGGGAAGAGTGCCGTTTTCGGCAAAGTTTTCCCTAACCGCTGTCTCAGGAATACTCTCTTTCTTGTCCCCCTTAATCAACGCCTATTTAGGAGTCTCTTACTATGGAACCCTTTGGTGTTTATACCTTATCGAGCGATGTAGTCTATGACCAGGTTGTAGCTTTATTAAACAGCATTCGAGTTAATGCTGGCGCAGATATCCCCATCTGTATCATTCCTTACAATGAAATACCAAAACGGGTGGGGTTGGAGATTAGCTCCAGACATAACGTTACTTTCTTTGACGATTGGGATGCAATTCGTCGATGGGAAGATTTTGCTGAGGAAGTTTGGGCTGCTCATCCAAGAGCTAAACAGACGCATTTGCCGCTACCAGGCTGGTACCGAAGCCACGTGCAGAGAAGATTTGCAGCATTTGACGGACCGTTTGAGAAATTTGTCTTCTTTGATGCAGATACGCTGGTCATGAAGCCGCTTGATGATGTTATCGAGAAGCTCAATTCCTATGATTTTGTGTTTAATGACTGGGAGCATTTGAAGCCTGAACCCGTCGCCGCACTAAATCTCTCCACAATTGAGAAAACGGGGCTGTATTCACGCGACGACGTGCGCTCTAAACTTCATTGCGGCAGCTTCTTTGGCTCTAAACGGGGCATCTTTACCCCGGGAGAGTTGGCAGTTTTGAAGAAGCGGTTGATTGACGATCGCGAAGTTGAATGGGTTAACGGTAAGGGTTGGTGGGACGACGCATTTTTGTTTAGCTATCTCAGCCTACGCAGCGATCGCCCCCTGTTCAATTTCACCCTCAGCCCCAACGGTCAAGAGCGCACAGGCAACTGCGCCAATGCTGATCCATTTGTCAACGTTGATAATGTGCTTTACAACCAGCAGGGAATGAAGCCAGTTTTGCGGATTCATTACATGAGCTATTCATCTAAGGACTTCACGCGATTAAGCCAGGGCGAAGATGTAGATATTCCTCATCGAGATGTGTTTTTGCACTACCGCTTTCTAAGGGAACCGCAAAATCGACCAGAGTGTTTGATGCCTGCTAGTCTAATTACTAAAACCCAACGGGTGACTCAGCGAGTTATCCACAAAGCTAAAAAAATCTCGTAGTTAGCTAACACCACGTATGAGAAAAGGAAAAGGGATGAAAACTGATCCCTTTTCCTTTCTACCAATAAGGGACTGGCATAAAAATGGGACCTTAAATAAACGCAGATCCCTAAGCATTGAGATCCAACCCTGATATTGATTGACATCTAAGCAGCATCAGGGTTTAAGTCAATCATTCTACGGGTAGCGTAGGTGCCAATAGGACTCCAAACTATGTAGGGAAGCAAGAGTAAAGCTGCGTTGGGAATGGTTGCCCCGACAAACAGTGCTAATATGCTTCCTAAAATGAAGCCCGTGCCGCCCAGAATTGTGCCGATGCTTAAACTGCGAAACTGGAGCGTAACAGGAATATAAGCAACGGTAACGATCTCTAATAGAAGATATACTCCCATCAGCAGCCAGGTTTTTAAGCTACCTGGATCGTGATGCCATACTAAAGTTGCTGACCCAGTACCACAAGCAAAGATTACCGTCCAAATCAAGGGAATGAAAGGCTCAAAGAATAGCCATTTGGGTCGCTCTAGATGAACTGCCCAGGGAATATCACGTGGCTTGATCAGTGCTGCAAATAAGGCAACGACTAGGGTGACTCCACCCGTTACCATCCAGGGTTTTAACATGACTTTTAAGGCGAATTAACAACTTGTCTACTTACTTTCTATTTACTTCTTGTATTTCAAGAGTAATTAACAAAGCGTGCGATCGCCTCTTCCATCCGCAGCATTCTCAGAACCGATAACGGGTCAGATCAATTCACTTTGAACCGAGAGATAGAACGAATGTCCAGATCTGCGACTTCTTTGATTTCGGCTCAAGCCATCGTCGAGTTGTTTGTCTCACGCTGGAGTCTGGAGGTCACTTTCCAAGAAGCCCGTACCCATCTTGGCTCTTAATCCCAACGCTTTAAAGATTAATCTTCAACAATTTAGGAACAATCTTCAAACAACTCTAGTCCCTAAATATACAAAGCGATTAACGCAGTAGGTGCTTCTATTTTCTCTTGCAGAAATGAAGTACCTACTATTTTTTTTTGAGCAAAAAAACGCCAAGTTTTTGCTGTTTACTCACAGAGGGAAACTGACACCGAATGAATACTGTCGCCTTTTCCGTAAACAATGACTGGGGTAGCGGCTTCACCGGAGGAATGTCCATCAAAAATGATGGTGCCAATTCCTTAAAGCAATGGACACTGGAATTTGAAGCTTCTTTCGAGATTACAAATATCTGGAATGCTGAAATTGTCAGCAAAACAGGAAATCGTTACGTCATCCGAAATACGAGTTGGAATAGCAATATTTCCCCCGGTCAAAGTATTTCTTTTGGCTTTAACGGCAGTAAGGCAAATGGAACAACCGTTAAGCCGACAAACTACATTTTGAATGGGCAATCGCTAGGTTCATCTACGCCTATTCCCACCCCGACCCCGGCACCTGCTCCCACGCCCACCCCTGCCCCTACGCCGATCGCCTTACCCACCTTCTCTGTAGACGACTTCTCAACCAAAGAAGGCAACCTCAATACCAATACGAACGCTGCATTTACGGTCAAACTGTCTCAAGCTAGCAGCAGCCCCGTCACGGTAAACTATTCCACCGCCGACGAAACCGCCAAATCTAGCTCTGATTATGTCTCTACTTCCGGCAGACTCACCTTTGCACCCGGTGAGACTTCTAAAAAAATTGCCGTCACCATTAAAGGCGACAGCACCGTTGAGTCAAATGAAAGCTTTAAACTCAACCTGGCTAGCCCTACCAATGCAACTATTCGGGATGGACAGGCGATCGCCACTATTCTCAATGACGATGTAGCTGCGACTCCGACTCCTACCCCTGCGCCCACTCCTACCCCTGCGCCTGTGCCTACATCAGGCACCCCCAACTACGGAGAAGCCCTGCAAAAATCACTCCTGTTCTACGAAGCTCAGCGCTCTGGCGTACTTCCTGGTGACAACCGCATCGAATGGCGCGGCAACTCTGCACTCAAAGACGGAGCAGATGTCGGCGTAGACCTCACAGGCGGCTACTACGATGCAGGTGATCACGTTAAATTTGGCTTCCCAATGGCAGGGTCAATGACGCTGCTCAGTTGGGGCGTGATTGAATACCGGGAGTCTTATCAAAAGAGCGGACAGCTTGACGAAGCGCTTGACGCAATTCGTTGGGGCACAGACTACATTCTCAAAGCACACGTTACAGACAGCAATGGCACCAAAGCCTTCTGGGGGCAGGTCGGACGGGGCGACCTCGACCACTCCTACTGGGGATCGGCTGAGAATATGACCATGCAGCGCCCCGCCTATAAAATCGATCGCCAAAATCCTGGTTCTGACCTGGCAGGTGAAGCCGCAGCCGCTCTTGCCTCGGCTTCCATCGTCTTCCGCTCTTCTGACCCTGCCTATGCCGATCGCCTGGTTAAAAACGCCGTCCAACTCTTCCAGTTTGCTGACACCTATCGCGGCAAATATTCAGACTCTATTCGTGATGCCGCAACCTACTACAACTCCTGGAGCGGCTACAACGACGAACTGGTTTGGGGCGCAACCTGGCTCTATAAAGCCACAGGCGACAAATCTTACTTAAACAAGGCCGAAAGCTATTACCAGGGCGTGAATTCAGGCTGGACGCACAATTGGGACAACAAATCTCATGGTGCAGCCATTTTGCTGGCTCAGGAAACGGGCAACGCCAAATACCGCAACGACGTAGAAGGTTGGCTAAACAACTGGACAAACAAAAGCGGCGGGATCAAGCATACCGAAGGCGGCATGGCCTGGCTCGACCAGTGGGGTTCCTTGCGCTACAGCGCCAACACCGCTTTCCTCTCAGGTATCTATAGCGATACGGTCAATAACGGGGGCGGTCGCTACTCCAACTTCACCGAAGATCAGGTCGATTACATCTTAGGTGTTAACCCCACCCAGAGAAGCTACATGGTCGGGTTTGGCAACAACTCCCCCAAGAATCCTCACCATCGTGGAGCTTCCGGCACAACCAATATCAGCGATCCCGCTGCCAATCGAAATATCCTCTACGGCGCTTTGGTGGGCGGTCCATCTGCCCCCAACGATAACGCATATACTGATGTCCGCACCGATTACATTTCTAACGAAGTTGCAATCGATTACAATGCTGCCCTGACGGGTGCCCTAGCTCGAATGTACGGCAACTTTGGTGGCAACCCGCTCAGTGACACTCAACTCAACAGCCTACCTGGAATTGAGGTGAACAACGGAATTTAGTGAGCAGAGACAATGGTTTTTGCCCTGAAAATAGGTAAAACAAGTATTTAGATCTGCAACTTCTTTGACTCGACTTTAGCCATTTGAAGAGCAGTCTGAATCAAGATGTAAATGAAATGGAGTAGAGCTTTCCGGTTAGCGGTAAGCTTTACTCCATTGTTTTTTATGTTAGTGATGCTGAGTTTGCCAGAGGCGTGAGCAGGGTTGTGGCTCCGTTTCAAGTTTTATTGGTGCAGCAACGCAGTTGACAGAAGGGGCTACAAGAAACGAGAGTGTGAGCGTCTCGCTCACGCGGGTAAGATGCCCGCACTCTGGTAGTCAAGCTTCCGCCACTCTGTACTAGTCAGGTAGATCGCAACCTGAGCAATACTCTCATCGTTTTCTTAACTTGCCCTTCTAACTTAGAGATCAGCTAAACATTGTCCATTCTTCGTAAGACTATGGTTGTAGGCAAGATTATCACTCATTAAAGTATAAATTGGGAGGTCAATGATGAGAATTAACAAGCAGTTTATTGGTGCGATCGGTGTAGGAGTGGTATTGCTCGGTGCTGTCTTTTGGCACAAAACGAGAGGAGAAGCTTTTTGGAATGAACCAACTCCTACAGTGAGTTTGAAGGAAGCAGTAGGGACGGTGCTTGCAGCCAATCCTGGCACTGTTGCTGTAGATGCCACGCTGGAGCGGGAAAACGGCGGCTGGGCATGGGAAGTTGAACTGGATAATGATTTAGAAGTGTACATTGATGCCGAAACCAATCAAATTGTTAAAACCGAGCAAGGTTGGGATTTGGGCGATGTTCCCGTGCTGTCTGGTTTCCTGCTTCCAAATTAATCATCAAATTGATCCAATGAATGAGTCGTTTGCAGAGTTGAGGTAAAAACAGCCATGCAAGAAAAACAGATCAATGCTCGAAAAGTTGTTCAACTGGTTCAATCACCTGGTGGCAAGTTGGTTGACTTTAGATCAACCTCTACCCTGTACACAGTCTGGCAACAGTTAGTAAGCCAGCACGCGAACGCAATTGCCCTGCGTGACCCTCATGCCCAGCCAGTTCGGGAGTGGACTTATGCTCAGGTCTATGAGCAAATCCTGCAATTTGCGGGTGGGTTGCAGATGTTGGGGGTACAGGCTGGCGATCGCGTCGCTATCATTGCTGAGAATTCGCCCCGCTGGTTGATTGCCGACTTGGGAACGCTCTTTGCGGGCGTGGTCAATGTACCTCGCAGCGCTGTAGCAGATGTGCAAGAGCTAGCCTACATCTTGCGCCATAGCGGTAGCACTGTGGTGATTGTGCAAAATTTAAAGACCTGGCAGCGTCTGCGAGAAATCTGTGCGGAGCTAAAAATCTGTGATGTGATTCTGCTGTCCGATGAAGTGAGTGAGGAATGTATTTCATTTCAGCACTTACTCAAGCTCAGCGATGGGTTTGTCGCGCCAACGTTGACGCGATCGCATCTTGCCACCATTATGTACACGTCCGGCACAACCGGACAGCCTAAAGGAGTCATGTTGACGCATGGCAATTTGATGCATCAAGTAGAAACTTTGGATGTGGTGGTGCGACCGCAACCGGGAGAGCGAGTTCTTTCCATCCTACCGACGTGGCACTGTTATGAACGCGCCTGTGAATACTTCCTGCTATCTAAAGGCTGCACGTTAACTTACACCGATCGCCGCCATCTAAAGCAAGATTTGCAAGCTGAGCAGCCTCATTACCTTGTGGCGGTGCCTCGCATCTGGGAAGTGTTATATGAAGCCATTCAGCAGCAGGTGCAGCAGAAAGGTGCTTTATCACGATGGCTGTTCAAAACATTCATCAATATCAGCGAACGGTATATTACTCAACGACGAATTGCAGCCGATCAATGTATTGAGCATTTACAGCTTATGGATAGACAGCGCTTAGCTGCCCAGAGACAGCAGTGGTTGCTTGCTCCGCTGCATTATTTGGGCGATCGCCTGATTTACCACAAAATCCGTCAATCTATTGCGCCTCAGCTTAAATATGCGATTACGGGCGGTGGCTCTTTGCCTGCCTACCTCGATAATTTTTACGAGATTATTGGAGTTGAGATTCTCAACGGCTACGGAATGACCGAAGCCTCTCCTGTCATAGCGGCGCGTCGGGCAAACTGGAATATTCGGGGAACTGTAGGATCAGCGCTATCCTGCACAGAGATCCGAATTGTTAATCCAGAGACACAGGCACCTTTAGCGATTGGTGAAACCGGATTAGTGCTGGTGCGTGGCCCGCAGGTGATGAAAGGCTACTACAACAACCCCAATGCAACGGCACAGGTTTTATCTGCCAACGGATGGCTCAATACGGGTGATTTGGGTTGGCTTACTCCTTATGGGCTATTAACTCTTACGGGACGCGCCAAAGACACCATCGTTTTACTCAATGGTGAAAATATTGAGCCAGAACCGCTGGAAAATGTTTGTCGCCAAAGCCCTTACATCAGTCAAATTGTTGTCGTCGGGCAAGACCGTAAGCGTTTGGCGGCTCTGATTTATCCCAATGTGGAGCGATCGCAAACTGGGCAAAAACTCAGGGACTGCAACCCCTCACTGAAGCCCAATTACTCATGCATCCTCGTGTATATAGCCTGATCAAAGATGAGTTGAGACAGCGAGTGAAACAGCGGTCTGGCTATCGCGCTGATGATTTGATGAGTGATTTTCGCTTTGTACCTGAACCCTTCTCACCTGATAATGGACTAACCACACAAACATTGAAAATCCGCCGTATCCCAGTAGCACAACGCTATAGCGATTTGATTAATTCAATGTATGAAGCCTGAATGTGTCTGATCCATAGAAACCTGAGAGGATGTTTGAAAAGTCTAATCTGTTACCCACGAGTTTGTAGGGGCGTAGCATTCGGGCAAGAACTTTCGGTCTATTCCAGGGTTTACCTGCCGAATGCTACGCCCTTACAGGGGACATTTGCTACTCTTCAAACACCCTTTGAGTTAACCACTCATTTAAGGAGATAGCGTAAGATGACGATGAAAGATTTTCGGATTAATCAAGGCTGGATCATGTTCAGCGGCAGTTTAGCGATCAGTTTATCGGTTACGCCGATCGCCAATGCGTTCTCCTTATCGGCTCAAACACTGGATTCAAGCAACGTGGCAACTGGCTTGATTAGCTTGAATACTCTAGCTGCGTTCAGCGAAAGTTTGTCTGACGCTTCTGAAGGAATACAGTTATTTCTAAATCAAAGTCCTGTATCTCAGCTACCGTTTTCCTTCACCACTCCACCGCTTCCAGAGCATCGCCAACCTATCGATGCAACCGTTGTTTTGGATAACGGCACCGCACAGGTTGAGCTAGTCAATTTAACTGGCGCTGCAATTGACTATATGGTGGTTGAACACACTGACCAGCGCACTCTATCGGGACAATCCAACGTCATTCTTAGCGCCTTACCTGCACCAGTTGTGATTATCTTTCAGAGGCAAGACAACGGATTACTGGATGTTCAGGTTCGTCCGACAGAAACTCCTGGAGTTCTCCAGGTCACTCTCGATGAGACTACAGATTTTTCTGCTCATCGTATCTCCATGAAAATCGAAAATGATGGAGCAGTCTTCTTAAATTAGCCTAGCCTGATCAATGGAATGATGAAATCTACGAGACTTACTCCAAACCCTCAGCGTGTGACTGAGAAACTTACCCATTGGCACACTTTAGATACACAAACGGTTTTGAAGTATCTAGAAAGCCATCCAGATCGCGGTTTAGACCGTTCTGAAGTGCAGGAACGGATAGCAAAATTTGGACTAAATGAACTGGAAGAGAGGACTGGGCGCAGCCATTGGAAAATTTTGTCGATCAGTTCACCAATATCATGCTGATCATGCTGATGGCTGTCGCCGTGATCTCTGCGCTGC
>JAAUTN010000272.1 GCA_012031415.1 Leptolyngbyaceae cyanobacterium SM1_4_3 | reverse complement strand
GCCTACGTTTTTTGGCGATCGCCTGGACCCGCATTTTCCGTCAGGTTCCTGATTAGTCAAAGCTGCTAGCTCAGGGGTTTGACAAAGAGAGACTAGCGTGAGCTTTGCGGAAGCCTGTGGACTCGTATAGAGTTTGGGCACGGTTGGGGTTTTCGGTATCTACGCCGAGTTTAGCTATTTCTATACCAGCCGCTTTGAGCTTTTGCAGACCCGTTAGCAGCATGGCTCGACCTAACCCCATGCGACGGAAGCCGCGACGGGTTCCTAACATTCCAATCCAGCCATCATTGTGTTCCAGGTGATGGTTTTGCTCTTGCGGAATGTGGCAGTAGCAAAAGGCGGCAAAAGTGCCATCGGGGGCGATCGCCACCAAGTCCAACTCTGGGCAATATTCGGGGTCGGTCATCCAGTGCCGGTGGGTCTCGACCGTCAGCGGGTGATAGTTCCAGTGGTCAATAAATGACTGGTTGTGCATCTCGACCCAGGCTTCGAGATCGGCTTCTCCCTGACTATGGCGAACGGTAAACCCTTCTAGCAGTTGAGGAGCGGGAATGGGCTGGATAAGCGATCGCTCCATTCTCAAAAATTGCCGCACGAGCGTAAAGCCACTGTTTTCTAGCAGTGTAATCAGATCGGTTTGCTTATCGCGGGCATGACCGTACAGCTTTACGGACACGCCGCGCTCTAGCCAAATTTCGTGCATTCGGGCTTCGCCCCAACCGATAATTTCGGTTTCAAGCCTGTCTCCACGAGCATCAGGATGGACTCGAAACCAGAGATGTCCGCCTAGTTCCTGACTTTCTGCCTCTGGTGGAAACCAGATTTGCCCAAAGCCAATCAGCTTGCCGTCGCCATCGTGCCAGAGCCGCAGGTTGCGAGTTGAGTCAAAATCGGGTTCGCTGAACTCTAGCCGCAAATCCCGAACGGAGTAATAGTTGTCGAGCTGGTCTACAGCTTCACAGGTGTTGAGCAGGTGGGCGATCGCCTCCAAATCGGTTTCACCCGCGTAGGGGCGCATCGTTAAAGTCATCATGGTGATTTAACCCGTTATAGAAATAAACGTCGCTCTAGGTAATAAGCCGATCGAGCGTGACGAACTTGCTTAACTGTGTGAGTTTGAGCAGAATGGGGCTGAGGCTTAGAGACATGAGGCTCAGAAGTCTCTTCGGGCGGAGGTTTGCGCCATTCAAATAGATGAACGTAGAGTAATAGCATGACTGTTCGGGAAGAAGTCCGTTGGAATAATTGCGCTATGCTACAATAGCACTACAATAGCACTACAATTTCCTGGATTAACAGATTTGTCAGAAATTGCACAATTCGGACGAGAATTAAGCGATCGCCGTAGGGGATTGAGATCTCCAACTCCTTTGAGAAGTTGGAGATCTGGCGCTGCATCAAGTAAGCAAGGACTCTAGACCCTTTACCGCCGCAGCGGAGAAGTACGGTTTTGGCTTTCGCGCCAGAGTTTGAAGACCAGCCATTCGGTGCGATCGCCCACACTCACGACAAACACACCGTCAACGTCATCTGGGCTAGAGCAAACCCAGGTGCCGTGCAAACTAACCTCGACATACTCAGCGTCAACGGGGGTTAGTGTGACTGCGCCGTAGGTTTCTTGCTGAGTGGCAGATTCCAGGCTACGCAACCCAACCAGATTGGCAGGCAACAAAAAAGCAGCCGTTCCGCGCTCGACAATCAAACGCTGTCCAGTTCGCAGTGACAAAATCACCCGTAGCGTCATCCAATCTTCAACTGAATGAGATAAATGTTCTAAATGCAGACCCGTTTCCGTATAGGTAAATTTCAGCATCACCGGGGACTCCCGTAACTTCGGATTTATTCAGGCTTCTGGGTTTTCAGAACTGTCCATCGAACGAAAGTGGGGCAACAAACTTGGTTTTAGCTGGATAGCTGGAGGGTTGAACTGATTTGCAGTTCAAAATTTGCAGTTCGGAATGACGGAGGTTCGTTGGGGTGACGATCTAGGGTGACTGGTGACTAACTCGCAATTTTCAATAACTTCACAGACAAGAACCCCCGCTTCCGTAATTTAGAAGCGGGGGCTGGAAAAACTGGTTCAGGTTTTTCTAGTCCTCTCTGGGTACAGCAGTTCTTAACCTGTACCGCCCGCCTCGTGAGTCTGGTTCATCTACTGGCAAATTGGATAGATCGATTCCAAGATCGATTCCTCGATTTTTTCCATCCAGTCCTGCGACCATGCCAAAGCCCTGCATTTCCACGCCTGCGACTAGATTGCCAGCACCATAGCCACCCGCAGCAAATGCCGCCAGCAACGCAACCCAGCTTGAAAGCTTGGTGGAGTGGCGTGAAGTGCAAGGGGTGGGTAAGTAACTCACAGGTTTATTTGCTGAAACATATTACTTGATTCTGACATCCAACATACTACACTCGTATTACGAAGGTGTCCATACATCTTCAAAAAATCTCAAGTAAACCGTGATTTATTCCAGGAGGAATGAAATGTACACGATTAATCGAACAGCAACGACAGAAATGGAAGTCACCAGCATCCGGCTGGAGCGAGACCTGAAAGACCGTCTCAAAGATCTGGCTGGAAATCAGGGCTATCAAGCTTTGATCCGGGATGTGTTGTGGAATTATGTGCAGCAGAAATCTGGAGACTATCAGCTACAACTGTCCCCAGAAGAGATTCGAGCCAGCGTAGAGGCTACGGCTCAAGCAGAAGAACGGTGTGTGTTGACGGGCAAGTTAATCAGACCCCAGGAACGGATGCTATTGGGGTTAACCAAAAGCGGCGAGATGGTGCCTCTCAGCGTGGAGAGCTTAGCCAGGTAAGTTCAAGCCGTCTGTTTCAAGTTTTTAGGGAGTGGCAGATAGTCGTTACAGGTCTGCCAACGGAGCAGGGAGAGGCGATCGCTCACCCAGGTCATAGCCTTCGGCGATCGCCCGCTCTAGCAGCTGCACCCGCTTACGTGAATTGGGATGGGTCGCTAAAAAGTCGATATTTGCCCCTTCCTGCTGGCTCAATCGCTCAAAAAAGTCTGTCGCTCCGGCAACGTGTCCATAGGTTTGCTGCAACAGATTCAACCCAAACTCGTCCGCCTGAAGTTCCTGCCCTTGAGAAAATTGGGCATTACTGAGACTGGTAACTCCAGAAATCGCTACATCCTGGAGTCCACCCGTATCGCCAAAGAAAACTGCAATCATCAATTGCAAGAGTAGTCCTCGGCTGAGTCGCCGCAAATGGTCACGGTTGGCAAAATGCCCTAATTCATGCCCCAGCACCATCATTAGCTCGTTTTCTGATTCGGTTTGAGTGAGTAGCCCTTTGTAGATGACGACGCGATCGCCCGGAATAGCGATCGCATTCACCGTTGCATCGGGAATGTATAGCACCTGGTAGTCATGCTGCTGCCGTTGCTCAGGCGGAAGATTTACCTCCAGGCGATCGAGCAACTGGTTAAGCGAATCTTGAGTCGCCGAGGGTTCTGCCATTTGCTCAAACACAGGCACCGTGAATGTGCCCAACTGCCGCTCGACGCTGGGAGGAATAATCCAAACCAAACCATTGACTAGCGCCCCAAATAGCCAGAACGCGAAGGCGATCGCAGCGGCAATTAACCCGACAACTAGCAGAATTTGGCGTTTTTTAGGTTCTGGGTTGCGATCGTTGCGGTAGCTTGCTGTTCCAGGGGGTAATTCAATAGGCATGATCAGAAGGATGAGGGATAAAAGATGAAATTTCTCTGGTTCCCAAGCTCCAGCTTGGGAACCGCTATAAGGAAGCTCCAGCTTCCCAGGATGTAGCAGGAACCGTTTAGTTACTGCCTCACAAACGAGGTTGGAAATGAATCTTAGCTTTCTCCTTTAATAAAAGAAGTAATTGTTGAAGACTTTCAGCATCACGGCGAATCATTTCAGGATCATGAGAATTCCATAAAAACCTGCTTCATCGCTATGCTCTAATTGCCAAATAATATGGTGAATATGACCAAGATTTCCCCACGCCACCAGTCCTAAAGCAATAGTTCCATCCCGTTGAATACTAATAGCAAAGGGAAATACTAAGGGAATATCAATGACCTCAGCCCAGATTGGATCTTCTGGATCACCAAATGCTGATCCACGACATATTCGAGCATGAGGACGCTCAATTTGATAGAACTCTTGTAGCGTTTGTTCAAAGATATCAACAAACTCTAACGTCTCTGGAGTCACATGAGATGAGAGAACAAGCGGAATATCCGTTCGATAGGGAGGTTCTTCATACGAATCATTGAGAGAAAGGGTTTGAGGAGGATTAAAACCTGCCTCTGCTCTTAAAATTTGAGGCTCAAGGAATTCGGCTGTGGGAATGAATGTAAGTCGGATCAGTTCAGGGGCAGATATCCGAAGATCTTCAGTCATCTCAGACGTATACCAATCAAATCCGGCTATTCTACTTGCCTCATCAACAGTCAAATAACGGGCTTCAAACAGCAATTGATAATTTCCCATTCGATTAATGTAGAACGGTGAACCTTCATCTCCTTTGTTAGACACAAGAATCGGTTCAAAATCGAATTCTATTGTAAAGGGTACGGCGATCGCTCTAACAGTTTCAGGCTGAAGCTCTAGTGTGTCTGAAGCATAAATTTCAGTCCAGTAATTTCCTAAGCGTCCAGGTGGAAAAAAGAGAATAAAGTCAGGATACCAGATGAACTTTTGAGCAAGCCCAGTATCAAAAACTTCTCCAAAAATTGATTCTATGTAGTTTAAAGGACGAGAAACGCAGATGACAGCATCTTGATTACCACCAATTCTTAGAGCCATCATTAGCTTTGCCATAATTCTGTCGCCCTTCAGCTATTTTTCCTTTGGCTCTTTCTCCGGTTCCCAAACTCCAGCTTGGGAACTGCTATGAGGAAGCTCCAGCTTCCCAGAACGTAGCAGGAAGCCGGAGCTTCCAAGTTGGCATTACCAAGCTGGAGCTTGGTAACGAGTACAATTCCAGTGGTAAATCACCTTAACTCTTGACGGGGCGGAAAGGATGAATGAAATTGACAAACGGGTAAAGCTGACGCGACTGAATCCACAGTCTGCCCGTGCCGCTAAATCGGCAGACAAAGCCTTCTCCGCCAAAGATGCCAGTTCTCAAGCCCTTGAAAGATAAGCCGCCCAGCATTTCAACTTTGTAACTGAGTGTGTCCTCAAAGGCGACGATGTAGCCTGTGTCTACAACATAATCTCCAGTTACCGGAATTTCGATGATTGCGCCGAAGGAGCTAAACCAGAAGTCACCGTAACCCGTCACTTTCAGCAAGAACAGAGATTCGCCGCTAAAGAAGCCTTTGAAGCCTTGAAATTTGCTGTCAATGGTGACAGTGGGGCTAGCAGCGATAAAGCCAGAAGACTGCACCATCAAACCATTGTTGCCGTCAAAGTGATAGTGCCGAATGTCTCCTGGGACTCCCGGTGAAATCAGCAGTTCTCCAGGTTTGCCTTCAGCGGTAAACTCACTAACGAATAAGGATTCGCCGCCCAGCATTCGTCCCAGTCCTTTCATTAAACCGCCCTGCACTTTGGACTTCATCTTGATGTGAGAATCCATTGCGGCCATGGCTCCCGATTCTACCAGGACGGTTTGGTTGGCCTGAAGTTTGAGCGTCAGCGCAGCGTAAGCAGGAGCGTGTTGAATCTCATAAACCGTTTCAGTGGTCATAGTTTTAATTGAAGAGTGAGTGCTTAGCTGTGGAGCAGGCATCTTGCCTGCTTGAGATGGACGGGCAAGATGCCCATCCCACAAATGGCTTGGAGTTGCCCATCGCGTTTATCGAGGCGGCAATTTGCTGCCAACCAGTCTGCCAAATGCACCAGGGTTATGAGTTTGACAAAACAGCCGTCCCTGACCCTGAAACCGACAAACCAGCCCTTCTCCGCCCAAAAATGCGCCGACCCAGCTAGAGCCTGCTTTGGTGATTGAGAAGTTGAGTGTTTTTTCAAAGGCAACGATATGTCCTGTATCGACGATGTATTCGCCGTCTACTTTGATTTCATAAATGCCGCCAAAAGCGCTGAGCAGCACCAGTCCACTGCCGCTGGCGGTGAGCCAAAAGATTGATTCGCCTGAAAAGACCGACTTCAGCCCTTGAAACCCTAAGTCGAGGTCAACTCCAGGCGTGCTAGCCAAATATCCGGTGGATTGAATTACCAGATCATGGGCATCCAACTGGTAAGGCAGAATATCGCCCATCAGTTTGGGAGCCAGGTAAATTTCGGCGGGCTGTTCGCCTGAACGGAAAACGCTGAGAAACAAGGATTCTCCGGCGAGCATTCGCTTTAGACCACCAAAAACGCCGCCGCCTTTGCCCTTTCGCAGGGTGGTGTTGACGTTCATGTGACCGCTCATGGAAACCATTGCGCCTGCTTCGGCGGTTAGTTCTTCCTGGGGTGCCATGTCGATTTTGGCGATCGCACTTTCTGGCTGATGTAAGATATCAACTTTCATTTAAATTAAACCTTCCTCAATGAGAACTAGCGCAGCTTAGAGCGCAAAAACCTGACCAATCCATCGGTGCTGCGAGACTGGAGGTAGATATTGCCCTGTCCGGTTAGGCGATTTACTAACCCTTCACCCGACGTGACCGAGCCAACCAGACCGCTGGCTAAGCGAATGTTCATTTGAATTCCAGGTTCATAGGCAACCAGGTGTCCGGTATCTACCGTGAAATCTCCATTCACACGGCGCTGGCTCAAACCGCCGTAAGCGCCAAAAAATACCAGCCCGCGACCGCTCAGCCTTAGCTTAAACAGCCCTTCTCCGGCAAACCAGCTTGAAAAGCCAGCCCACTGCACCCCCATGTGAACGCCGGGTGTGTGAGCAATGTAGGCACCCGGCTGAAAGCAAATTTCATTTCCCTGAAGCTCAATTAAACCGACATCGCCCACAGTAGACTGAGTTAAGACTAAATCAAGCGGTTGCTGAGTTTCATTCGTAAACACATTGACAAAGAGCGACTCTCCACCCAGAAATTTTTTTAGAAGCCCAGGAATTAAGCCGCCCGAAAATTCAGTTATCATCGAAAGCTGTGCTGCCATGCTAGCCATTGCCCCCGCTTCAGCCGTGAGGCGATCGCCCGGATTGAGCGTTAAAAACACAGTTGCAAAAGCAGGCTTATAGCGAATCTCGTATTTCACCCACGTACCTCATTCTAAGGACATAAATATCCTACAAATCTGGCAGGCGAAATTTCGTTCTGTAGATCTTTTAAGAAAATGTAATGGGAAGGAGGGGCTGGGGGCTAGGGGCTAGGGAAGAAGGAGCTTCGCTCCGCTAAATTCCGATCCCCCACCTCTCATTCCCTACCCCTCATTCCCCACCCTAGCCCCTAACCCTCTCTTATGCCTCAACCTCGTAAACAATTTGGTCAACACTGGCTGCGTAGTGAGAAAGCGTTGCAGAAGATTGTGGCAGCGGCGGGGTTAGTGGAGGGCGATCGCGTTTTAGAAATTGGCCCGGGCAAAGGAGTCTTAACCCGACCCCTGTTGGATAAAGCCGCAGCAGTGATAGCAGTTGAGATTGACCGAGATTTGTGCAAGCTGCTGGTAGAAAAGTTGGGTGGAGTCGTTAATTTTTTGCTGCTTCAGGGAGATATTCTTTCGCTGGATTTAGATGCTGTGCTGGCAGGCTTTCCTAACTTTCAGCAACCTAATAAGGTGGTTGCAAATATTCCATACAATATTACTGGGCCGATTTTGGAGAAGCTGCTGGGGGCGATCGCCACTCCTAATCCCCATCCGTTTGACCTGATCGTGCTGCTACTGCAAAAAGAAGTTGCTCTGCGGCTGTGTGCCCGTCCTGGTTCTAGAAATTACGGGGCGCTATCTGTGCGAGTGCAGTACTTAGCCGAGTGCGAATGGATTTGTGACGTACCCGCCCAAGCCTTTCAGCCCCCGCCAAAAGTTGATTCTGCGGTAGTGCGATTGCGCCCGCGCCAGTTTCACCTGCCTATCACTGATGTTCGCAAGCTCGAAACTTTGGTCAAGCTCGGTTTTGCAACCAAACGTAAGATGTTGCGAAATAATTTGATGAGTGTAGTGGAGCGCGATCGCCTCAACCAACTCCTAGAACAACTCGAAATCAACCCCCAAGCCCGCGCCGAAGATTTGAGCGTTGAGAATTGGGTGACATTAAGTAATCAGTTAGCAGAGGTTAGGGACTGAGGTAAATATGCGGAAAGATTCTGGCTATTCAGCAGGTTGCGATTCACAATTTCATCTTTCTTTAACTCTCGAAGCTGTTGTGTGAGCATCTTTTCAGTAATCTCGGGAATCAGGCGCTTGAGTTTGCTGAAGCATTTCCCGCCATCCTTCAGATGCTACAAAATTAGCAGCTTCCCTTTACCACCGATGATTTTAAGCGCAGTTTGTACAAGTACCGCTCCCTCCGGTTGCGTTGTTGTCATTCGTCTGCCCTTCCATCCCATAGACTTACAGGTTACTTACAAAAAAGTAAGTACTTCCCAAACGGTAAGTGAAAGTCTATCGTAATGTGGATGTGTACTTCCAAAAAAGAACACCCAAAATGCAGCTTAAAAAAGCAGTGGCACTAGTGACCGGAGCAAATGGTGGCATTGGTCGATATTATGTGAAAGCACTGCGAGCAGCAGGTGTCTCTCGAATTTATGCAGCGGCGAGGAACCCAAATTCCCTGTCCAGTATTATTGCGATTGATCCAGAGCAGATTATTCCAATTCCGTTAGACATTACTGATGAACAATCTGTAGCCACGGCAGCAGCAGCCTGCCAGGATGTTACTCTTTTGATTAATAATGCTGGGATTGGCTTGCTCAAAGGTTTCATTTCTGCACCTGACCTTTCTGGCGCTAGAGCCGAAATGGAAGTGAACTACTTTGGCACTCTCGCAATGTGTCGTGCTTTTGCTCCAGTGTTGAAACGGAATGGCGGCGGAGCGATCGTCAATATGCTCAGTATTCTCGGAAAAATTAACTTTCCCCTGAATGCTTCCTATAGTGCTTCCAAAGCTGCGGCAATATTAATGACACAGGGTATTCGGGCTGAGTTAGCAGCACAAGGCACTTTGGTGATTGGTGTAATGCCTGGAACAGTAGATACCGATGGCAGTGAGCATTTCCCGCCACCTAAAGTTTCTCCGGAAGTTGTTGCTCAAGAAGCCTTGCAAGCAGTGGTGGATGGACTTGAAGATGTCTATCCTGGTGAGCAAGCTAAAGAGATGGCAGCGCAGTTGCTTAAAGATCCCAAAGCACTCGAAAAGATGATGGCAACCCTGTTACCCAGCCATGCTTAACAGCAAACACTAACCCAACCGTTAGCTGACTTCATTTGATCAGATGGGGCGTAGTTGAAAGTGCTCATTAGCAATGAATTGAGTGTTCGGAAAACCCCTTCCGTTATTCCTCGATCTAAAAGCCGAGTCAGTCAGCGCTAAATATTCATGAAGCCACCATCAAGCATCAAATTCGCTGTCCTGAATGTAAGCGGCAGTTCCCATATTTTTATCCTCTGGAAAGGGGCGATCGCGATAGCAGTGTGACTGCACAAACGGTTAAGCCTCCCTTCACTATCCCACGTTTAGGGACGACTCACCGATTCAGACTGCTCTTAGTTGGCTTTCCATGCAGACGCAGCAGATTTCTAGCCAATAAAATACCTGTGAGGGCAGGTTTAGCAAATTCAACGCAGGCTTTGAGCTTGTAAATCAGGCTTCTGAACTTAAGAATCAGGTTTTTGACTCGTGAACCTGTTTTTCAAATTCAAGAATCAGGTTTTAAACTTGTAAACCTGGTTTTGAACTTCAAAAACCTGGTTTCAAACTTGTAAGCCTTGTTTTGAACTTCAAAAACCTG
>JAAUTN010000271.1 GCA_012031415.1 Leptolyngbyaceae cyanobacterium SM1_4_3 | reverse complement strand
GGCTGATGTTGAACAAATCGCTGATTGCCTTCCATCAATTTTTGCAAGGCATCATCCAGGGTGAGGGAAGTGGCGATCGCCTCAGCCGCTTCAGCCTGTTTCACGTGCCAAAACAGGTTATTGGCGGCTAACCCCAAAATGGCGATCGGAGTTCGTTTAAGGAGGTTACGACGACCTATAAAAGCATTTTGGACACTCATTTAGAAACTCATTTAGAAACTCATTGGAATACTTACAGTGAGGCAATGCACTTAACCGAACGAATTTCCATTACATCTGAGACATAACAGGTTCCACCAAACTTGTTAAGCAAAGGACGAACATTTTCAACCACTGTTTCAATCTGCTCAGGCATACAGAAGGCAAGAATATAAACATTGTCTAGCATTGTCATGTCCAAATCCTCGGAGCCGTCCCGTAGCCCCTTACCCGCCACATTGCGAATTACTGCATGACCATGTATGCCCGATTTATTCAAGCTATCCAAAATTTTTCCAAGCTCAAATGAGTTGGCAATGATTTCTATTTTTTTAACAAGATGCATCGGGCTACCTCCACAACAGGTTAATTCCGTACAGATAAAGCGGAATTCCCACGATGATATTGAAGGGGAATGTCACCGCTAGAGCAGTCGAAACGTACAGGCTAGGATTTGCTTCGGGCACCGTCAACCGCATCGCTGCTGGAACGGCAATATAAGAAGCGCTGGCGCACAAAACGGAGAATAAAAGGGCATCTCCTTGAGGCATATTGATGAACCTGGCGATCAGCAATCCGATGCCTGCATTGACTATAGGAATCAGTATGGCAAAGGAGATGAGAAAGAGTCCGGTTTTTTGCAAGTCTTTAATTCTTTTAGCGGCAACGAGTCCCATATCCAGTAAAAAGAAGGTTAACACGCCGTAAAAGAGTCCCTGGGTAAAGGGTTCCAAGACCTGCCAGCCATGTTCTCCCGTTAACATACCGATTAGTAAACTGCCGACCAACAGAAATACTGAACTGTTAAGAAATGCTTCTTGCAGCACTTCTGACCAGGCGAATTCCCGTTTTTCGTTCACTGTGAAGAGGTTGACCAGAATCAGTCCCACGATAATGGCGGGAGACTCCATTAGCGCAAGGGCAGCTACCATGTAGCCATCAAAATCAATATTCAGTTCCGTCAGGAAGGCGCTTGCGGTGATAAATGTAACTGCACTAATTGAGCCGTAGGTGGCGGCGATCGCCGCTGCATCATAGGTGTCTAGCCTTAACTTCAGAATAAAAAAGGTATAAAGTGGCACAATGCAAGCCATTGATATTGCTGCCAAGAGCGTCAAAATAACTTCCTGGGTGATGCCACTTTTAATTAGCTCTACCCCTCCCTTAAAGCCGATTGCAAATAGCAGGTAGAGCGAGAAGAGTTTTGGAATTGGAGCAGGAATTTCCAGGTCAGATTTGACTAAAACAGCAGTAACTCCCAGGAAGAAAAACAGAACGGGTGGGTTCAGAATATTGGATAGGATTAAGCTGATATCCATGTCCGTCCCTCCTGCTGCTGAGAAAATTGAAAGTTTGGAAAATGTTGCATTGGAAAAAACGGATGTAATGGTTGAATCATGATTATCGCGTCCTGCTATCTCATGTCAATGAAATGGTGCAATGGCAAGCTCACTTGAAAGGTCGTGCCCTGTCCAAACTGACTCGATACTTGAATGTCTCCGTCCTGCAAATCCACAAAACGTTTTACAATATTTAGCCCTAGCCCAGTCCCAGCAATGTTACTGACGTTTCGCCCTCGGTGAAACGGTTCAAATAAGTAGGGCAAATCTTCCGGTGGAATGCCAATGCCCTGGTCGGCAATGTGAAACGTCACTCGATCGCCATGTTTCATCACTTTAAGCTGAATGCTTCCTGGGGCAGGCGTGTAGCGAATGGCATTGGCGAGAATGTTAGTTAGAATTGAGCGGAGTAGGCGCTGGTCAAGGGTGACAGTCAGCCGTTTGAACCGACTAACAAACTGAAGCCGTTCAGTAGTTTCATCTTGCCCTGGATCGCTAGCTTGTGAGAGTTCTGCAATTAGTTTTTGGCAGAAAGGAATCAGGTCAAACGGGCTGGGCTTGACTTCAATACCTTTAGCCTCGACCCGACCAATGATCAAAATGGCATCAATCATTTGGGTCATTCGCTCTACGTTGTCTTGAATGCCCAACAGGTAGTTTTCCTTTTGCTCAGAGGTAAGCTGAGCGTCGTAGCGACCTAAAGATGACACCGATAGCAAAATGTTGTTGAGTGGGTTGCGAAATTCATGACACACCATTGTGACGACGCGCGATCGCAATTCACTTAAATCCTTAAGCTGCTCATTTGCCTGCTGTAGCTCAATGGTGCGATCGCGCACTCGCTGCTCTAACTCCTCGTTGGTGCGATGTAAGATAGCTTCTGCCCATTTCCGCTGAGTAATATCCCGAAAGGCAATCACCGCTCCCATCAGTTTTCCCTGCTCATCTCGAATCGGCGTGCTGATGTATTCCACCGGGAAACAGGTGCCGTCTTTACGCCAAAACACTTCTTCTGATACGTGATGAATGATGCCATCCTGAAAAGCTGCATAAATGGGGCAGTCTTCACGCGGGTAGGGAGAACGGTCAGGGCGAGAGTGATGCAAAACCTGGTGCATAGATTTGCCAATCAACTCTTGCGGTTCCCAGCCAATCATTCGGGCAGCAGCGGGATTGACAAAGGTAGCATTTCCCTGCAAATCAATTCCATATACGCCATCTCCAATAGAGTCGAGAATGAGTTGCTGCTGCCGTCGCAAGGTCTCAATGGCAGATTCTACAGGGCGATCGGGAGTGGGCAGCGAATCTGAAAGGTTAACGAAAGGGTCGGAATAGGGACACATAAATATCGACAAGAACTGCTTAAAGAGCAATAGATGAGTAATGAGTGCTGGCAGCAGAACTGAAGCCACAAATATAAAAGCTATGAGTTCGATGGCGATCGCTTAGTGAGTTTTGTTCAATCCTGTATTCTCTTACACCACAAACATTACCCCAAAAGTTTTATCTGTAAAAGTGCGGCATTTCTAAAATCCTATGTCGCTACGTATTGCTGTGTCTAGCAAGTCCACAGCCATGATCAAAAAATTCTGATCGTTGAAGATGAAGCGCAAACTCGTGAAATTTTGCTCGATGTTTGAATTTTGAGGGATTTTTGTCCTGGTAGCAGACAGCGGCACGGCAGGGGTGCAATTGGCAAAGAGTCACATCCCTGACCTGGTTGTGTGCGACATCATGATGCCTGACATGGATGGCTATCAGGTGTTGTCAACATTACATCAAAATCCAGCAACAGCGGCAATTCCGTTCATTTTTTTGACCGCAAAGGTGACAATGGCAGATCTGCGTCAGGGAATGGGGTTAGGTGCAGATGACTACCTGACAAAGCCTTGCACAGTAGAGCAATTGTTGGAGGCGATCGCCATGCGATTACAGCGTCAGGAAATGCTGAAACGCTGGTACGCTAGTGATTCCCAGTTGCAGGAATTAACTCCTGCTCACGCCAGTTCCCATTCTATCTTTCCTAACGCTCCCAAATTGAATCAGGTATTTCGCTTTATCGAAGCACACTACCGCCAATCCATTAACCTGACAGACGTGGCGCAGGCTGTCGGCTATTCTCCTGCGTATCTTACTAACCTGGTGCAAACCCGAACGGGTCGAACGGTTAAACGATGGATTATCGAGCGGCGCATGGCCCAGGCTCGCCTGCTATTATCGACTACATCCCAAACGGTGAGCCAGATTGCTGAATCGGTTGGCTACACAGACGTGAGCTACTTTGTACGACAGTTTCGCCAGTTTCACAGTGCTTCACCCCAGGTGTGGCGATCGACCGCTGAGTCCCAGGCATCTGTATCCTGAGTCAAAATCCCTTTCCTGGTTTTCCAGTCCCCTGGTTCCCAAGCTCCGTCCTCCTCCCTAGTTTCCAAACTCCAGCTTGGGAACTACTCTAAGAAGCTCCAGTTTCTGGCGTTGCTGAAGGTGGGTATGATTCACGGATCTCAATTCCCTCTGTAGGGGCATGGCATTGCCATGCCCCTACACAATTCATACGTTAGATCAGCAATGCCGCTCCAGTTTCTTTCCTACTCAGAAGGAAGCTGGAGCCTTCACATGAGCCTTGCCAAGCTGGAGCTTGGCAACGAGGGAGACGAGGTGGGCTTGGCAATGAGGAAGACGAAACGGAGACGAGTTGATCAGCTTGGGAACAAGGAAAGTGTCAAAAGAAAATCCTATTTTTACGAAAAAAGCTCCAATGGAATTTCTGCAAGCTCTTGATAATCTAACGGCATGAGTTCTGAGCTGTACAACTGTACGCAATGCGAGTCCGAGCCACGCATTAGATCAGGTGAGTTTTTGCTATGGCAGTTAATTCCTACACGTCTACAAGAGCGTCTGTAATATCTGAAGCCCGATGTTATTGCGGAGGGAATCACTTTCCACAAGACCATTGGGAGTTTTTGGAAAGTATGCCCCAAAGCCCGGTTGACTGGATTAGTGATTTGGTGAAAATGGGCGTTTATCAGCCCGAATCTTTGAATTTGGCAAATCGCTTAACCCAGGTTGAACTGCGGGAAGCACTGCTGTTAAAGAATATTGGGGGCGGCAACCCTCTACGCGAGCAGTTCTGCCGAGATTTGATCAAAGAAGCGGGTGGGCTAGATCAGGCGATGGCGGCTGCCTTTGGAGTGAATGCCGTTGAGTTTTTTAGCAGCACCATTCGCAGTGGTGACTTTAGTCGGCGTGAGTTTCTCAAGCGGGTAGCGGTAGCGGGTGCGCTAGTTGCGATCGCAAGCTGCACACAGCAGGCAAATACGAGTGATACAGAAGCCTCTTCAGCTACAGAAGCTCCTGCTGATCTAGAGAAAACAGATCTGCGGATTGGGTTTATTCCCATCACTTGTGCAACTCCAATTGTGATGTCGGAACCATTGGGTTTCTACGAAAAGTATGGTCTTAATGCATCAGTTGTAAAGATGCCAAACTGGGCTGCGGTGAGGGATTCGGCGATCGCCGGAGAATTAGATGCCTATCATATGCTCTCACCCATGCCCATCGCTATCACACTAGGACTGGGTTCTACAGCCTTTCCTGTCAAACTTGCCAGCATCGAAAACATTAACGGACAAGCCATCACCGTTGCCATGAAGCATCGGGATACGGTGACAGGGCCGGCTGACTTCAGAGGGTTCAAAATCGGGGTGCCATTCCCCTTCTCAATGCATAATCTGCTGCTGCGCTATTATCTAGCAACGGGTGGGTTAAACCCAGATACGGATGTGCAGATCTTTCCAGTACCGCCACCAGACAGCGTTGCCAAGATGACCACTGGAGAAATTGACGCAATGCTGATGCCTGATCCGTTTAATCAGCGGGCAGTGTTCGAGCAGGCAGGCTTCATTCATATGTTGACTAAGGAACTGTGGGACGGGCATCCCTGCTGTGCTTTCGCTGCCAGCCAATCATGGATTGACGAAAATCCCAATACTTTCCGGGCTGTCAATAAGGCAATCATTGATGCGGCTGGCTATGCGAATGGGCCTGAAAACCGCAAGGAAATTGCCGGAGCATTGATTGAACGCCAATACCTCAACCAACCTTTGCCTGTGGTAGAGGCAGTTCTCACGGGCGAATTTGAAGATGGATTAGGTAACACCCAAAACGTACCTGATCGAATTGGCTTTGATCCGTATCCCTGGAAGAGTTTTGCCAAGTGGATTTCATCACAGTTGGTGCGCTGGGAACTGATGCCTGCTGATCAGGCAGACTATGACCAGATTGCTCAGGATATCTTTTTAACAGACTTAGCTGCGGAACTTCAAAAGGAGGTGGGGCAATCTCCTCCCACTGAGCAGGAACGTGCAGAATCGCTCAAGTTTGATACGTTTGACCCAGAAAATCCGACTGCTTACGTTGAGGCGCAAATCCAGGAGTTTGGTAAGTAGGAGAGCGAATGAGTAACACTGTGATGCATCGAACTGGCGATCGCCCCCAGCGGTTTACCCTCAACACAAACCAAAAGGCATTTTTGCTATTCCTGTTGATTTTAGGTGTAGTACTCCTATTTTGGGAAGCTGGGGCAAGGTTGGGCTGGTTTTCACAACTGATGCCCTCTGCCAGTGCCACAATGAAGGAGTTTTGGTGGTGGATCTCCAATCCATTCTTTGACTACGGGCCAAATGATAAGGGCATTGGGTGGCTGCTGCTCACGAGTTTGCGGCGGGTGCTGCTAGGGTTTGCAATTGGGTCGGCGATCGCCATTCCTCTCGGCATCTTGATTGGACTCTCAGAGGTCGCCGCGCGAGCGGTTGATCCCTTTATTCAAATCCTCAAGCCTGTATCACCTCTGGCCTGGCTACCGCTGGGATTAGGACTGTTAAAAAACTCCGAAAGCACCGCCCTATTTGTAATTGCGATTACAAGCATCTGGCCAACGCTAATTAACACCAAGTTTGGCGTGAGCCATGTAGATCAGTCCTATCTGGATGTGACTCGCACCCTGGGGGCTTCTCGCTGGCGAACACTGAGTCGAGTTATCCTACCTGCTGCTGCGCCCTACATCGTATCAGGACTGCGAATCAGCATTGGCATTGCCTGGCTAGTAATTGTTGCGGCAGAAATTTTGGTCGGCGGGTCGGGTATTGGCTACTTCGTCTGGAATGAGTGGAATAACCTCAAAATCACCAGCATCATTACGGCCATTCTGATCATTGGCGTGGTAGGTCTGTTGCTCGATCGCCTGTTTGGTTTGCTGCAAGCCTGGGTTGCCTTTGGACAGAAACTATGACCACTCACACTTCCCTTATCCGAACTGCTGCTATGTCTGCCAGTGCCCAGCTATCCGTCAGCAATGTTTCCAAAACCTATTTTGGCAAACGAGATTGGTTTAGTCGTGCCACCCGTAAGGCAACATTAGACTACACCGCGCTGGAAGACATTAATCTGGAAATCGAACCCAATACCTTTGTGTCGATCATTGGCCCGTCTGGTTGCGGGAAATCTACCCTGCTCAACATTATTGCCGGATTATCTCAGCCGACAGCGGGTACTGTCGCCATTGGGGGCACTCCTATCAATGGTCCTGGGCCCGATCGCGGCGTGATATTTCAAAATTATGCCTTGATGCCCTGGATGACTGTCTTGGACAATATCCTGTTTGCAATTGAGACGGTAAAGCCTAAGCTGTCTGTCTCGCGTAGAATGGCGATCGCTCAAGAACATATCGACCTGGTAGGGCTGCGTGGAGCCGAACACCGCCATCCCCATGAGCTATCCGGTGGCATGAAACAGCGAGTTGGAATTGCCCGCGCCCTGGCAATTGACCCGCAGATTCTGCTGATGGATGAACCCTTTGGAGCGCTAGATGCCTTGACGCGAGGCTTCTTACAAGATGAAGTAGAGCGCATTTGGGAACAGCAGCGCAAGACGGTGATTTTAATTACTCACAGCATCGAAGAGGCACTGCTGCTCTCTGACAAAATTGTAATGATGACACGTGGACCAGAAGCTAGAATCGCCCGAATTTTGGATGTTCCCTTCTCTCGACCCCGCCATCGAGAGTCATTAGACCAGCAGGCGGCTTACCATGCCCTCAAGGCCGAAATGGAACTGCACCTATCGCAGGAAACCCGTGCCGTAGAAGAGTCTCGTATTCGTCGAAAGGCAGCATCAGAAGCTTAGCAGAATGACTGAAGTTGAGCATTCACATATTTTATTGGTTTAAGGAGAAAACTCATGGCTAATGTTGAAATCTCTGAAATTGCCAAAAAACTGTTGGCCGCAAAGGAAGCAACTGGAGTTACGTTCGCAGAACTGGAAACCAAAGTCGGTCGCGATGAAGTTTGGATTGCTTCTGTCATCTATCGTCAGGCTAGCGCCTCGGCTGAAGAAGCAACTAAGTTACTGGAAGCATTAGGGTTGGGTACCGATTTAGTTTCAGAGCTAGCAGCGTGTCCTGTTAAAGGGCTTGGCCCACTCGTGCCAACAGACCCACTCATCTATCGATTTTACGAAATTATGCAGGTGTATGGAATGCCCCTCAAAGATGTCATTCACGAAAAGTTTGGAGATGGCATCATGAGTGCGATTGACTTTACCCTGGACGTGGAAAAGGAAGAAGATCCAAAGGGCGATCGCGTCAAAGTGATCATGAGTGGCAAGTTTCTTCCCTATAAAAAATGGTAGGTGGGCATTCTCTATGCCCAGATCTGCGATTTCTCTAAGAAGTCGCAGATCTCAAGCAAAATAGCGGTGACTTGATAGCCCAAACTTTAGTTCAGGGCTGAAGCTGTGTGAGTAATCATAGCATCCCAAGTTCTCTATCTCCGATTAACCCGTTTTCAAACATAAGATCCGCCATGAAGCGTCTATCTACTCGTTCCAAAGGGCAGGCTAGTTTTATAAGTTGGATGCAATACATCGGCATGGTGTTAGCATTTATCGGTTTGTGGCAACTATTGTCAGGTGGTGTAACCTTTCTCCACTACTGGTTTTAGGTTCAAATATGCCCCTCCATCCGTTAGTCATTCATACCTGACTTGTTTCAATGGAAAGTAAACCCCCCTTCCCGCCTTTTACTCTGGAAACTGCCAAAGCCAAAGTTCAAGCTGCTGAAGATGCCTGGAATACCCGTGATCCAGAGCGAGTTGCATTAGCCTACACAGAAGATTCAGAATGGCGCAACCGAGCAGAATTTTTTAGTGGACGAACTGCCATTAAAGAGTTTCTTAAGTGCAAATGGACAAAAGAGCTAGACTATCGCCTCAAAAAAGAACTCTGGTGCTTTATGGACAATCGTATTGCCGTGCGGTTTGAATATGAGTGGCATGATGACTCTGGCTTTTGGTATCGCGCCTATGGTAATGAGAACTGGGAGTTTGCTGAAAATGGTTTGATGATGCGTCGCTTTGCCAGCATCAATGATGTACCGATCCAAGAGTCTGAGCGTAAGTTTCGCTGGGAACGGTAAGTCATAGCAGTAAGCATGGGGGATGAGGGATGAAGTTGAACCATACTCATCAAAGCTGTGCTGCTTCTTGTCCGTCCTAGTCAAGCTTTGTACTGTTTTATGGCTGCGGTAGCTGTTGCGGATGAAGCGTACCTGTATCGTGCTTCTTTCCTCAATTTTGTTGCACAACTGCGTTTCTATCCTTTTTTGGGAAACTGGATTGTTAAAAATCCAAAGAGGAAACGAAAGTGAAGCAGCAGCACTATCTATCCTGTGGGTCAAAGCTAGCTCAGTGGTTTTTCAGCTATCCAGGTGGGTTCGCCTTCAGTTTCTTCAGTTTCGGCGAAGTGGGGAGCGATCGCTCCCTCTCATCGTCGGTGGGGTTATCTCAGTGCTGATTTTGCTGCTGTGGCAAAACTTAGAGGTGTATCAGCAGACCAAATCCAATCTTCGATCGCTCATGAGGCAGCCATCATTGAGGCTGAAATTAGCGATCGCCTAAATACGCGCATTCTGGCTTTAGAGCGAATGGCGAAACGATGGGAGGTTAGGGGCGGTACACCTCAGCAGGAATGGGAGGCGGATGCAGCCATCTACTTAAAAGACTTCAGTGGCTGGCAAGCGATTGAATGGATTGATGCCACTGCTCACGTCCGCTGGGTCGCGCCATCAGGAGGAACGAAGCCATCCTCAATTTAGATTTGAGCCAATTTCCGGCTCGGCGGACTGCCCTGGAAACGGCCCGTCTGCTGCGGCAACTGCATTAACCAACACATTGGAACTGAAACAGGGCGGCACAGGCTTTCTGGTATTTGTTCCAATCTATGTCGGGGAACGGTTTGATGGTTATATCGGCGGCGTTTTTCAGATTCAATCTCTGACTCAA
>JAAUTN010000270.1 GCA_012031415.1 Leptolyngbyaceae cyanobacterium SM1_4_3 | reverse complement strand
ACCCTTACAACTAGCTCACCACCCCGATTTTCTGTATTAAACTCTTCTAAAATACCGTTAACTAAATCGCATCGAGTCCCGTACAAAACATTTTCCGAAACTCCAAGCAAACTGAGATGCGACAAAGTATCTCCTTCGTCAGATAATATCCATTGCTCACGTTCCTTCTTTAGAACGACTGAAATATGATCTCCATCACCAAACATAAAAGGGGTAAAGACACGAAATCGGTTCATCCCTTCCTCAAAAACCTCTACCTCTTCGTATGCTCTTTTAAGAAGAATTTGCTGAATATTTTTGGCTTCCATAGGTTAGTCATCAGACTAAGTTAAGCTGTGGATCTTGCGGAATTTGAAAATTACAATCCTCGAACAAGCATTTTAAAGCTCCTTCATAGTTGCTGTATCGATCCGTTACTATGGCATACTTATCTTCCTCCTTCGTTCCAAATTGCTGGTATCTTTCTGTCGCAATATGTATGTGAAAATTGTAAAATCTGCGAACCTTTTCTATGGGGTTTGAATGTTCATGGTATTTTCCATCATAGCGACGCAGTCGAAATAACTCATTAGAACTTTCAGGGAAAAACCCTAAAGTTACACAAAAGTTCAAAGGATTACTCGTATTTTGCCTCAATTGAAGTTGGAATCGATGTTTGTTACTCCCTATACAGTCAACAATTTGAGTAATATTTACGTCTGTCTTCCTAATAGGGAATACGGATCGCCAATCTACTGAGAGCGGTTTTAGCTCCAAAACGAGTTCATTGATCTCCTGATCTGTGTAAATCTTTCGTGCCACTGAGTACTATCTCGGTTATTCCAGGAGTTCACTAGCGGTAAAGTATTAGGTAGTTTCACGAATTGAGTAGATTTTGTCAACAAAGCGTAAGAGGTTTATCACCTAGAATTTTGAACTGTTACTCAAACCAATACTGCTCAGGTAGATGCTATTTTCTCAACTCTACGTATAAGAGCCAATGAAGACGATTGTAAAGTTTTTTAAGACAGTGATCAATTCGTAGCTTTTGTGCAAGATTCCGCCAAAGGGTTCGGGGTTGGGAAATTTCGGCAGCAGCGGTCGGCAACCCCAATTTTTCTGCCTCAGCCTGCAAGTCTTCGGTGATTACATTTCCCATGTGGCGCACGTAGCGATCGCACGTAGACAAACGCAAATAACCTGCTTCGTCGATCGCTTCGTCCAGGTCGAGCATTTGCCCCATCAGCTTACCGCTCCAGGTTGCAGGCAAGCCTTCTAAGATGACGGATTTGGGCGAAACGAACTGGAAGTGGTCGGCGGTGGCAAAGGCGGAAACTCCATTACAGTGCAGCAAAATATCCTGCATTTCGGCGGTATCTGCCAGATATTTTTCTGGGTTGCGGCCAGTGCTGATGGCAAAGTCAACTTCCCACTGTTCGGGAAGGCAGCGGGTTTGTTCTAAAGTGATACGGGAATCGGTGTCGGCGATCGCCAAACCGCTTTTATTGCCATATCCAAAGGTATGTCGAATCGCCCAACCGCTGACCATACCTACTTTTGGGAACGTCTGCAAAATTTTCAGATGCGCCGGAAGCCAGCCCGGATAGAAGAATATGTCATCGTCACAGTAGGCAACAATCTCGCCCAGCGCTGCCCGAAAAATCACCTGAAATGCGCCGATTTTGCCGATGTTGTGAGCAGAAAGAATCAGGTAGTGAATCGTGCCATCATCTCGGCGCGATCGCAAATAGTCCACCACTTCTGCACAACTGCCATTGTCAAATACCAGCAGATCGTAGGGTTCCTCGGTGTGCTTGAGCAGGCTTTCCAGGCAAAGCTTAAAGATGTCGAGGCGATGGTGGAAATAGCCCATTAGCTCTGGAATGTAAACCAGAATAGCGATCGTGACTCTAGCCGGACGGTAGGCGGAAGCAGGCTTTTGCTTGCTGGGATTGGTGCCGATACGCATGGAATTGGAAATTGATGAGTCAATTACGCTTTTACCACCTTTTCAGGATCAAACGGGGCGATCGCATTTCGCGTATCATGATAAGTCGGCTATTTTTTAAGATGAATTTGTAATCATAAACGGAGTGATTTGTTGAAATCACAACGCAATCATAAGCCGCTAAATTGACTGCGGTAAGCGCTATAGACTGCATCTGAAAACTATATTTGCGATGTTCGTTCAACGTGGGTACGTGTGGATCGCTATAGTCTACTCGCTTCGCCCCTTTACTGAGAAATAGCTCAATTAGCTTGAGTGAAGCGGACTCTCGAATATCTGCAACATCCTTCTTGTAAGCAACTCCTAACACCAAAATTTGGGCATTTTTCATAGCAATGCCTCGTTCATTTAGGGCATCAATTGTCTTTTGCAGAACGTAATACGGCATATAGGTATTGACTTCTCCCGCCAGTTCAATAAAGCGAGTATGAAAGTCATATTCTCTAGCTTTCCAGGTAAGATAAAACGGGTCAATAGGAATACAGTGTCCCCCTAGTCCGGGACCTGGATAGAAAGCCTGAAAGCCAAACGGTTTTGTTTTAGCGGTTTCAATCACTTCCCAGATGTCAATGTCCATCTTGTCAAACAGCATTTTTAGCTCGTTGACCAGGGCAATATTTACCGATCGATAAATATTTTCTAGCAGTTTGGCGGCTTCTGCTACTCGTGTAGAAGAGACGGGAACGGTGTTTGAGACGATGCTATTGTAGAGGGCGATCGCCACCTCTAAACACTGCGGCGTATACCCTCCCACCACCTTTGGAATCGTTGTAACCGAAAAATTTTGATTGTTTGGATCTTCTCGTTCGGGTGAATAAGCCAGATAAAAATCTTTGCCTGCCTCAAACCCTGTTTCTTCTAGAATATGCCGCATATCTTCATCGGTTGTGCCTGGATAGGTCGTTGATTCCAGCACAATTAATTGACCAGGATGCAAATATTCTGCAATCACTTTTGTTGCATTCAAAACGTAAGATAAATCTGGTTCTCGGTTTTTATTGAGTGGAGTTGGTAGACAGATGATAATGCAGTCAATCTCTGTCAGTTCATTAAAATTCGTGGTGGCGTAGAGGCGATCGCTTTTTAGTAAATCTTGAATTTTTTCTGAGGGAATATGTTGAATATAGCTTTGTCCTTGTTTCAACTGTTCAATTTTGCTGCAATCAATATCAAATCCCTTCACCTTAAAGCCAGCTTTGCCAAATTCGATCGCCAGAGGCAGTCCCACATAGCCCAGCCCAATTACACCAATTCTTGCCGACTTACTTGTAATTTTTTCTATAAGACTCATATCCTGGCTGCCTAACAAAACTCTTAAAGTCATTGATATTTCAACCCCCCACCCCAAAAGATTTGCCAGACAGAAATCTACTCGACTTTTTGAAAAGCCCCGATCCAGCCTGTTCGCCTGGAAATAATTCTGCCAGATAAATAATACAAAGCTTCTAAAAATTTGTTTGCGACTTGCTTCAGGTGAACTCTCCAGACAGCTTCACCTGGATAGTCAGAAAGCTTTAAAGGCCAGATTCTGAACCACACGTAAGTTAGATTTAATCGATATTTGGGCTTTTTTTGAAACTGAGTGTTATCAGAATAAAGTGTTGCTATCGCTTTATGGGTATAGGGTTTAACATGATCGTAATCATCATAAAATCCTTCATACAGGAGCGGTGTCGCAATCATTAACCAGCCATTAGACCTTAGCAGCCGTAGATAGGAATCCATAAAATCAATGAAATCCTTGATTTCGATGTGTTCAATCACATGACTCATAATGATCAGATCAAAAGTCTCCTGAAGCTGTATCGCCTGATCGGGAGAAATAACTTGATCTCTATACTGTTCAGGAAGAGATTTAACTTGAGCGCCGTTAATTTCAACCCCCGTTACATTAAATCCTCGCTCTAAGAGAGGAATTAAATATCTGCCTCGTCCGCAGCCTACATCTAAAATCTTCTCAGGCTTAGTTTCATAAATCAATCTAAGCAACGTATTAACTTCTTCCTGTCTGTTTCTTTTATCTTGTTGAATAGAGTTCATGAATTTAGATGCTTCTACGCCAGATGCAGGTTTGCCAGAATTTTGAGCCATAAGGGCCGGGACCGCCAAAGTAAAATTTTTTCCATCCTCTACGATCGAGGGTTTCGTGAATGTATGCGTAGTGAATTCGTTCTGAGTTATCTAATAAAACAAATCCATTCTGCTTAACTTTTGAAAGACTGTGTTTGAAGCAGGACGGTCTAGCTCGACCATCTATAAAAACCAAATCAAAATATTCATCTGGATAAATATCTATGCTAGAGGCATAGTCTTGAAAAGAATATTCAGCGTACTTCTTAAGCGCAGAACAGTAGGCGCTGGGGTCAGAGCTTTTTGGATCAACTCGGTTAGTTTGGAGGATTGGCTCGACCAGGCAAATCTTAACGTTTTTGTACGGATATGAATCGACTAGAGTATTCACTTTAGAGATCCAAACTGGGTCATGCTCAACAGAAACGACTTCACTCACTCTCGCTGCAAAAAATAGTGTGGAACCGCCTGCCCCATACTCGTAAACCCGCATATTTTGAGTCAAGTGCTTCTCCAAAAACTGGATTGCCGCAAACGTTAGCCAGGGCACCTGGTCTATTAAGGGGCTAGCTTCTTTGTTCTGACTGCGGAACCAGGACGGGAAGAAGCGAATTAAATCCCAGATACTAATGTTGTAACCCTGTTCTTTTGCAAACCTTTTGGCTGCATTTCGATAGGTTTCAAGATTTTGCAGAATTGTGTTGCTGCTGTGCATGAAGAAATTACCACGGGTTCTGTATAGGGCTGAAGTGCCATGAAACGGGAATGTAGACAAGTCCAGTGCCAGAACCCGCTTCTTGTCTACTAGTTTGGTCAGGAATAACTGACAGTTCGGCGAGTCTGGTTGACGTGAAGAGTTTGCCACCGCCGCTATCCCAGATTGCACAGCCAATCAAATAAGCTCCCTCTCGCATCGGCGGTTTTGGAATCACGCAGTCAACATAGCCTGAGCCAAGATAGTCAGGATGAATGTCTTGACTTTCGGAGGAGAAGGCAGAGATACACACTCCATCTACAGTTGTAATTTGAAAGCCTGCTATCAGTTTTCTAATTAGCTGGTGGGCTACGAAATGAAGCCGAATCACAACTGTTTCAAAGACATAAAATTGTTCCTGAGGTTCTCTCAATGTGTTGAGCAATTCTATTTTGGCGATCTCAAAAATGTTTGGATTAGCGTGTTGACCTTCTAAACCCTTGAAAGGCTTTTTACTTGAGTCGGTTATCTCTTTAGTTAAGGTCTTTTGATTCACTAGTTCATAATATTTCTGACAAACTCTTTGGGTAGGGCCTAAGTCTTCCACAGTGCCTTTATTTAGAAGTAGAGTTCTTTGACAAAGTTGCTCTACCTGACGAATGGAGTGCGAGACAAATACAACGGTTGTGCCAGAGTCCATGATTTCTTTCATGCGCTGCATACATTTGTATTTGAAGGCCATGTCTCCAGCAGCGAGTACTTCATCAATTAGCAGCACGTCAGGCTCAACTAAGTTAGTGGCGACGGAAAAGCCAAGCCGCATTTTCATTCCAGAGCTATAGCTTCTAACGGGCGCGTCGATAAAGTCGCCAATGTCGGCAAAGTCAATGATGTCGCTGAGTTTGCGATCGACGGTTTGCTTGGATATCCCCAGGATAGAAGCGTTGATGTAGATGTTCTCGCGACCGCTCAAGATCGGCTGAAAACCAGCTCCCAGGCTGATTAGCGCCCCCACATGACCCCGTACTGTAATGGAACCTCTGCTGGGTTTGATTAGCCCTTGCAGCATTTTTAGCAGTGTGGTTTTGCCGGAGCCGTTTACACCAATTACGCCGAGAGATTCACCCTGGTTTAGCTCAAAGCTGAGGTTGCGGAGGGCCCAAAATTCGTGATGACGGAGTTTGACTTCTGTTTTGCGCTTGAGCAGCAGTTCGTCTGCCAGGTCATAGAGTCCGTAACGGAGCGATCGCTTCAAGTCGCGGCAATATTTCTTGGAAACCCTGTCTACCCGAATCATCACCTCATCCGACATCGGGACCCACTCCTCACCGTTCGATCAAAATGGGTATTGACAGGCGATACAACACCCAACCAAATAACAACAGTAGCATTGACAATCCAGAGACAATGAAAAATGGCGTGGGGTCGTCTAGCGTTCCCTGAGAGAGTAAACTACGCACCCCTACCAGTAGCGGACTAACCGGATTTAGGTGAGTCAGCAGCGAGTAGGGAAACTGGGTGGGCGGGGTATAGATGACGGGTGTGAGAAAAAACCAGAACTGCGTGACGATTGGAATGGCTGAAGGAATGTCGGTGTAGAGAGAACCGACGGGCACCAGCAGCAGCCCCAACCCCAGCCCCAGCCCCAGCAGCAGCACACTCGCAAAGGGAGCTAGCAAAATTCCAAAGGTCAGCGGAATCTTGAAAAGGACCAGCAGCAGGATCAAAATGCTGAAGTGGATTGCCTGGTCAAACAGCAACTCACCAACGCTGGATAAAATAATCGCCTCGATTGGCATTTTGATCGTTTTGATCAGCGTTTGGGCGGACTTCATTGCCTTCAGCGGCAGGTTAAGACTGTTGGTAAATAGCTGCCACAGCACCACGCCCACAACGACATAAAAGGGGTAAGGCACCTGCGTATTGCCAATTTCAATTACGCCGGAGCTACGCAGCAGGGTAAAGGCGATCGCCGTTGCCAGGGGCGGCATAAACGTCCAAACTGGCCCCAGCAAAGATTGCCGATAGCGAACGCTAATATTTCGCACTAGCAGCCGCCACGCTAGCTCTCGCGAAGCCAGCAGGTCTTGCACCATGTCCCTCAAAAGCCGCTGGGGGTTTCTGAGGCTGCTCTCGGCGGTGTAGACGACAACGGGGAGCGATCGCTTTGATTCCATGTTCCGCGCTCAGGCAACTCCATAACCTGTATAAGGACGCTTATAAGGTGGATGTAGCCCCAAGACGATATCATCCCTGGGTACACCCATCTCGACTAGCGCCTGAGCCAAATCCGCTTCTGTCATATTCCGCTGAATCCAAATTTTGCCGTCCTTAATATCAATATGGATAAAGCAGTTGTAAACCCGTTTCAGTCCGTCCCAACCAACATCTAGCACCTGATAATGGTCATGTTCGGAATCAAATACAAGTTGGCTTTCAATATTCTCAGAGTTACCAGTAGTTGCGTGAAGGCTTAATAGTTGGCGGATGTATTGACGATATTGTTCTATTCCTTCCATTCAACAATGACCTCCTGAATCGGATTGTAAACTAAGAGCTTTACCTGATAAACCTTAACGGCTTCTCGAATAAGTCGTTCTTGAAAAAATGATTCAAACGTATCGAAGGGAACTGCCAAGTACAAGGCTCTATTCGGTTCGCTGATTTGTAGTGCCAAGCGATAGTTCAAAAATTGTCCTAACGCTGCATGGAAATCTGAAATGGTTGATGGGTTAAGAAAACTTTTAATTTCAACTGCAATCTTTCTCCCTGCTTTCTGAGCAGCAAAGACTTTTTCGCCTGCCAAATCAATTTCGAGTTTTACCCCATCGATCTTAATCATCAGCGGATCTGCTGTAATTTTCCACAGGTCTTTGAAACGCTGCCATCTCTTTTTCCTGTTTTGCAGGGGTTCCTAAGCTAGAATTTCTCTCAGTTTCCTTAAAATTTCAGAATTGCTGAAGGAAACAGTTTGGGTGATTTTTTAAGCCTTATAGCGCCCTCCCTGCAATGAGTTCTGAGTTGCCCCCTTCCGGTGATTTGATCAAGCAATCGACCGAGGCTGTGTCTACCTTTGTGAGGTGGGTGGCGGAGTTAATCGTAGCGAAAAATTGGTTTACGCTGCTGATTTTAATCGCGATCGCCAATTTCTTCCTGTTCAAGCCACAGGGAGGAATTGCCCTTAAGGGGATAGAGTTTTTTGGCATAACCGCGTTGCCAACAGGATATGGCGCTTTCTTTTGGGCAGTGGAAGCGGGGTTATTGCTGGGAGCATTGGCGATCGCCATTCGCACCATGCCCAAAGCCTCTCAGAATGTGCCCTTCAAGGTTCCAGACTATAAGGCAATTAAAGGGCTGCGGCCCTTTACTCAGGATGACGCAGAGGTGTTTGCCCAATTGCAGCGACAGGGCAATCTGCGGGAGTGTCTGAATTCGGTTACAAGTCCTGGTTTCCGGTTTGGCATTTTGCATGGCGTGTCGGGCTGTGGTAAGACTTCCTTTTTACAGGCTGGAATTTTGCCTCGGCTCTCTACGGCAGATGCGACTCATCGAGGGGTCTATGTGCGGTTAGGGGGACAAGACCCGGTTCGGGCGATCGCCAGTGCTTTGTCGATTACGTTGGAGATTCCGCTGGACTGGTTGCAGACTGAGCCAAACTCAGCAGGCTTTCACAAATTGCTGGACACGGCTTTCAAGGCGGCAGAGAAACCTCTGATTCTATTTCTCGATCAGTTCGAGCAGTTCTTTGTCTACTATTCGCGAGAGGAACAACGTCACCCCTTTGTACAAGCGTTAAAAGTCTGGTATACCAGTCCACAGCCATTGCCCGTCAGTTTAGTGGTCGCGGTTCGGTCAGATCTGCTGTATCAACTAGACGAATTGCACAAAGCGTTGGGCTATGCTCTTGGGCCGCAGGAGGTGTTTCGGCTAGAGAAGTTTACGCCGACGGAAACGGTGAATGTGTTGAAGGCGATCGCCCATTTAGAACATCTCAGCTTTGATGCCCGCTTTGTTACCGAACTGGCAGAGGCAGAACTGGCGAATCGAGAGGATGGGCGAATCTCTCCGGTCGATGTGCAAATTCTCGCTTGGATGATCGAGCAGCAGCCCCAGGGAGAACTGCGCGCCTTTGACCGCAATGCGTTTCAAAAATTTGGCGGCGTGGAAGGGCTATTGCAGCGATTTTTGGAGCGCACGCTGGATGCTCGAATGCTGCCTAACCAGCGGCAGTCTGCCCTGAAGGTGTTGCTAGCACTGACCGATCTCGATCGGCAGGTGCGGGCAGGAGTGCTGAGCGTGAATGAACTCGTCGCCAAACTAAAAGACACTGTTTCGGCAGATGAGGTGGCTGAGGCGGTGAAGTGGCTGGCGCGGGGAGATGTGCGGCTGATTACACCCCAAGAGCGGGAAGGGGTGGTTGGCTATGAGCTTGCCCATGAGCGGCTCATCCCCGCTTTGCTGCGGCAAACTCAGAAGGAACTGACCGATGTTGAACGCGCCAGACAACTGCTCGATCGCCGAGTGAATGAATGGTTGGGCAATCAGCGTGATAGTCGCTATTTCTTTAACTTTCGAGAACTCTGGCTGATTCGGAAACAGCGCCCCTATATCGACTGGAGCGCGAAGCGAGAGCAAAAAGAAACGCTGATTCGCCGCAGTCAGCGGCGTGTCTATGGCAGGCTAGCCGTCGTGCTACTGCTGATTAGTCTTGTCGGTGGGGTTGGCGGTTGGTTGCGATTCACGCCCAGTGGACAACTTCAGGTAATGTACTGGCCAATTACCTTCTACGCCAGTGGTAGTGTAAGCAATGTCATCGCTGCTGGGACAGTCTTTGCCAAGAATGAGCAGTGGGCAAAAGCCTTCAATTTGGTTCAGACCCATCTGCACCCTACTGGCACTCCACCCTCTCCGTCTCAAGATGCAGCGATGGTCAGGTTTATTGGGGAGGCAACTGACTTGTTAATTAAAAGCACGCTCCCAAAGGACAAGCAAATTCAACAGTTCCAGCGTCTGGTTAAATTTGCCCAAACCATTCAGGATGACGGGTCTAAATCCAATGCGTTGCGTGCGATTGCCACTGCTAGTGTCCAGTTAGAGGATGAGGCAACGGCAGCAGAACTGCTCAACGCTGCCCTCACTAGTGCTCAAACCCTTCAG
>JAAUTN010000040.1 GCA_012031415.1 Leptolyngbyaceae cyanobacterium SM1_4_3 | reverse complement strand
GGGGCACAGGTGGCTCTAGCACACGGTGTAGCAGCTAGTTCTTTTTCATGCCCATCCTGCTGAGAGGGCTTCTAAAGCCTCGGCTGCTGACAACTCGGCAGAACTGGTTCTTACTGCTGACACGTATCAGCCACCCGACAACGGTGGCCCAACCAGTAGTCAGGGGTCTGGCACCCGATAGCTACCGGATTTTTGAACTGCTATATCCTGGCAAAGAGAGTTAATTATTTGCATCTTTAATGTCTGACTTAATTTTGTTCTGGCACCGTCGAGATCTGCGGATTTCCGATAATGTTGGTTTGGCGGCGGCGCGTCAGCAGAGTCAAAAAGTAGTGGGCGTGTTCTGTTTAGATCCACTGATTCTAGAACGAGATGATGTTGCCCCCGCTAGAGTGGCTTACATGATCGGTAGTTTGCAGGAATTGCGCGATCGCTATACCCAAGCAGGTAGCCAACTTATCATCTTGCAAGATCAGCCTGTGCGGGCAGTTCCAGCCTTAGCAAAAGCCCTAAGCGCCAAAGCAGTTTTCTGTAACCGAGATGTAGAACCCTATGGACGAGAGCGCGATCGCACCGTCAGTGAGGCGCTCAAGCAAGTTGGCATTCCGCTTCAGACCTTTTGGGATCAGCTTTTGCATTCCCCTAAGGAAATTGTCACGGGCGCTGGACAGCCCTACACGGTCTACACTCCCTTCTGGCGCAACTGGAAAACCAAAGCAAAAATGGCTCCCGTAGAAACACTACAAGGAGCCGAAGGACTTTCACCCAGCGAACAAAAAGCCGCTCACAAAGCGGGCAGCATCGACCTACCCACTGCCAAAGATTTAGGATTCGTTTGGGAGAATGAACTGCTGTTGGCACCTGGAGAGCAAGCAGCCCAGGAGCGGCTAGAGGAATTTTGTGAAGGAGTGGCGATCGCTGAATATAAAGAACAGCGCAACTTTCCTGCTGTTTCTGGCACCTCTCATCTGAGTGCAGCACTGAAATTTGGCACGATTGGCGTTCGTACCGTTTGGGCGGCAGCAGATGCAGCCTCAAAGCGCAGTCGCAGTGACGAAACCGCTAGCAATATTCAAACCTGGCAGCAAGAACTGGCGTGGCGCGAATTCTATCAGCACGCGATGTATGCTTTTCCGTCTTTGGCGGAAGGAGCCTTTCGGGAACCGTTCAAAGACTTTCCCTGGGGCGATAACGACGCACACTTTCAAGCCTGGTGTGACGGCATGACGGGCTACCCAATTGTCGATGCGGCGATGCGTCAGATGAACCAGTTGGGCTGGATGCACAACCGCTGCCGCATGATTGTTGCCAGTTTTCTCACCAAAGACCTGCTGGTTGATCTGCGTCGCGGTGAGAAATATTTTATGCAAAGGCTCTACGATGGCGACCTGTCTGCAAACAACGGCGGCTGGCAGTGGAGCGCCTCTAGCGGCATGGACCCCAAGCCGCTGCGAATTTTTAACCCTGCCAGTCAAGCTAAAAAGTTTGACCCGGAAGCCGAGTACATTCGTGAATGGCTACCTGAACTGAGAAGCGTGGACACTGGGTTTTTGGTGACGGGTGAAATTCCGGCAGAGGAGCGCGATCGCTGCAACTACCCGCACCCGATTGTGGATCACAAGAAACAGCAGAGCCTCTTCAAGCAAATCTATCAACAGCAGAAACAGCAGTCATCCTAATCCGCTCCTCGTTTCCAGGCTCCGTATGTGATTAGCGTCATCTTTAAACTCGTTGCCAAGCTACAGCTTGGCAATGCCATCGGGGAAGCTCCGGCTTCCCTAAATACTGTCGGGGAAGCTCCGGCTTCCCTAGATGAAGGGAACGAGTAGTTCCACGCTGCTGCAATTGAGGGGCTGTTTGCTAGTGCAGGAAGCAGGAGCTTCCAGTCTTGTCATTACCAAGCCGGAGCTTGGTAACGAGGCGAAACGAGGCGGAACTCCGCTCCTCGAACTTACGCAGAGGCAGAGCCTCTGAAACCACATTCCTGGCTAGAAGTCAGGAACGAGAGAACGAAAAAAGGAGGAGGGTTTACCTTCCTCCTTTTTTACCTAAATTAGCGGAACTTAGTAGTCAAAGTCTCCACCCATGCCGCCGCCCGCAGCAGGAGCAGAATCCTTGGGTTCGGGCTTGTCAACCACGATGCACTCGGTGGTTAGCACCATGCCTGCGATCGAAGCGGCGTTTTGCAGAGCAGAACGGGTCACTTTTGCAGGGTCAACAATGCCAGCCTCAAACAGGTCAACAAACTCATCAGTAGCCGCGTTGTAGCCAACGTTAAAGTCTTTCTCTTTAACGCGCTCGGCAATCACCGCGCCGTTTTGACCCGCGTTCTCAGCAATCCGCTTCAGGGGAGCAGCCAGCGCACGAGCCACGATGGTTGCGCCAATTAGCTCTTCACCCTTGAGGTTGCTGTTTGCCCAGGTTTCCAGGTCGGGAGACAGGTGAGCCAGAGTAGTGCCACCACCCGGAACGATGCCTTCCTCAACCGCAGCTTTGGTGGCGTTGATTGCGTCTTCTAGGCGCAGTTTGCGATCCTTCATTTCGGTTTCGGTTGCGGCACCGACTTTAACCACTGCCACACCGCCAGATAGCTTAGCCAGACGCTCTTGTAGCTTTTCCTTGTCGTAAGAAGACTCCGTTTCTTCAATTTGACGACGAATTTGCTCAACGCGAGCTTTCACAGGCGCTTCGTTACCCTCAGCGACGATAGTGGTGGTGTCTTTGGTGATGGTGATGCGGCGAGCTTTGCCCAGCATATCCAGCTTGGTATTGTCGAGCTTCAGACCTGCATCTTCGGTGATCAGTTGACCGCCCGTGAGAACGGCAATGTCTTCCAGCATCGCTTTACGGCGATCGCCAAATCCAGGAGCCTTGACCGCAGCCACATTCAGCACCCCACGCAGACGGTTAACCACCAGGGTTGCCAGCGCTTCCTTCTCAATGTCTTCAGCCAGGATCAGCAGGGGACGACCCGCACGAGCAACCTGCTCTAGCACAGGCACCAGATCTTGCACCAGGGTGATTTTCTTATCGGTGATCAGGATGAACGGCTCATCCAGAATTGCTTCCATCCGCTCGGTATCAGTTGCAAAATAGGGAGAGATATAGCCCTTATCGAAGCGCATCCCTTCCGTAACCTCCAGTTCGGTGGTCATGGACTTGCCTTCTTCCAGGGAAATTACGCCCTCTTTGCCAACTTTATCCATTGCGTCAGCGATCATCTGACCCACTTCATCGTCGTTTCCGGCGGAGATCGCACCGACCTGAGCGATCGCCTTAGAATCTTCAACCGGACGAGCGTGTTCTGCAATCTTTTCAACCAGGAACGCAGTTGCCTTGTCGATACCGCGCTTCAGAGAGATTGCGTTAGCGCCAGCCGCTACGTTTCGCAGACCTTCTTTGACCATTGCGTGAGCCAGCACCGTTGCAGTGGTGGTGCCGTCTCCAGCCGCATCATTGGTCTTAGAAGCGGCCTGACGAATCAATGAAACGCCAGTGTTTTCAACGTGGTCTTCAAGCTCGATTTCCTTAGCGATGGTGACACCATCGTTAACGATTTGAGGAGCGCCAAACTTTTTCTCTAGGACAACGTTGCGTCCCTTTGGTCCGAGGGTCACGGCAACTGCTTCAGCCAAAATATCGATCCCTTTTTCGAGGGCACGACGAGCATTTTCGTTGTAAATGATGCGCTTAGCCATAGGTGTTGAGAATTAGGTAGTTGTAGGGTTTAAGGGGAAAGTCGGGGATAGGGGCTGGGGGCTGAGGTTGGAAGGTTCAAAAATCCCTTCACCGTTTGCCCTTTGCCTTTCTAGACAACGATCGCCAAGATGTCTTTTTCAGCTAGCAATACGTACTCTTCGGTGCCCAGTTTGATGTCGGTTCCGGCGTACTTAGAGTAGAGAACTTTGTCTCCAACTTTGACTTCTAGCTCTTGACGAGAGCCATCATCATTCCGCTTGCCAGGACCAATTGCAACGATTTCTCCAACCTGGGGCTTTTCCTTCGCGGTATCAGGCAAGAGGATGCCGCCAGCGGTTTTCTCCTCAGAGGCACTTACTTTGACGAAAACGCGCTCACCTAACGGTTTAACGGTAGAAACGCTCAGGGATACTGCTGCCATACAAAGCTCTCCAGACAATTAGATTAGTAATGAAGTGAAGGGTGGAAATTCAGCAGCCAGCGTTTAGCTGACAGCCGACCGCAGTCGGAGTTAGCACTCTCGACCCCTGAGTGCTAATGTACCGAACGACAGAAGCGATCGCAACTCATTTTCCCAATTTCTTCAGTACGGGTTCCCGAACTAGGCGATCGCTAGCCAATATTTCCTGCTGCTTCTAGGGGTTATTCTTGACTATGACAAGGATGGTCAGGTTGTAGGAATTGAAATTCTGAATGCCTCCAAACGAATTGCGAATCTTTCAACTTTGCCTACAGCTTAAGGATTGCGAGAACTCAATAGAAAAGCCAGAATTTGCTCGACTGTAGCCTTTGGCTGTTCCAAGTGCGGAACGTGACCGCTATTTTGAATCCAGACGAGTTTGCTCTGGGCGATCGCCCTCTAAACCGCTCTGCATCCGCCGTTCCCAGCACATCATCTGACTCTCCCCAAAGAATTAGCGTCGGATGACGGATTTGAGCAATTCTGGGAGCCAGGTCGCTGTAGCCGCCGCTTTGCGTGAAACTGGCGATCGCCTGATTCCAACCTGGCATCTGCTGGTGCAGCAGTGAACAGCGAATCGTGTCGATTAAAATTGGGTCTGCATTGGGTAGGGCTGAGACGGCGTTCAGGGCAGCGAGGTTTGCGGTAGCGCAACCATTCCACCGCCAGCCAGTCAAACGGGGCAACCAGCAGCCGACCCAGCGGGAAACTGCCGGAAAAGCCAATGCTGTCTATCAGAACAAGCTGGCTGACGCATTCAGGATGGGTGAGCGCAAAGTCGATCGCCACTGCGCCTCCCATTGAAGCGCCTATCAGGGCAAAAGGTTGGGCGATCGCACTTTGCCAAAAACTGTAAAGGTGGCGCTTGATCGAAGACGGATTAATCGGCATTCCCTTGATTCGCTCGGTAAAGCCAAATCCCAGTAGGTCGATTGCCCAAACCTGACGGTGATTGGCTAGCAAGGGCAAGATTTGGCGAAACTCCAACAGTGAACTGTCAAACCCGTGCAGCAGCAAGACTGGCACTCCGTTTCCCTGACAAACGCAGGCCGTTGCAGCCTGCCAGGAAGCAGCTTTTTGTGGGGATATCTCTATAACCCGACGTTCGATCCGCTGCGCTAGGTCAACGGACGCAGGATGGGTCAACAATTGAACTTCAGAAGGTAAAAAACTAGCAAACATGGGTGCTAGTCTAGCCTGAAGCAGTCTGTTTGATAGAGTTTGATGCGATTGTTCCAAAGGCGCTGTATGACGACTGAATCAACTGAAATTAAGCTTGACCAATTTTTGAAGCTCGTTGGTGTGGTGCAAACCGGGGGTGAGGCTAAGCTGTTGATTCAGGGGGGTGAGGTGCGCGTAAATGGGGCGATCGAGACTCGACGAGGGCGGAAGTTAGTGGAGGGCGATCGCATCTCCACACTGGGAGAAACCTTTACAGTTCAACTGAGCTAACAAACTCCTCAGGTTCCACCACTTTTGCTTCAGAAGTTTCGGCTTCAGCGTCAGAAATTTCAGCTTCACGAGTTTGGGCTTCAGGAACTCTTGCTTCAAGTCCTGCTGCATTCCGCTGTACTTTTCCTAAAAGCTCCAAATAAGCAAAAGGAACAACGACGGGCCAAAATACACTCGCTAAAACCAACACCGCGATAGAAAAATAGGCCCAACCTGGAGCCAGATCAGTATCTCGCTTGAAGAAAACCCACCAGACTCTAAACAGGCGGATCGCCATCAACCCGTAGAAAGCTGTAGATAGGGCAACTAAAATAAGTTTCACAACAGTTAAATCCTATTGAAGAAGTTGCAGCACTTCCTAAATTAATTACTCTGACTTTAAATACACACTTGCTCTCAGTAATACCCGAACTCCATTCAAAATTTATCAAACTTGATAAGCGTTGCCCTAACCTCAGAGCATCTACACCTATTATTCACGCTATTCACGGCCTGCTTTGTCGCCACAGTAGGTAGATAAAGGCTTGCAGCGGGCAACAACTCTACTATTCTTAAAAAATGGCATTGCAGTGAAGTTATAAAGTTATGGCAAAGCATACTCAGGCGCACCTGTCTCGCACTGTAGAAAAATATCAGTCTGAAGGCAGCAAGGAGATGACTCGACGGCAGATGGAATATTACATGGGTGCCAAGCTGGTCGAAATTGGTATAGACCCCAAATCAGCCGTCTATCGCTGGTCAACAGAGACAAAGGGTAGTCGAGAGGTACTCACTTATAGCGCCTATTGGGGCGATTCTAAGGAAAAACTGGAAGGCAATTTGGAATAATCTCTCTCAAGCTGGGTGCCAGCCGTACAGATCCACGCGAACAGAGCGAACTGAATTGCTTCAAAGATCGAAAATGTAACGGTTTGCAACATATAATGAGAGCAATTGTACACAAGCACATCAAAGGGTAAGAGCGTTACATGCGAGTTGCGATCGCCGGAGCAGGTTTAGCGGGACTTTCTTGTGCAAAATATCTCACCGATGCCGGACACACCCCCATCGTGCTAGAGAGTCGGGACGTACTGGGCGGTAAAGTCGCTGCCTGGAAAGACGAAGACGGTGACTGGTACGAAACCGGGCTGCACATTTTTTTTGGAGCGTACCCCAATATGCTCCAGTTGTTTAAGGAACTGGGCATCGAAGATCGGTTGCAGTGGAAAGAACACACGATGATCTTCAACCAGCCAGAAGTTCCTGGAACCTATTCTCGCTTTGACTTTCCCAGCATTCCCGCTCCCGCGAATGGCATCGTGGCAATTCTGCGAAACAACGATATGTTGACCTGGGGCGAAAAAATTCGCTTTGGGCTAGGACTCATTCCGGCCATCCTCAACGGGCAAAAGTATGTTGAGGAAATGGACCAATACTCCTTCTCCGAGTGGCTAAAGAAGCAGAATGTACCGCCTCGAGTCGAAAAGGAAGTCTTTATTGCCATGTCAAAAGCGCTGAATTTTATCGACCCGGATGAAATTTCAGCAACGGTGGTTTTGACCGCCCTTAACCGATTTTTGCAGGAAACGCATGGTTCCAAGATGGCGTTTTTAGACGGTGCGCCTCCAGAGCGGCTCTGTCAACCAGTGGTAGATTACGTCACTGAGCGCGGCGGTGAAGTGCGGCTAAATGCGCCTTTGAAAGAAATTTTGCTGAATGAAGACAGCACGGTGCGTGGCTTCTTGATTCGCGGGCTGAACGGGGCGGCTGATGAAATTCTCACGGCTGACCTGTATGTATCTGCAATGCCTGTCGATCCGCTGAAGGTGATGCTGCCTGCTGCCTGGAAGCAAATGGACTATTTCAAGCAGCTAGACGGGCTAGAGGGTGTGCCTGTGATCAACCTGCATCTATGGTTTGATCGGAAGCTGACAGAAGTAGATCATTTACTGTTTTCGCGATCGCCCCTGCTTAGCGTTTACGCCGACATGAGCAACACCTGTCGCGAATATGCCAACCCCGATCGCTCGATGCTGGAACTCGTGCTGGCTCCTGCCAAAGACTGGATTACTCGCTCGGACGAAGACATTATCGCCGCAACAATGGCAGAGCTAGAAAAGCTATTCCCCCATCACTTTGGGGTAGACAATTCGGCTAAACTGCTGAAATACAAGGTTGTCAAGACTCTCGCTCGGTCTACAAGGCGACTCCAGGACGGCAACAGCACCGTCCCAGCCAGACCACCCCAATTGCCAATTTTTATCTGACGGGCGACTATACGATGCAACGTTACCTGGCAAGCATGGAAGGGGCTGTACTTTCTGGTAAGCTTACAGCGCAGGCAATTAGCAGTCAGCGAACAGCAGTCAGCAGTCAGCCTGTCACCAGGGCTGAAGACTTGCAGGTGTCAGCCTCTTAAATTGCCAGTGGCACTTCCCCGGACAGCGAGTTTTAGCTCGTGTAAAGCTTCCGTAGGATAATTTCTGATGACTGAAAGCCTCGAAGTCAATCTCCCAGCTTGCGATGTAATGCTGCAATTGCCTCAAACCCCACGCATGATCAAACTAGCCCCTTTGGAGGACGCATACGAACTTTGCCGTCAAATTACAGCCCAGTATTCCAAAACCTTCTACTTGGGTACGCTGCTGATGCCAGAGGCAAAGCGTCGAGCAATCTGGGCGATTTATGTCTGGTGTCGCCGCACCGATGAACTGGTAGACGGGCCAAACTCAGCCCTGACTACAGACGCAACGCTAGACCACTGGGAGCGCAACCTGGAGTCAATTTTTGCTGGGAGTCCACTGGAAGACCCGGACGTGGCGTTAGTCGATACGCTGTCTCGTTTCCCGATTGACATTCAGCCGTTTCGGGACATGATTGCGGGACAGCGGATGGACTTATATCGCAGCCGCTATGAAACCTTTGAGGAGCTAAACCTCTACTGCTACCGCGTAGCAGGCACAGTAGGCTTGATGTCTACGGCAGTGATGGGAATTGATGAGTCACAAGCTAGCACTCCCTGGTATCGCCCGTTGACCGGGGAAAGCCCGATGCAGGAGGCGATCGCCCTCGGCATTGCCAACCAATTGACCAACATTTTGCGCGATGTCGGTGAAGATGCTCGACGCGGACGCATTTACATTCCGCTAGAAGACCTGGCGCTGTTTAACTATACCGAGCAAGATTTGTTTGACGGCGTGGTAGACGATCGCTGGCGGGAACTGATGCGCTTTCAGATTCAGCGGGCCCGCAAAGTTTACGCTCACGCTGAACAAGGAATTAGCCTGCTCAGCCCCGATGCCCGTTTCCCGGTTTGGGCAGCCCTGATGTTGTATCGTCAGATTTTAGACGTAATCGAGCGAAATCAGTACGATGTATTTCGCAAACGAGCCTATGTGCCAGGGTTGCGAAAGTTTTTATGCTTGCCGATCGCTCGTCTCAGGGCAGAAGTGCTTTAGAGAAAATTGTATAGATTTACACAGGGATTAGCAGAAAGAATGGCGATCGCCTTGCTTCCTGTGAAACACTGGAGTAGTCCTGCTCCAACAGAGGTAATTTACCGCTGCGACCTGATCAAACAGCTCACTGCACGGAACAGTCCAACCCATTCTGGGATGAAGGGTTCGGGTGATAAGAGTCGAGATCGATGCCAATCTTCACTCTCAACCCCCACTCCTTCTCCTTAATAGCGATTAGAGCAGGTTAGAAACATAGTCTAGAGACAAGGGGCTTAAGCCCCTTGTTGTCCCAAATTAGCCTTGCATAAACTTTTCTAGCTTGCGGGTTAATGAATCTACGATTCCCTCGCTGCTGGGTTGGGTTGAGACTTCCGATTCAACCTGCTGAACGATTTCGACGGGCAAATTTAGGAGTTGAACTAGCCTGGTGTAAGCCGCAGCTTCTTCTTCATTGATTTTTTCCTCAGTCGAGGTGCGGGCGCTAGAGCGAATCACTTCATAGCCCAGCCGCAGCACTAGTTCCCGTTCTTCTACGCTTTGCAGTTTGGGGGTTAACTCCTCCAGGGGAATGTTTTGAGTCATGTATTCCTGGAGTTCTTGACGGAGGTGCTGCTGTTGAGGCGCATCGGCGGCAAACATTCCGCTAAAGCGATCGAGCATCAGGTCAATTTCTTCAGAAGCCAGATGCCCATCTGACCAGGCCATTGAGGTGACAACCCGCAGCAGGTTCATCTGGCGGGGCGTGATCGAGGGAGGTGGGGGTGCTTGCATACTATCGTTGCCTCCTAAAGCAGTTTGAAGTAAAGGTACTTAGATAATACGACTCTCCCACACGACTCTCTTGGAATCTTGGAATTACTTAAATGTCGGCGGATCAGTATCGGCGGATCAGTGTCGGCGGATCAGTGTCGGCGGATCAGTGTCGGCGGATCAGTCCTTTTAACTCTCGCCAAACCATTGATTCACCCGATTTTGCTTGCGGTTGAGTGAGAACGCCGTGAGTCGGGCTAAACAGCAGCGCCAGAACAAACAACCCGGAGACAACTAAAACAATAGCTGGGCCAGAAGGCAGGTTAAAGAAATAGCTGAGATACATCCCGCTGATGCTGGAGAAAATACCGATGCCTGCACCGATAATCATGACTTGGTGAAGCCGACTGACTAGCAGATAAGCAGTTGCCCCCGGTGTAATTAGCAGTGCCAAGACCAGAATGACCCCGACTGACTTCATACTTGCAACGATAGTCAGGGCAATCAGCAGCATCAGCCCAAAGTTGAGCAAATTAGTGGGTAAACCTGCGGCCTGTGCCCCCAGTGGGTCAAAGGTGTAAAACAGCAGTTCTTTGTAAAGCAACACCACCACCACCAGCACCAGGGCAGAAATCAACGCAGTTTGCCAAACTTCAGGGCGACTGACCGCGAGGATGTTGCCAAACAGGAAATGGTTAAGGTCAATTTTGTTGTCGCGTTGAATTAGAGTAATTAGGGTAATTCCCAGAGCAAAGCAGGCGGAGAAGACAATTCCCATTGCGGCATCTTCTTTGATCGGCGATCGCGCTCTAATCCAGGCGATCGCCATCGTACTCAGCACTCCAGCAATGAAGGCTCCAATGAAAATATTTGCGCCAATCATAAAGGCGATCGCCAGCCCTGGCAGCACCGAGTGGCTAATTGCATCGCCCAACAGCGCCAACCGCTGCACCATCAGATAGCTACCCACCACCGCGCAGATTAGCCCGACCAGAACAGCAACGATCAGCGATCGCTGCATAAATTCATAGCTCAACGGCTCCAGAAATGCTTCCCACATTAGGCCGCTTCACCTGCCGCAAATAGAACTCTGCCACCATAGGCACGGTAGAGATTTTCCTGGGTTAGCACCTGCTGACGAGAACCGTAAGCCACCAGGGATTGGTTGAGCAGAATCAGATCGTCGAAGTGGGCGATCGTCTCGCCTAAGTCATGGTTGACGACTAGAACAAATTTGCCAGCGGCAACCAGTTCATGAAAAATCTCAAAAACGACTTCCTGGGTTTTCTGGTCAATGCCCGCTAGCGGCTCATCAAAGCAGAAAATTTCGGGTTCTTGCGCCAGTGCCCGTGCCAAAAACACTCGCTGCTGCTGACCGCCAGAGAGCTGACCAATGGGGCGATCGCGATATTTCTCCATGCCAACTCGCTCCAGCGCAGCCGCAGCAACACGCCGACTGATGACCGAAAAGCGGCGAAACCAGTCTGTTTTTTGGACCCGGCCCATCATCACCACATCCCACACGGTTGCTGGGTAGCTCCAGTCGATTTGCGATCGCTGTGGTACGTAAGCCACCTTGTCTAGCTGCTGCATTAGCGGCTTGTTATGGTATGTCACCGACCCACTGGCATTAGGAATTAGACCTAGCATGGCTTTGAGCAGCGTACTTTTACCTGCACCGTTTGGCCCAAAGATTCCAACTAGTCGCCCCGGACGGATCAGTAAATTGATGTTGTGTAGCGCCTCAACTGCGCGGTAACGCACACTCAACTGGCTAATCGCAATGGATGCACTGGAAGACATACAGGTTTGCTCAACTTGACCTGAGACGTTTAGCTGCTGCACCAAATTAGCTTGAAACGGAAGGGCAATCGGATTCACGGTGTTTTTCCTATCAGCGCTCTTAAAGTTTCCTATCCACAAGTTTCTATCGACGTTTCTACAGTAAAGTCCATTTTGCCTGCTCGCCCCCTGTCACAAGGCTTAAGCCAGGTTGCTAAAGGCTGACGCAAAGGCAGAGATCTGATGGATAAAAGTGAGTCTTTGTGAGGACAGTAGACTGTCTTTGACTGGTCTTTAGATAGAAAATGAAAGGAATATGAAATAGTATAGTTCAAGCAAAATGAAAGAAATATGAAAATGCGTAAAGTTCCTACAGGAGCGATCGCTCACACTCCACCCCGATCGTCTCGATTCTCAGGGGGATGCAAAGATGCGGCAGCAAGGCAAGTAGCTTCAAAGCACAGGCTGAAGCTGTGGGCGATCGCCATTCTTTTCACGGGGCTAACAGCAGTTGGCTGTGATTCAACAAATTCTGGTTCTGGTGATTCGGGGGCGGCTGATACGCCTGAAGTCGTTGCAACCAGTACAATTCTGGCTGATATGACCGAGCAGATTGGCGGCTCAGAAATTCAACTCACGAGCATTCTAGAGCCGGGAGCCGATCCCCATGTTTATGAACCGGTTCCGGCTGACACCGTAGCAATGGAGCGGGCAGACCTGATTCTTTATAACGGCTATGACCTGGAGCCAGGGCTGATTCGGCTGATGAATTCGGCTGGGGTAGACGCTGAGAAAGTTGCTGTGGGCGAAGTCGTGCCCCCTCTGAATGCTGAAGGCGAATCTGCGCCTGACCCTCACGTTTGGGGGGATGTGCAGAACGCCATTCTGATGGTGAATGCAATTCGGGATGCGTTGATAGAAGTGTCAGAGGCGATCGCCCCACCTTTGAGCAAAACGCCGCAGATCTGGTTGCAGAGCTAGAGCGCCTCGACACCTGGATTGCCGAGCAAATTGCCACCATTCCCCCAGAAAATCGCCGACTCGTTACCACCCACGACGCTTTTCAGTACTACGCTCAAGCCTATTCCCTGGAAGTCATTGGGACGCTAATCGGCATCAGCACCGAGGAACAGCCCAGCGCCCAAACCGTTCAGCGTTTAGTGGAATCGGTGAGAGCAACCGGAGTTCCAACCATTTTTGCTGAAACGACGATCAATCCAGCCCTAATCCAGACCGTTGCCGAAGAAGCGCAAGTCGAACTGGCCGCGCAGGAGCTTTATTCTGACTCGATCGGCGCACCAGACGGGGATGGCGATTCTTATATCAAGATGATGGTGGCAAATACGAGAGCGATCGTTGAGGCGTTGGGCGGAACTTACACGCCGTTTGAGCAATAGACGGATAGGGTTCTAGAACGTGTAACTAGAATTCTTTCTGCTTGTGCTGCGATCGCCAATACCTCCGAATCTTTTTTCCCTCAAGCCCTGCTGCATTTGCCGATTGAAAGTCAAGACTAACTTGTCTACGGACTACACCAGTCACAATAGCTTGCTCAAGGTCAGCATCAGCTTGAAATCGAAAACTGTCACGCTTTACTCTGCTTTTGGCTCTGAGCCGCTTTCAACTTCTGATGTAAAAGCGGATTCCTGCTTCTGAGAAGCTTTTGCAGTTGTTCAAACTCTGCTTCTGTGGCTTTTAGATATTCATCAATTAATTCTCAATTGGACAGGTAAAAAGCAATTCCACCATAAACTTGGTCTAAAGACAGCAACGGAAAATTTTGGGCAATGCTTTCAGGAGACTCACCCCTCAAAAAGCCATACACAACCGAATCGAGTGATATCCGAGTTCCCTCAATCCAATACCCCTGATCCCGTTGCTCGACGTATTGCTTCAACAAAGTTGGTGTTGTCATAAATTCGTTAATTGTTCTCTACAGCAATCCTATTTGTTTGTGAAAAAGATGATTTGTGAAAGTGCCCGCCCGGAGGGCGGGCACTTTCACAAATCATTTAGGAGCGCTATATCTACGATGGTAAGAGGTTGCTTGTCAAAACATTCTGCAAGAGAACACGGACTGATTGGAAATTTAGCGAGGACTATTTGCTGATGCTTGCTGATACCAATTCTTTATGAAGTTGCGCTGAACAAGGGGCTTAAGCCCCTTGTTCCACCAGGGTTCATTCTGTGCAGGCTCAAATTAAATTGGTATGAGGATAAATCATAGTTTGCGACAGAATGAAGGTGGACATATTGCTGAGTTTGTATGTTAACGATGTTGAAATTGCTTTCAAGATCGCTGAAGAGTTTGCTGAAGCCAGCGGGAAGGGGGGCGATCGCCCTCACTCTACTTCTGACCCTTCTTAGCGCTCCCCTCTTTGCTCAAACCTCCTCCCAACTTGGCTCCCGCATATCCAGATTAGAGACGGAAAATACTACTCTGCGGTCTAGGGTCAGTCGGCTAGAGAGTGCTATCTCCAGATTGAGTCAGGGCGACAGCAGCCAAGTTCAACTTGAGCCAGCGCCTGAAACGGCTCCTCCTACCTTGCAGTCTGGCGATCCGATGTTTGATCGGCTGGCAACGCTGGTGATTGAAACGAAACAGCAAGTGCTTGCTTTAGAAGAGCGAGTGGCAGCTTTGGAAGCTCAAAACTAATTTCATTTCAGCAAACTATCGCCTCATTGCCAAGCTCCAGCTTGGCAACGAGTTTAAAATTTCTGGATAGGGGCGAATGGCCGTTCGCCCCTGCGGAGATGAAACCCTTCTCAGGAATTTTTTAAGAGAGACTTTATGGCAGAAAATTATGCTGACTATGCTAAACGGATTAATTTAGCGGAATTTATTGACCATGCGCTGCTTAGCCCAACGGCTACCCCAGAACAGGTGGCTCAGTGTTGCGAGGAGGCAGATTTGTTTGGCTTCGCGGCGGTTTGTGTATATCCGGCGTATGTGCGTCAGGCGGTGGAATTGCTGCACGGAAAACGTCCCCAAGTCTGCACTGTGATTGGATTTCCCACCGGGGCGACCACCTCGGCAGTGAAGCTCTACGAAGCTCAAGAGGCGGCTGATAATGGAGCAACTGAGCTAGATGTCGTGATTAACCTGGGCTGGCTAAAGTCAGGCAAAATCGAGGAAGTGCATCGGGAACTGGCGGAAATTTGTGAGGCGACCGATCAGACGGTCAAAGCAATTCTAGAAATGTCGCTGCTGAGCGAAAGTGAGAAAAAGATAGCCGCAGAAATCTGCCTAGATGCAGGCGTTCAGTTCCTCAAGACCAGTACGGGCTGGTATGGTGGAGCTACGGTCGAAGATGTCAGGTTACTCAAAGCCGTTTCTAACGATCGCGTCGGCATTAAGGCAGCCGGTGGCATTCGCACGGTTGAGCAGGCGATCGCCCTGATTTTGGCAGGCGCAACCCGTCTAGGCACCTCTCGCGGGCCCGATCTAGTCCACCAGCGCGATACCCTGGAAGAAGCAAAACTTTGAGGAGTGAAGCGTTTTGAGTTCACTCCAAAATTAGCCCCTAGCCTTCAGCCCCCAATCCCTAGCCCCTTTCCCTTTATGGGTGGAACCTACAAAGCCACTGGTATCAACCTCAAAAGTATGCCGCTGGGAGAGAGCGATCGCCTGCTGACTGTCTTAACACGGGAGTTTGGCCTAATCCGAGTGGTAGCACCAGGTGCGCGGAAGCACAAGTCTTCTTTGGGCGGACGTAGCGGTTTATTTGTAGTCAACCAATTACTGATTGCAAAGGGGCGGAGCCTCGATAAAATTACTCAGGCGGAAAGCGTACAGTCTTATGCTGGCTTAAGTCAAGACCTGAAGAAGTTAACGGCAAGCCAATATCTGGCAGAACTCGTACTTTTTCAGGCTTTAAGCGAACAGCCGCAAGAAGAGCTGTTTTGTTTGCTGACTGAGCATCTGAACCGCCTAGAAAAGCTGCCAGGAGCAGCAACGCTGGCGAGTCTGGCTCATGCGACCTTTCATCTGCTAGCTCTGGCGGGTGTTGCGCCTCAGGTGCGGCTTTGTTGTGTAACTCAGCAGATTTTAGTGCCTAATTTTGCTGACCCTAGCTGGCGCGTTGGCTTCAGCGCAGTAGCAGGTGGAATCGTCAGCCTAGCAGAGCTAGATCAGTTGACACCTCTGTCTGCCACCCAATCCAACGCAGGTAAGTCAATCATTCGGGATCAAGTTAAGCCAGGTCAACCTGAGGGAAGGCAGGTGGGCCATCACTCAGGTTTCGTCCGTGAGTCTGCACCCAGTTACCCAACGGCTCGTTCTCCTAAAAAGAACGCTGAACTCCATCTTCAACTCAACGCAACGGAGCTTGCCCTGCTCCAGCAGTTATCTCAGCCTGACCTGATTCAGCCTGATGGGACGCTTGCCCAACCCCAAGAACACCCAATTGAGCAACCCCTGCCCGAACAAATCTGGCTTTCGATTGAGCGAATCTTAAGGCATTATGCTCAATATCACCTGGATCAGCCGATTCGCTCTGCCGCTTTGATTGATACCTGCTTCTCCCCCTTGCCGCAGCCCATTCCATCTTCTTAAATCATGATGCGATTGTTTGATTCAGACCTGGACGTGCAGATGCCCATGCTCAGCCAGCTTGACCCCAACCTTGAGGGCGGTCGATATGGTACTGATATGCAGGTCGATAAAAAGCCGATTGACTGGCAACCCGATGACGACACGAGCAATGGTTACAGCAATAGCAACGGTAGCAACCCCAATGGCAGTAAGGGGCACAACGGCAGCAGCAATCATCCTGGTGGTAATGGCAACAGCGGCAAGGTTGCATTAGCCTCGGAAAACCCCGATAGCCTTGACCTCAGTGAGAAACCTGCCCCTGAGGTAGAAGAAACGACACACGGGTTTTGGCCAGTCTTGAAAAATCGTAACTTTTTAGCCCTCTGGAGCGGTCAGGTTTTTTCACAACTGGCAGACAAAGTTTACCTCGTGCTGATGATTGCCCTCATCGCCAGTCGGTTTCAGTCAGAGGGGCAAACTATCAGCGGCTGGGTGTCGTCGATTATGATTGCGTTTACCATTCCGGCAGTGCTGTTTGGGTCGGTGGCTGGCGTGTACGTCGATCGCTGGTCTAAGAAAACTGTTCTCGTGGCAACGAACTTGCTGCGAGGCGGTCTGGTTCTGATTCTGCCACCGCTGCTATGGATTTCCCAGGGTTGGTCGCCCTTTGCCGGACTGCCCATCGGATTTTATATGCTGCTGGGAATCACGTTTCTGGTGTCAACGTTGACCCAGTTTTTTGCTCCCGCAGAGCAGGCAGTGATTCCGCTAATCGTGGAACGCAAGCATTTGCTGTCGGCTAACTCGCTATATACAACGACGATGATGGCTTCAGTCATCATCGGTTTTGCTGTAGGAGAACCACTGCTCCAGCTAGCCGATCGCCTGGTAGCATGGCTCAGCGGCAATCTGGATATCGGTAAGGAAGTGATCGTGGGAGCTAGCTATGCGATCGCCGGACTCCTGCTCCTGCTGCTCAAAACAGGCGAAAAAGGCGACCACCTTGAGCAACAAGAGCCGCCCCACGTTTGGCAAGACATTAAAGACGGATTGCGCTACTTAGGGCAGCAGGGGCGGGTACGGGCAGCCCTAATTCAACTGGTGGTTTTGTTCTCTATCTTCGCAGCCCTGGCAGTTCTGGCGGTGCGTCTGGCAGAAATTATGCCTGCAATTAAGTCATCTCAGTTTGGCTTTTTGCTGGCGGCAGGCGGCATTGGCATGGGTATTGGGGCAACGATATTGGGCTACTTTGGGCAGCGGTTTTCTCGCGCCCAGCTTGCGCTCTGTGGATCGATTGGCATGAGTGCATCACTAGCCGCTATTCCCCTGTTTGCCTGGGAACTGGTGCCGACACTGCTGATGTTGGTAGCGATGGGAGGCTTTGCTGCAATTGTAGGCATTCCCATGCAGACTGCAATTCAAGAAGAAACACCCGAAGAGATGCGGGGCAAGGTGTTTGGCTTACAAAACAATGCGGTAAATATTGCCCTGAGTTTGCCGCTAGCACTGGCGGGTGTGGCTGAGACGCTGTTTGGGCTTCAGGTTGTGTTTGTGGGGCTGGCGGTGATGGCGATCGCAGGCGGCACTCTCACCTGGTACATTTCTCGCGAAGGATCGCCCAAAACACCTCAATAAGTGATTAAATCCTGATATTAGACAAAATATCTCTTAATCAAAACTTAAAGCGACACACTTGAATGCACATAGCATGGCTTGGGAAAAAGTCACCGTTCTGTGGCAACGTCACCTACGGTCGAGAAGTCACAAACGCGCTGCTAGATCGAGGACATCAGGTTAATTTCCTACATTTTGCTCAAGAAGAAGAAACTGACGATATTCAGTCTGAGCGGCACGAAGTCTCCATCCCGTTCCTCTACAAATCGCAAATTTACACCATTCCATCCTTCAAATCGAGCAAAGTCCTGATCCAGTCATTGCGTCGGCTCAAACCCGATCTGGTTCACGCCTCACTCACCTTATCGCCCCTCGATTTTGTCCTGCCTGAAATTTGTGAAGAGCTAAACCTGCCCCTGATTGCCACCTTTCACCCGCCCTTTGACCGCAAGCGGCGTAACCTGACCTCAGGCACTCAGCATTTGATGTATCAGCTTTATGCTCCCTTCCTGGCGCACTATCATCGCGTTATTGTTTTCTCACACATCCAGCGTGATCTGCTGGTACGTTTAGGTGTTCCAGAAGCTCAAGTTGTAATCATTCCCAATGGAGTCGATGCTGAAAAATATTCTCCTGGGTTATCCCGAATCAAAACAGAACTGAACGCCCAGCGGCTGTTTGTTTATCAAGGTAGAATCGCGGCTGAAAAAAATGTTGAATCCCTGCTCCGAGCCTGGAAACATTCTGAGATGGAAGCCAACAGCAAACTGGCGATCGTCGGCAATGGCCCACTTGCCCCTTCACTCCAAGCTTTTTATGGCTCAGAGCATGGCATTGTTTGGCTAGGTTTCGTCGCCGATGAACAGCGGCGCATCGAAATTTTACGCGGGTCAGATATGTTCATTCTGCCATCGCTAGTCGAAGGGCTTTCCCTATCTTTGCTAGAAGCGATGTCCTGCGGAGTCGCCTGCATCGCAACCGACGCTGGAGCCGATGGAGAGGTGCTAGAAGACGGCGCAGGCATTGTTCTCAATACACATCGCGTCTCAACCCAACTACAGACTCTACTGCCCGTCTTTCGTGACCACGTTGAGCTAACGACACTGCTGGGGCGTAAAGCTCGTCAGCGAGTGCTAGACCGTTATACACTCAGTCAAAACATCACCTTACTAGAAGAACTCTACCGCCAGGTCTTGCAGCAACAGCGAATCTACATGAACCGCTCAGTCTAGATTCGGTTGACTTGAATCAGTCTGATCGGGTTACAAATCAGCAATCTATGAAAATTTATGCGTCTTTGGTGACGGTAATTCTCTCATGGAGATCTATCTTGAGAATATCCCTTGCTTTTTGATCTCTTATTTGGGTTGAAAAAAGCTACAGCAGTTCCCCAGGCTTCTGAAGGGGTTTGCTCTCACAGACAATATTAGGGGAAACAATCCCTCTTGTGGAGGGAGGAACAGTTTTTCGCTTCCATCTATTCTGAATTGCTCAGTTCGTTTCAAGGTGCAAAACTTGCTCTCCAAGAAAAATCTTAAAGTTATTTGTCAACTGCTCAAGTGCCCCATCTACCATGATTTGTTGTCTCAATCCCCGTTGTCGAAAGCCCCAAAATCCTGATGATGCAGAGGTCTGTCGCAATTGTGGCGCACCTCTACAAGCGTTGCTAAGAGGTCGTTATCGGGCCATACAGCTGATTGGACAGGGTGGATTCGGCAGAACTTATCTGGCTGTAGATGAGGATAGGCTAAATGCTCGCTGTGTGATCAAGCAGTTTTCGCCTCAGGTTCAAGGAACGAAATCTCTAGACAAGGCAATTCGGCTATTTAATCAGGAAGCGGTGCGGCTGCACGAGCTAGGAGAACATCCTCAGATTCCAACGCTGCTAGCCTACTTTGAGCAGGACAAGTATCTCTATTTGGTGCAGCAGTTTGTCGAGGGGCAAAATCTGTCGCAGCAGTTGCGTAAGCAAGGGGCTTTTACAGAAGCGCAGATTCGAGAGGTGTTGAATGATCTGCTGCCTGTACTGAAGTTTGTGCATGAGCATCAGGTGATTCATCGCGACATCACTCCGGTCAACATTTTGCGTCGTCAGGCTGACAATCACCTGGTGCTAATCGACTTTGGCGTGGCTAAGCAGTTAACCGCAGCGGTAGCGGCAGAGCCAGGAACTCGTATTGGTACAGAGGGCTATTCTCCGCTGGAGCAGTTTCGGGGGGGGCGGGCTTATCCCGCAAGCGACCTTTACAGTTTGGGGGCGACGTGCCTTAATTTGCTAACTCAGACGAAGCCGGACAGTTTGTATGACCCGCTGAATGGGCAATGGGTTTGGCGAGACTATTTGCTGAGAATGGGCGTAAATGTGAGCAATAATCTGGCGCGAATTTTGGACAAGATGCTGAGAGACCTGGTGAATGAGCGCTACCAGTCGGCTGAGGAAGTCTTGAGGGATCTAAATAACGTTCCGTTTACTCCAACTGCTACGCCGATTAGCCCTGGGGTTCCGTCTGCGAATGGGTCCAGCCAGCCTCACACCCCTCGACCTGCTTCTAGTCCGCCACTAACTTCTAGTCCGCTGCCTTCAAGACCCCGATCTGGAGGACAGCTTGGGGGGAACTGTCTGCGTGTGTTAACGGGACATTCTTCGTGGGTGATGAGTGTGGCGCTGGGTCCAATGGCTCAAACGGTGGCAAGCAGCAGTTTAGACGATACGGTGAAGGTGTGGAATCTGCACACCGGGGAAGTGTTGTTTACGCTGACGGGACACACGAAGGATGTGAATGCGATCGCCATCAGTCCACATGGCAAGACGCTCGTGAGTGGCAGTGATGATTACAGCATCAAGATGTGGAATCTACAAACGGGAGCTTTGATGCGAACGCTGACGGGGCATTCCAGAGATGTGAATGCGGTGGCAGTTACGCCTGACGGTCAGCTTTTGGTCAGCGGCGGCGAAGACCGAACGATTAAACTCTGGCAAATGGGCACCGGAACGCTGTTGCGAACGCTGTTTGGGGTGGCGGGAATGATCAAGGCGATCGCCATTAGCCCTGATGGTCATTTGCTGGCAAGTGGCGGACTTGACCACAAAATCAAGCTGTGGAGCCTGCACACCGGAGAACAAATTGCCGCCTGGACAGGGCACGTTAATTCGATCAGTGCGATCGCCATCAGCCCCAACGGTCATCTCTTGGTCAGCGGCGGCAAAGACAAGCTGATCAAACTCTGGAACTTACCCACTGGGGGACTGATTCGCACTTTCTCTGACCATTCTAGAGATGTGAACGCAGTAGCAATTACCCCCAACGGAAAACTGCTGGTCAGCGGCAGCAGCGACACCACGATTAAGCTATGGAATCTGGACACAGGCAAAGTGATTGATACCTGGACTGACCATTCCGATACGGTGAATGCGATCGCCATCAGTAAAGACGGCAAAACCCTGGTCAGCGGCAGTTCTGACAATACCGTTAGAATTTGGAAACTACCCGTTTAAAGAGTTAAAAAATTAATCGCCCAGGAAGGTATTCAATGGCTACGACCCTAGACGCTAGCACTTTGTCTTTAGATGATGTTTATCGCCTATTTAGATTTGAACAGCGTTTAGGCAACTCAATCTCATCGTGGCTGACTTTAGAACCTTTAAGTGAATTTGAACAGCGAGAACTTGCCCAAATTCGGGATACTTTCCAAAACTATTACGCCGCAGGAAAAATTTCAGAAGGGCAGGTTAAATTTTTACTACTTGCACCTTTGATGCGATTGGCTGGGTTTTATCAACCCCAAATTAAAATCACCCTAGAAGAGGGCATTGCTGACATTTCCACCGTTGATCAAGAGTCTATTGTTAAAGGACGAATGGACATCCTGGCGGTCAATAAAACTGAAGAAAACCTAGTCACGACCTCCCTTTGGATATTGGTCATTGAGTCTAAAAATACGAGTGTAGAAGTGCTAGAAGGTTTGCCGCAATTGCTGACTTATGCCTACAAAAGTTTGGAGACTCAGGCTTCAGTTTGGGGACTAACCACAAATGGTCAGCGTTATCAGTTTGTTTATCTTGAGCAAGGCGACCCGCCCACTTACCAGCTTTTTCCAGATATTAGTTTGATTTACCCTGAACGGGCTGTTGAATTGCTACAGGTTTTGAAAGCAATTTGTCAAGGTTGAGTCAGATGAGCCGTTGACGGGCAGCTTCTAGCAGTAAACTTCTCTCGGCACGGGCGATCGCCTCATGGGTCTGCTCAACGGCATCCGGACTAACAGAAATTGAGCTAATTCCCCAGCGCACGAGCAGTTCAACTAATTCTGGATATTGGGAAGGAGCCTGACCACAAATTGAGCAGGGAAGCCCGACCTGCCGTGCCGTCTGAATCAGGTGTTGAATCGCCCGCAGCACAGCCGGATGGCGCTGATCATACGCAGACGACATCAGAGCGTGATCGCGGTCTACCCCTAGCAACAGTTGAGTCAAATCATTGCTGCCTATCGAAATACCCTGAACTCCTGCCTGGGCGTAGTCGGGCAGCAAAAATAAGACTGAGGGCACTTCTGCCATAATCCATACCTGAAAGTTTGGATTTTGCTTGAGTTCTGCATTCAAAATGCGCTTGTAGCAAAAGCGAAATTCTTCAACCGTGCGGACAAAGGGCAGAATCAAATGCACGTTGGCAAATCTAGACTGCTGCACTTGTCTGAGTGCTGCTAACTCTAAGTCAAATAGCGTCGGATCGACCTGGTAGCTAAAGGTGCCATGCAGTCCCAGGGTAGGATTCGGTTCGGGGGTGGTTGGATGACCCAGGAGCGATTGAAATTCGTGCGATCGCAAATCCAACGATCGGTAAAATACGGGTCGCGGTAAAAATGCCTGGGCAAATTGGCGAATTTGCTCTGCCAAGCGATCGACCAGTTCTCGCGGTCGTTCCTGTGCCCACAGAGCAGGATGTTGCTGATCCAATATGTCTAAAATCAACTGCTCTGAGCGCAGTAAACCTACCCCATCCACAGGTAAATCGTGGGTTTGCTGGAGCAGATCCACGCGGCTGAGATTGACCATGAGTTGGGTGCTGGGCAAATCAGAGGATTTTGAGGCGCTGTAAAAATCAGTCCTAGAGGAATGATGCTCCAGGAGTTGAGGACTGGCCAGCGGTTGAGGGGGATGAAATGGCGTTTGAGCTAGCAGGTGAGAGGGTTCGACGGGTGCAGTGGCATGGGGCGGAGTCGGTTCTTCTTCAACTCGGTAAACTTCACCGCGATCGCCATCTAGAAACAGCATTTCTCCTGCCTGAATTAGCTGGGTTACATTCGCCGCGCCAACTACCGCCGGAATTCCTAATTCACGCGCCACAATCGCACCATGACTGGTCATGCCGCCTTGCTCGGTAACAATTCCAACGGCTTGTTTTAGTTCAAAGATCCAGTCTGGGGTCATTTGAGATGCAATCCAGACTGCGCCGACGGGCACATCTACCGCAGATTGAATTGAGTCAGGCACAACCCAGGCTTTGCCAAAAATTTGCCCTGAGGCAGCGCCTATGCCTTTGACAACTAAGGAAGAGGTGCCCGAAACTTGCCAGTTTGCTAGGGCAGACATCGACAGCACAACGGCGGCGGAGGGGGTGGGCGATCGCAAGCCACCAGGGGGAGAGAGCAAAGGCTGCGGGCTGGCTTGTGTCAGGTAGAGAACTGGTGAAATGTTGGTCTGAGAGGCGACCCCTTGCGGGTATCTCTTCGAGATCGCCCATTCCAGCCGCAGCGATGGACTTAAATCGGCGGATAGCCTCTGGGCTAAATGGATCAACTGCTCAAGTTCTGGCTCCGTTAGAGCAGAACGTTCCTGTTGCGACGGCTCAACCCAATCAGGCTGAAGGCAGTCCTCAAACTGCGGCGGTGAAAAGGCTGACGACGATGAGTGAGGAGGGGCTGCAACATGGTAGGTAAGAGCTTTACTGCCCAGTTGTTGGGTTTGAATGGTGCCCGTCTGCTGATGGACTCGGTAAAAGTCTGGGGTGACTTCCCCTTTAGCCAAAGCAGTCCCTAAACCCCAGGTTGCTCGAATTTCGAGGTGAGTGCCGTGAGTGTATAAATCTCCAGCGGCGATCGCTGTCTCCATCGGCTGCACCAAAACTGCCAGGTTGATTTGCTGAAGCTGAACGCCTGATCGCTGCCAGTACACCAGGCTTTTTGCCCGAAATAGCTCTGCCCAAACGCGCTTCAGGTTTTGGGCGATCGCGTCTGGCTGATTCCAGCAAACCTGACTAGCAAGTAGTCCGGTGGTGCGATGGCTGAGGCTTTCTAGCCTGGACTCTAAAGCAAAGGAGGGACGCAGAATCACCGCCGGGGATTGCCAGCCGCCAGTAGCGGTGAACAACTGCGCTAACCAATCTGCTGATAAGGGGGTTGACTGAATGGCCTGACGAATTTGCTGGGCGATCGCCTGAAGCTGACGGGCATTGTCTACGTCCAGGTAGAGCGCCGAGTTAGGTAAGTCGGCAAATAGCGGCTCCAGCCAGTTAATTGTTCCTAAAAATTCTCGAAATATGGAATCTGAAACGACTACCCCAGGCATTACAGGATAACCTCTCTGCCCCAACAGCCCTAGATAAAAAGCTTTGTCCCCGACTTGATTGCGATTTGCAGATTGAATCTGGTCGAGCCAGTAAAGTTTAGCCACAGTCGTTCAGGCGACAAATATTACTTTGATCTTACGTGGTCTACAGTCCCCCAACTCGATCTCCAACCTATAGCGATAGTTTCGCATTGCTGATTTGAAGCGTGAAGACAGTTTGCGATCGCCCCAAACCACGTTAAAATCAAGAGCTATTGCCTAGATTGCCAAGACATTTACCCACCATGAAACATACCCTCTCAGTCCTGGTCGAGGATGAAGCAGGCGTTTTAACCCGGATTGCAGGTTTGTTTGCCCGTCGCGGTTTCAATATTGAAAGCTTGGCGGTGGGTCCGGCCGAGCAGGATGGCATTTCTCGAATCACAATGGTGGTGCCGGGAGATGACCGCATTATTGAACAGTTGACGAAGCAGCTTTACAAGCTAATCAATGTATTGAAGGTGCAGGATATTACTGAGGTGCCCTGCGTTGAGCGGGAGCTAATGCTGATTAAGGTGAATGCGACTAGCTCTAACCGTTCTGAAATTGTGGAATTGGCACAAATTTTTCGGGCGCGGGTGGTGGATGTGGCGGAAGATTCGCTGACAATTGAGGTGGTGGGCGATCCAGGGAAGATGGTGGCGATCGCGCAGGTTCTCAATCGCTTTGGCATTCGGGAGATTGCTCGGACAGGGAAGATTGCATTAACCCGTGAGTCAGGTGTGAATACGGAATACCTCAAGTCTCTGGAGGCGAGGGTTTAGGAAATCTTCTGGTTTAAGCAGAGACTTTTTGGGGGCTTTGCCCCCAAACCCCCACTGGGGGACGAAGCCCGTCCCCCAGACCCCCTCCGCAAGGGTCTACGGGTAGGTGGCATAACGCGCTTCGCATCGGTGGGCCGCATGGGTTGGGGCTTGTAAGGATGTAAGTTGAATGGCGATCGCTTGCTAGATGTTTGCTCTGAAACGGTGACTCAGGTGGTGGAAAGGGTGAGTCCAGTGGTGGTTAATATCGTCGGTTAATATTGTCGGTGATAAGGCGTTATTGCAGAAAATCTGAAGCAACCCATCCTTTTTGCAGTGCAAGAACGGCGGCTTGAGTGCGATCGCGCACATCCAGCTTTTGCAGAATCGTGTGAACGTGGACTCTGACGGTTCCCGGCGCGATATAGAGGATTTTGGCAATTTCCTGATTGCTTTGCCCTTTCGCTACTAGAGCTAAAATCTCTTGCTCTCGTCGGGTTAATAGGTTCTCTGGTGGCTGCTCTGAAATCGGCGTTGGGTAGTCGGCTTGAAATGCTGCATGGATCTCTTGGGTTGCAGTGGAATCCCACCATGAAGCCCCTGCTGCAACGGAGCGAATTGCCAAAATTAGAGACTCAGCCGCGATCCCTTTTAAGCAGTAGCCTTGCGCTTTTGCTTCAATCAAACGGGCAATTAACGGTTTTTGAAAGTGGGAGGTGAGCGCTAACACGGGCAGGTTGGGCTGCTGCTGTTTGATTTGACGGCAGGCTTCGATGCCGCCGATGCCGGGTAGCCCAACGTCGAGCAAAACCAGGTCAAAGGGGCGATCGCCAACAAGCTCTATTGCTGCTTCGCCATCTTCGGCTTCTGCGCTTACTTCTAGCCCATCTTCTTGCTGAAGCCGAGTCGTCAGTCCGAGGCGAAATAGCTCGTCATCTTCTACCAGCAGAATGCGTAGGGGAAATTTCATGTCGCGGGTTATGAGGCAGATGCAGCAGGAACTAGTGCTGGAAGGCAGAATCCAAACACAGCACCCTGAGATGAGCCGTTTTCTGCCCAGATGGTGCCACCGTGCGCTTCAACGATTTGTCGGGTGAGGTAAAGCCCTAGACCAGACCCTTTGGTTTGGCGATCGCCATGTCCCTGATAAAACCGTTCAAACAGCAGGGGCAACTCATCAGACGTGATCCCTCGTCCGCTATCGATTACCTTCACGACATGAGAAGTATCAGTATGGGTAATCACAATTTCAACTTTGCCCCCTCGCAGGGAATGGTTGATTCCATTTTCTAACAAGTTGACGAAAACGCGCCGAAGCTGAAGCACATCTCCATTCACCCAAAATGACTGGCGGAAGTCTGACTCTCCACAGCGCAGACGCAAATGTACTCGACGGGCAGCCGCTAGTTCGGTCAGCATGGCGGCGGCTTCGTCTGCCAGGGTCCTAAGGTCTACGGGTTTCCGCTGGAGTTTCAACCCTTCCGTGTCGTTGCGATAAACATCTAGCAAGGTTTCAACCAACTGCAAGCTAGCCTGGTGGCTACGAGCCATAATTTCTAGAACTCGGCGCTGAGTGGCTGTGACGGTGCCAAACTTTCCTTGCTGAAAGGCTTTCAAGGTTTCGATCGCCCCCAACAATGGCGTTCTGAGGTCGTGGGTCAGGGTTGAAGCAAAATCTTCTCGCACGTGGTTGAGATGTTCTTGAGTTTGCAGTTTGAGTTGCTGTTGGGCGATCGCCTGCTCAAACTGACGGTTGCGATCGCTCAACCAACTCGTCACAACTAGCGCTATCACTGCAATCAGACGATTAATCAGGGTCGCGAAATTGATCGGCTCAACCCCAGGAATGACCAGGTTGAGCATGGTGAGGCTGATGGCGATCGCCGTTACCTGAATCCTATTTGCTCGACTCAGCCGCGAATCTGCTAGCAAAACTGCGCCGATATACAGGTAGCCAAACACATAGGGCGGCGGTGTGGAATATTCCAGAGTGATCACGACACAAAACATGATCACAATTAGCCCCCGCGCTTTTGAGGGCTGGTGAAAATAGTCAGGTGTGTGAGTTGGCGATCGGTTGGACATTATAGAAGCTGAATTTTAGAGAATCAGAGGAGGGTTGAACAGTCGTGAATGTCCTAATGTCCTCCGTAGGGGCGTAGCATTCAGGCAAAAAACTTTGGTTCGCTTCAAGGATTATCTGCTGAATGCTACGCCCTCACATTCTTTCTAGGCTACAAACTAAATTTTTTGATTGTTTTGCTGAATCAGAACACAGGCATCTAAGCATTAATTTAGGCGAAAAACCATCGTTTAGCGCAAATTTATACCTGCAAGTATAGATGATTTTCATTTTCCTAAACGTGTCTATATATTTGCGTTTAGATTGAGCAATTTATTTCTTAGATAAACGGTTAACTATACCTTTTAGATACACAAGATCTTCTGCATAATCAGAGTAATTAGATTTCAGAACAGCAGATAAAGTAATGCTGCTGTTGAAGTATGTCTTTCCATCAGCCAAAGCTCGTTCAAGTTTGGATTCAACCTCACAATCGAAATTGTGGTCACAATATTTCTGAACTTTGCTTACCCCAGCAATGCAGAATTGTGGGGTTAATCCGACAGGGAAAAGTCATTTTTGCAAATGAAGACCCAGTAATTTGCGGTAATGATTTTGTTGTTGCTGTTGCTGTCAACCCAATATTTCTACCTGAGTTAAAGGTGTGCTTAGAGCAAGCAAGGTAACTTTCGTAAAGCAAAAATTGTGTTTAACTTATGATTTGGCAAGGGTTTCTACAAATTTCATTGATACTGCTGGTTCTTGCAGTAGTGTCTCCATTTCTGGGGAGATATATCGCTAATGTTTTTCAAACAAAACGTACCTGGCTTGACCGATTTGTTTCACCTTTAGAGCGGCTCATTTACGCTTTGGGTGGACTGCGCTATCAGGAATCGATGACCGGATGGCAGTATGCGCGTGCGGTGCTGTATAGCAATTTGGTCATGGGCATTTTGGTCTTTTTGATCTTTTTGCTGCAAGGAATTTTGCCGCTCAATCCCACAAATTTGTCGGCACCTTCTTGGGATTTGGCGCTGCATACGGCTATCTCATTTACGACCAATACAAATCAGCAGCATTATTCCGGTGAGACGACGTTTAGCTATGCCAGTCAGGTGTTAGCGCTGGGGTATTTGATGTTTACCTCGGCGGCAACGGGGCTTGCAGTGGCGATCGCCTTCATCCGGGGTCTAACGGGTCAACCTCTCGGTAACTTTTACCGAGATCTGACCTTATCTATCACGCGCATTTTGTTACCCCTTTCAGTCGTGGGGGCGATCGCTCTCCTTGTCGCTGGGGTGCCCGAAACGCTAGCTGGACCAGCAGTGGCAACTACGCTTGAAGGTGCAACTCAATATATCGCCAGAGGCCCGGTTGCTCACTTTGAAATCATCAAACAGCTTGGTGAAAACGGCGGCGGATTCTTTGGCATCAACTCGGCTCATCCGTTTGAGAATCCCAATGGGTTTAGCAACTTGATAGAAACCCTCGCCATGCTGATTATTCCGGCGGCGCTGATTTACACCTACGGAATTATGAGTGGCAACCGGAAGCAGGGGCGGCTGCTCTTTGGCATGGTGTTTATTTTGTTTGCAGGACTGATTGCGATCGCGCCATCGGTGAATATCAGGGCAATCCGCTCGTTAACGCCATCCTGGGCGAACAAACTCCCAACCTGGAGGGCAAAGAAGTTCGGTTTGGCTGGGCGCTAACGGCGCTGTGGGCAGTCGCCACCACCGGAACCATGTGTGGCGCGGTGAATGGAATGCACGATTCTCTCATGCCCACAGGCGGTTTCACCACGCTGTTCAATATGTTTTTGCAGATTGTTTGGGGTGGGCAGGGCACGGGTACGGCGTACCTGTTTGTCTTCCTGATTCTGACTGTGTTTCTCACTGGGCTGATGGTCGGGCGCACTCCGGAGTTTCTCGGTCGCAAAATTGAGAAGCGAGAAATTGTGTTAGCCAGCGTGATTCTACTCGTTCACCCGATCGCCATCCTGATTCCTGGCGCGATCACTCTGGCGTTCCCAGAATCGCTCTCAGGCATTAGCAATCCTGGCTTTCACGGACTCTCTCAGGTGATTTATGAATATGCCTCTGCCGCTGCCAACAACGGCTCTGGGTTTGAAGGATTGGGCGATGCAACCCTGTGGTGGAACCTCAGCGCCAGTTTTTCGCTGCTGGCAGGTCGCTACATTCCCATCATTGCGCTGCTGCTGCTGGCAGACAGCATGTCCAGAAAGCAGCCCGTTCCCGAAACCACCGGAACGCTGCGAACCGATACCTTCCTATTTACAGGCGTGACAGCGGGCGTGATTTTAATCCTGGGGGCACTGACCTTCTTCCCCATGCTGGCCCTCGGCCCCGTTGCAGAAGCGTTTGAAATTGCCAACGGACTGTAAAGACAAGTACCCAGACCTCAGATCTGCGACTTCTTCAAGAAGTCGCAGATCTGCCCCCCTGAAGTGAGTGACTTTGGACTGTAAGTAAACAACGATCATGAATCCTAATTCTTCTCTTAAACCTCGGCAATCGGGATATCCGCGAGAGCAGCGGCGGCACACGCCTAAAGCCGATACATCAAAACTTTATCAACGCGCACTGCGGCAGGCGTTTGTCAAGCTTGACCCGCGAACTGTAATCAAAAATCCGGTGATGTTTGTCGTCTGGGTTGGGACGCTAATCACCGCTTTGCTGACCCTTGCTCCCAACTTGTTTGGCACCGCAGGTGCTACCAACTCAAGGCTGTTTAACGGTCTGGTGACGCTAATCTTGCTGTTTACCGTGCTGTTTGCCAATTTTGCCGAAGCGGTCGCAGAAGGGCGCGGCAAGGCACAAGCAGACGCACTGCGGTCAACCAAGTCTGAAACCACTGCTCGTCGATTGCTGCCCGACGATTTAGTAGAGCAGGTGAGTTCGACGAGTTTAAGGCAGGGCGATCGCATCCAGGTGATTTCAGGCGACATCATTCCGGCAGACGGTGAAGTGATTCAGGGCGTTGCCTCCGTCGATGAATCCGCGATCACAGGCGAATCGGCTCCCGTGCTAAAAGAACCAGGCTCCGATGTCGCTAGCTCCGTCACGGGCGGCACTCGGATCATCTCAGATGAATTAGTCATTCGCGTCACGGCCGATCCGGGCAAAGGCTTTCTCGATCGAATGATTGCCCTGGTCGAAGGCGCAGAACGCACCAAAACCCCCAACGAAATCGCCCTAACGGTGCTGCTAGCCGTTCTCACTCAGGTATTCCTGATTGTGGTGGCAACGCTGCCCACTCCCGCCAACTACATCAACAGTCCCGTTGGCATAACGGTTCTGATCTCTCTGCTGGTGGCGCTGATTCCTACTACAATCGGCGGATTGCTCAGCGCCATTGGCATTGCAGGCATGGATCGCGTTGCTCAGTTCAACGTGGTTGCCACATCAGGACGCGCCGTTGAAGCCTGCGGCGACGTGAATACGCTGGTGTTAGACAAGACTGGCACGATCACCCTGGGCAATCGATTGGCAGAAGAATTTATTCCGGTGGGCAGGCATACCGTTGCTGAAGTCGCGACTACGGCTCTGGCTGCTAGCGTCTTTGACGAAACGCCCGAAGGCAAATCTATCGTGCGCTTAGCCGAAAAGCTCAAGGCAACGGTTGACTTTGACCGCAGCAAAGCAGAAGGCATCGAATTCTCAGCCCGCACCCGCATGAGCGGCACCGACCTACCCGACGGTGGCGAGGTGCGAAAGGGCGCAGTCGATGCCATTCGCGGCTTTGTGCGCTCTCGCGGCGGTCAGCCACCGGATGATCTCGATACCGCTTACGAACGCATCTCTAAACTGGGCGGCACTCCTCTCGCCGTTTGTGAAAATAGCGAAATCTATGGCGTGATTTACCTCAAAGACATCATCAAACCGGGAATTAAAGACCGATTTGACCAACTCCGCCGAATGGGAGTCCGCACGGTGATGCTGACTGGGGACAACCGAATTACAGCCTCGGTGATTGCTCAAGAAGCCGGAGTCGATGATTTCATCGCTGAAGCCACCCCAGAAGACAAAATCGAGGTGATTCAAACCGAGCAGGCGCAGGGCAAACTCGTCGCCATGACCGGAGACGGCACCAACGACGCTCCCGCTCTGGCGCAGGCAAACGTCGGTGTAGCCATGAACTCAGGCACACAAGCCGCCAAAGAAGCTGCCAACATGGTCGATCTGGACTCCGACCCCACGAAGCTGATCGACCTGGTGACGATTGGCAAGCAGCTTTTGATTACTCGCGGAGCGCTGACCACCTTTTCGATCGCCAACGACATCGCCAAATATTTCGCCATCATTCCCGCCATGTTTGCCAGTGCAGGCATCGGAGCGCTAAATGTGATGGGATTAGCCAGCGCTCAGTCAGCCGTCCTATCGGCGCTGATCTACAACGCTCTGATCATTCCTGCCCTGATTCCGCTGGCGCTAACCGGAGTTAAATTTCGCCCGCTCACTGCCAATCAACTGCTCCAGCGCAACATCCTAGTCTACGGTCTAGGAGGTGTAATCGCCCCCTTTGTGGCGATTAAGGTAATTGACTTGGCGATCGCCGCTGTCGGTCTAGCATGAATCATCGATCTGACAACTTGTAGATCTAGACAACACCCCAGTTCAGTAGGGTGCGTCACGACGCACCTCTGCTCAGAGCTTGGCTAGTGTCACTTCAACCTTCATCAATGACACTTCAACCTTCATCAATGACACTTCAACCTTCATCAATGACACTTCAACCTTCATCAATGACACTTCAACCTTCACTCAATGACACTTCAACCTTCATCAATGACACTTAATACTCACT